>CACYCR010000060.1 GCA_902772935.1 Oscillospiraceae bacterium
AGAACGGGACATCCGACGCGGTATAGATCATGCCCCAAAGCACGTAGACAACCGCAACATACACGTAAAGCATGGTGCTCTGATCACCGGGTGCAAAGCCGATCGGACGCGTGAACATGAGAATGGTGAGCGCAGCGATCGGAATCGCTGTGAAGAGCGGATAGGGACGCATCCTGCCCCATTTGGTCATATGGCGGTCAACAATCAGACCCATGAGCGGATCGTTGATCGCATCCCAGACACGGGCAAACAACATGAGCATGATGACAAACCACGCGTTCAGCATCAGCACATTCATGTAAAAGTCGGTGATATAGCTGCTCATACAGCTATATACCAAACCCTGTCCGAGTGCCGCGATAGCGTAAGTCACCGACTCACTTTTTGCTACATACTTTTTCTGTTCCATGAGAACCTCCTTTTGATAGCGCCAAGACTTCCCTTCCATGTCTGCGGACTCAGCAGTACAAGAATCGGGAACAATTCCAGCCTGCCTGCCAGCATATCAAAGATTAAAACAAGCTTTGACAGCACGGAAAACGAAGCATAGTTTCCTGACGGACCGACCAATTCCAGACCGGGACCGATATTGTTGAGCGTCGCGGCAACCGCCGTCATGGACGTCGTCATGTCAAACTCATCAAAGCTGACAATCAATACCGAAGCCGCGTAAATCAAAATCAAAAGCGAAAAATACGCCGTCGTTCCTTTGATCACGTCGTCGCCCACGCGTTTTTTGTCCATTTTGACCAGATGCACACCCCGCGGATGCACAATGCCGATGATCTCGCGCAGTGAGCTTTTGATCAGCAAAATGATCCTGGAGACCTTTATACCGCCGCCGGTACTGCCGGCACTCGCGCCGATAAACATCAGCAGGAACAGCACAAACTTTGACACCTGCGGCCAGCGGGAGAAGTCAACGATCGCAAATCCTGTTGTCGAGATCACCGATGAGACGGAAAACGCTGCGTTGTGAAACGCCTCAAACCAACTGCCCGGATAAAACTTCTGTTTGATGTTCCAGGTAATGCATATGATCGAAAAAGCGATGATCGCCAGATACCAGCGAAGTTCTTCACTTTTCAGCGCCTTTTTGAATTGTTTGGACAGCAGCAGGTAATAAATCGAAAAATTCACGCCGAACAGGATCATGAATACAGTGACAACGCCCTGCAGATAATAGCTGTGATAAAAGCCGATGCTCAGATTTTTTACAGCAAAACCGCCGGTACCTGCCGTACCGAACGCTGTTGTGATCGAATCAAACCACGGCATGCCGCCCGCCATGAGCAACACGATTTCGACAATTGTCATCGTCAAATAAATGGAATACAGGATGACCGCCGTCTGCCGCACCCGCGGAACGAGCTTTTCCACCGAAGGGCCGGGGCTTTCCGCTTTCATGAGCTGCATCATGTTGCCGCCTGTCAGCGGTACGATCATCAACAAAAACACAAGCACGCCCATGCCGCCGATCCAATGTGAAAAGCTGCGCCAGAACAGCGCGCATTGCGAAAGCGCTTCAACGTTTCGAAGAATACTCGCACCGGTGGTCGAATAACCGGACGCCATTTCAAACACCGCATCAATGTAGGACGGGATCTCATGTGTGAGAACGAACGGCACAGCGCCGAACAGGCTGAGCATGATCCAGCTCATCGCAACCGTCACAAAGCCTTCCTTTGTGTAAAACGACGTGCGTTTCGGCTTTTTCAGCGTCAGCAGCAGGCCGAGCATCAGCGAAAACAGCGCCGTCACCGCAAAGGCTTTCCACTGTGCCTCACCGTAAAAGATCCCGACGCCCACAGGCAGCAGCAAGCACAGACTTTGTACATTCAGCACCCAGCCGAGCAAATATACAATCATTCGATAATTCATACAATGCTCCTTGTTGCCGCCTTATGCAAGAATATCCTTGAGATCGTTAAGGCTGCGGTCCGTTGTGACAACAACGACCGAATCTCCGACTTCCAGTTTGTCGCTGCCGCCAGGAATACGCGTTTTTCCGTGACGGCTGATGCAGCAAAGCAAGAGGTTCTTTTTCAGCTGCAGTTCACTCAGCGGTTTATCGGTCACTGCGCTGCTTGCGCGGACACTGAACTCAAGCGCTTGTACCTTGCCGCCGACAATGTTATACAGAGTCTGCACATGACTGCCGGTAGTGTTTTCCAGTGCACGGACATAGCTGATGATCATTTCCGCCGTGATATATTTCGGATAGATCACGGAGCCGAGATCGAGGTTGTCAATGATGCCTTCAAAATTGAGCTTGTTGATCTTTGTGACGGTTTTCGCTTTATACCCCGAACGTACAAAGAGCGAAAGCATAATGTTCTCTTCGTCAATGTCCGTCAGGGACGCAACGCCGTCCGCCTGCGCAAGGCCTTCCTCCTGCAAAAGATTCTGGTCACTGCCGTCGCCGTGGATGATGATGACGTCATCCGGAAGAATGGTATTCAGAAACTCGCAGTGCGCTTTGTTCTTTTCAATGATCTTGACGCGGAACCCGACCTCCGACAGCTTTTGCGCAAGATAAAACGAGATCTTGCCGCCGCCGATGATCAGAATTGTCTTGATGTGGTAATTGGAAAGGCCGGCTTTCTTGAAAAACGAGCCTGCATCCTTACGGGTAGCGACAAAGGAGATCTTATCGCCGATCTGCAAAACGGCGTCACCGGACGGAATGATGATCTCACCGCCGCGTTCAATGACACAGATCAGAATTTTGCCGGACATCCGGCCGAGAGCCGATTTGATCGTCATTCCGGCAAGCGGTGAATCTTTCGGCAAAATGGTTTTCATCAGATCGATTCGTCCGCGTGCAAAAGTATCCACTTCGATTGCCGAGGGAATGGAAAACAACCGATAGATTTCATTAGCGGATTCCAGCTCCGGATTGATGATCATGGAGATGCCGAGCTTTTCCTTGATGAAGCCGCGTTCTGCTACGTAGTCCGGGTTGCGCACACGGGCAATCGTCACACAAGCCGTCGCTTTTTTTGCTATCAGGCAGCACAGCAGATTCTGTTCATCCGAGCCGGTCATGGCGATCAGCATATCGGCATAATCAATGCCGGCCTCGCGCTGCACACTGTGAATGACGCCGTTGCCGACAATCCCCACAACGTCACAGATGTTCGTGACGTGCTTGACGGCATCCGCGTCGGTGTCGATCACCGTGATGTCATGCCCCTCGTTGACCAGCTGCTCCGCCAGCGTTGCGCCAACCTTGCCGCAGCCGATGATAATGATATTCATGGAATCCCCTCTCGGTTCTCATTACTGTCTGTGTCAATGAACCACACAGACTCTCAACTGTACATATATAGTATTATATTATCACAATGTTTTGTTTTTTTCTATATCTTTTTTCTCAAAAATTCGTACTTTTGTAATTTTCATGTAGAAAAAATGTCATATTTTTTGTTTGATTTGCAGAATATCTATCATGTCATATAGAAAAACCATCTGCATCTGTCTTTCAGCAGCGCAAATGGTCAGAAATCGCCGACGTGTCTTACAGCACAACATCATTCATCAGAAAGGATTTGCATGGAATGCCGCTGTTCTTCGCCGCATGGCTTCGGTTGAACGCAGCACAGTGCATAAAGGTCCGTTGCGCGGCACTGCAGCGCATACAGCGATGCGGCAAAGTCGTCAAGGGAAGCGCTCTCCCTGTGCCGCGTGATGACCGACAATGAAACCATACGTCCGGAAAGCAGGGACAATCCCTTTTGGTTTGCGGCAAGCACACGCAGATACGGCGGCTTTTGCTTTGCCATAGACGGTGTCACACCGAGGAAAAGGTGCAGCAGCTCTCTTTTGACCTTTGCCATTGTGATACTGCGCGTCTTTGCAAGCTGATATAATTCATTTAAGGAACAGGCGTTTCGTTTAGCAGCAATGATTCGGTCGGCAAGACCGCTGCGATCATCGACCAATGCCCTGACGGCATCGTCATCCATGCTGCGCAGCACGGTGAGCATTGCCGTTTCAAAACGCATTTCATCAAGGCGATTCGCGGATGCAGCATACTGCAGCGAAAACGCCGCGGGTGGAACAAACGCTTTTGCCTGCGACTGATCGGAAAGGGTACGCAGCGCAGAAGCGCTCATGATACCGTCTTTTGCAAACAGTGCATCGTGATCAGCACCACGGCGCCGGATAACCAACGGCTGAATCTGTCCGCCGACGGATTGCAGGGCTTTGAGGTACTCCGCGGCGAGAACGCTGTTCGGCTGATGCAGCAGCCTTGCTGTGGCTTTGTCATAAACCGTTTCCACAGCCTGCTGCATTGCCGCAGGATATGTTGCACCTTCAGCAGTCAACGACTGAACAAGGGCACGAACCTTTTCATCATCCGTTGCACGCATCAGGGCATACAGCGACGCAAGGTCATCTGTTTCACAGCCGAAGGACAGCATGTCGACACCGAATGCATGCAGCAAATGCAATGCACCGGCTGCAAAATCAGCAGCGCTCGCAGTGGCCCAGGGTACCGGCAGCTCCAAAACAAGGTCAGCGCCGCAGCGGACAGCCGCCGCCGCACGGGACCACTTATCAACAAAGGCCGCATCACCGCGCTGCACAAAATTGCCGCTCATGACCGCAACAATTGCGTCTGCGCCCAAAGCGCGCGTCTGCGTTAGATGATATTGATGCCCGTTATGAAACGGATTATATTCGCAGATTACACCGGCAATGTTCAAGCACGTCCCCATCCCTTCGTTCATATAACCTTATTTTACAATCTGCAGCCGCCGTTGTCAAGTCAATCACAAAACGAAGAACCGCCGGTTTCGCAGCAGTTGCAGCGATTCTCAGCGGTTCTTTCGGTTTTGCATCTCGTTACGAAAGCGGCATAAAGGACTCACAGTCCACACATTGTGCTTCGGTCGGATGCGGTTCATGGGTACCGATAGAGACACGTTTCAGTGTGCAAAAATCTTCTGCCTGAGCATGATTCTTGCAGGAGTGAACGGTACAGCCGATACATTTGTTGACTTGTTCGTTGTTCATTTCTGTCACCTTTCTTCGGACACCGCCGACGCAGTATTCGCGCCGACGGTTACATGGATCTGACCGAAACACAAACCGTGTCCCGGGAAGCGAACCGGAGTATCCTACCGTGGTTTCGCTTCGTTAGTATCATGCCCCATACACATGAAATTATACAAAAAAATAAAGGGGTATTTGCCCCTTTATTTTTTTGTAGTGTGTTTATTTAATCACAAGGTGGAATACGTCAAACATACGGAAGAACTTGTCAAAGAAGTTCGTAAAGCCCTTGAGAATCTTGGACAGGAAGGTCAGGAACGTGAAGCGCGCCGTGGTCGGCACTTCTTCAATGTTTTCCTGTACCACTGCAGTGATCTTCGTTGAGAAGTTGTCATATTCGCCGTCAAGCATCGCTTCCAGGAAGGAAATGATGTTGGATTTTGCTTTCGCCGTTGTGAGAATTCTCGAATTGTTGACAGCGTTCTTATACTTCGCAACAACGCTGGAATTGCCCTTGTGGTTGCCGAGCAGGTTCAGATAAAGCAACAACGCAAGGAAGCATTCCGCACCGCTCTTTGCTTCACGCAGCTGATACACCGGCAGATCAAAGAACTGGAGATGCTCTGTATCATTCGGGTTACATCCGTTGGCAATCATGTTCAGGAAACCGGTGTAGGAATTGAGTTCTGCCGCGGTGATCTTTCCGCTTTCAATCCACTTATAGAACAACGCTTCAGTCGCCTGCGCATTCGTCGTGCCGTGGCTGACAAGCCAGACTTGCAGCGTTTCAATGAGGTATCTCAGCGGACCGATGGTGTAAACGTTTTCAAAGATGGAGCGAACCGTGAAGGTCGCAATGTCCTCCGGACGGTTAATCTGTGCATCCGGTGCTTCAAGCTCTCTGTAGTTGACCTGGAAGGTACTCAGCAGAGACAGGAAGTTGAGCTTCGGCGAATACAGCAGATTGCCGTTCACATCGGTTGCCTGAACAGTCACCATCTGCTGTTCTTCAATGCGATATTTCGTGCCGTCAATCGTCACCGTGCTGCCGATTCTTGCGGTCGAAGCATTACAGGTGATTCTGACCTTCTGGCCGTCGCCGTTCACTGCGGAATACGTATAGACGCCGTCCTTTTCGGAAAGCAGAGACTGAATGGTGTAAGTGGTGCCATTTGCAACAATAACGCAGCCGTCATTCAAGGAGATGCTGCTGAAATAAATCGTCGGCGTTGCATCATTTTCCATGACAGCTGTATATGCATAGAGGCCGTCAGCGTTGGTCTTCGGCTCTTCCGTCATACGCGGCAGGAACCATTTTGCAGTCAACGTTTCAGTCAGGCCGCTGAACAGGCAGATCGCTCTGTAGAACACATCGGCGGTTACATAAAGCGTGCTGAATGAAATCTGTACATCAACGAAATCCGGATCCAGCAGATGACCGAGCATGTTGGCAAGCTTTGTCGCATTTTCGGCTGTGTAGAACTTCACGTCGTTGAACTTGCTGTTAATGATCCGACGCAGATAGTCGTTCATTTCACCGTAAAGAATCGCGAAGTCATTCTGGCTGACCTTGATGGTGCCTTCGGCAGCATGCTGCGCAACCCCGTTCATTGTGCTTTCGGCATTGTAGCCGGAAACCTGAGAAACAGAACCGTTCTTCACACGGATGCCGATCACAGGATCCTCATCGGTGCCGTCCTTGTAATACTCGGTGGTGAATTTGTAGATCGTACTCTTATACTCACCGTCATCGGTAGAAATGAAGAAGCGGAAGTAATAAGTCGCTCCATCGGTGACAGTCCAGTCACCTGCCGGCGGATTGTAAAGCGCTTCAAGCACTTCGGCGCCGTTGGCATCAGTCGTACCGGTTGAAACGCGGGTAATGCCGTAATCTCTGATGTTAAATGCAAGCCCGGTATCCTTTTCCGTGCCGCCGACATTCGAAACGGCAGGAATCTCGTTTGCCGTTCTGTAAACGGACTTTGTTGCCGCAAGGCGAGTCAATGCGTCAGCGCTCTTTGCAAGATACAGACCGCCGAGCTTTGCATGAACGCCGTCTTTGTAGGTATCGTTGTACTTTTTGAGAGCGTCAGCGGACAAACCTGCCGGAGCAGCAAAGCCGAGATCAACCGTAATGCGGATATCATTGTTGGAAGCGTCTGCATCCGAAATCGTGACAACATTCATGTTGTTCCAGGATGCCACCGGATAATTGATCGCAGTGTTGCTTTCGCTTGTCCAGGCCAATCTGTTGGTGGAATAAAGATCCCTGACCGTCAGACCGAGAACGTTGACGTTGTTGATCGTGCCGTTTGCGCGAAGCGTCTGCATATCATAGGGTTTTGCGGCGCCCGTTGCGGAAAGCTGCGTGGGAATCGATACATCCTTCAGCATATTGGTGAAACCGTTTTGCATCAACCGGTCTTTAACCAGTTGGTTGATGTCGATCGTTTCCTCATCTTCCGGCGCAGCAATACTGACAATGCTCATGCAGCTGAACATCAGAAGAACACTGAGGAGTACGCATAAGAACTTTTTCATAAATACAAACTCCTTTCGCGGCGTATTCGCCGTTGTTTGATCTTTTGGTCAGCGTCGAACAGACGCTTTCATCCTGTATAAGTTTATCATTTTTCATTGCTGATGTCAACGTTTTTTTTTGAAATTCTTCCCGCTTTTTCGTGCATATTGCAATCTATGCGCTTATCTTTTCCGAAGCTGTTACAGGTTCAAGAACTAATTGTAAAAAAGACTTCCAATTTTGTTTTTTTTGTGTTATAGTAACAATAGAAATTTGTTGTCCCGCTGTCAAATATGCTAAGGAAGGTGGCAATTACATGAGACTGCTGACATGTGATGAAATGAAACGGGTGGAAAAACACGCTGCCGGTTACGGCATGAGCTATCAGCGCATGATGGAAAATGCAGGCGCTGCCTGTGCACGGAACATCCGAAATGTGATTGAAAAAGAAAAACAAACGCGTCGCAACATTGCCGTTGTCTGCGGAAAGGGCAACAACGGCGGCGACGGCTTTGTCATCGCTCGCAAGCTGTTTGAAAATGGGTATCATGTCTGTCTGATCCTCGCAACCGGCTATCCGACCACAAACGAAGCAGAGCGCTGCTATAAAGAAGCAACGGAACAGTCGATTCCGACTGTGTGGTACAATGCAGACCGCATGAAAGCCTTTCAGACAATCAAAACAGCCGACGTCATTGTGGATGCCATTTTCGGCTTCAGCTTTCGCGGCGCTATTCAGGAAGAACTGAAAAATCTCATGAAAGAGATGAACGCTGCCGGCGCGCTGAAGTTTTCCGTTGACGTACCAAGCGGCGTCTTCTGCGACAGCGGACTTTGCGACAAGCACAGCTTTTGCGCGGATTACACAATTGCTGTTTCCGCGCTGAAACCCGTGCACGTAATTCATCCGGCGTCCGATTGCTGCGGCAATGTTATCATCGCCAATATCGGCATTCCTGAAGAGAGCTTTGCCGCTGTCGACAACCAGATGTACACCTATAACACCGCAGAGATCGCGCAGCTCTTTCCGGCGCGCAGCGTCCACGCAAACAAAGGCACCTTCGGTCACCTGCTGTCCATCTGCGGCAGCCGGAAGATGCCCGGCGCCGCTTGTCTTGCCGCGAAAGCCGCACTGCGCAGCGGTACGGGGCTTGTCACGGCCGCCTTCCCCGCTTCAATGTATACGACCATGTCACTGAAGCTGACCGAGGCCCTGCTGCTGCCGCTGCAGGAAACACCGCAGGGTACGCTCAGCAGCGCGTGTGTGCCGACACTGTTGAAGAACCTGCCAAAGTATGACGCCATTCTCATCGGCTGCGGACTTTCTGTCAACGAAGATACAACTGCCGTTCTGCGTGCTGTTCTCGAAAACGCTGATGTTCCGGTCATCATAGACGCCGACGGTATCAATATTCTTGCCAAGCATCCGGAGCTGCTGCAAAATGCGGCCGCACCGATCGTACTCACGCCGCATCCGAAAGAGATGTCC
>CACYCR010000061.1 GCA_902772935.1 Oscillospiraceae bacterium
GAACTGTTCGGCGTAGTTCGAGTTGGTGTTTGCCCCGATGGCGAGCAGCACGTCGCGCAGTCTGACGTCCTTGCCGATGCCGCCGGCTGAGCCGACCCGGATGATGTTTTCCACGCCGAAGAAGTTGAACAGCTCATAGGAATAGATCCCGATCGAGGGGATGCCCATGCCGCTGGCCATTACGGTGACTTTGACGCCCTTGTATGTGCCGGTGTAGCCCTGCACGCCGCGGACGTCGTTGACCAGCACGGGGTCCGTGAGAAAGGTCTCCGCGATCCAGCGGGAGCGCTTGGGGTCGCCGGGCATCAGCACGGTCTTGCCGAAGCCGACCGGTGCGGGATTTGCGATATGCGGTGTTTGCATACTGCCGCCTCCTTGGTTCTTTTTTTTCATTATAACATACTGCGTGCGGCAAAGCAAACATATTTTTGCCGTTTGTCACATTCGGCGCCCGCAGTTCGGCTACATATGTTTAACTTTTCATGAATGGATTGACATTTATTTTGTTTCTATCTATAATGGGCAGGAAGATAAAAGACAGATCATGCGCTTTTGACGCTGAATTTACCAATATCAGGAAGAAGATACAGGAGAAATGTGAGCCCCGGCTCACAGAAGACGAAGAAAAAAGGAGGCTGTGCCCATGAACGAACGCACCACGCCGACCGTCCGCGAGCTGATCGACCGCGCCGCGAACATCTATGAAGACAAGACGTTTCTCAAATTTGTGCGCGACGGCAAGGTGGAGGAACGCAGCTACCGCACCACGCAGCAGAACGCCCTGGCCGTCTGCCGCTGGATCCGCTCTCTCTCCACGGAGCGCATGCACGTGGCGCTGATCAGCAACACGAGCTATGAATACATCACCTGTCTGACCGGGATATTGATCTCGGGCAACGTCGCCATCCCGTTTTCGCCGGATATTTCCGCCGGGGAGGCGACCAAGCTGCTCGAGCGCGCCGACGTCGATCTGCTGCTGTTTGAAAACGAGTTCGCCCAAAAGGCCGTGCAGATCAAGGAAGACTGTCCCGGCTTAAAATATGCCGTCAACATCGGCGACGAATCCTATTTCAACCAGATCTACAAGACCTACGACGCCGAAAGCGAGTTCGCCCCGCTGTCCGATTATGCCGTCGATCCCGCCGCCTGCGCCTGCATGATTTTCACCTCCGGCACAACGGGCGTGCGCAAGGGCGTCATGCTTTCCACCGAAGCGCTGGTCGGCAACATCATGTATCATGATTACAGCACCGACATCTTCAACGAAACCGACACCGCGCTTTCCGTGCTGCCGATGTATCACATCTACTGCTTCACCGGCGACTATCTCAAAAACCTCAAGGACGGTCTGCAGGTGGCGCTCAACGGCAGCCTGCGCAACATTGTGCAGAATCTGACGCTCTTTGAGCCGCGCGTGATGCGCGTGGTGCCGATGATCGCCCAGACGCTGCTGCGGCGCGTCAAGGCCGTGCTCGCCCGCAATCCCGATATGGAGCCGCGCGACGCCGCGAGAAAGGTCTTCGGCCGCAACATGAAATGGCTGATTTCCGGCGGCGCTTATCTGGATCCCGCCCTCATTGACGAATATGACAAATTCGGCATTTATCTGCGGCAGGGCTACGGCATGACCGAAGCGGGCTGCCGGATCTCCGTTCCGGACGAGACCGCGGCGAAGGATTCCGTCGGCCGGGTGATCGACGTCTGCAGAGCGCGGATCCGCGGCGGCGAGATTCAGGTGCTGACCCCGACCAAAATGCTCGGCTACTACAAAATGCCCGAGGAATCCAAGGCCATGTTCACCGAGGACGGCTGGCTCAAAACCGGCGACATCGGCTTTCTCACGGTCGACAACCAGCTGTTTATCACCGGCCGCGTGAAAAATCTGATCATCCTTTCCAACGGCGAAAACGTGTCGCCCGAGGCGATCGAAAAGAAATTCGACCGTTCACCGATCATCGACGAGGTGATGGTCTATGCCGAAAACGACCGCATTGTTGCCGA
>CACYCR010000062.1 GCA_902772935.1 Oscillospiraceae bacterium
CGCCGCCATGAAGTCCTCGGTGTTGATGTCCGGGGACGCCATATACCGGACCGCGCCGCCGCTCTCGCCCGTAAAGGACGGATCGAAAGCGAGGGTCAGAAAGCCCCGCTCCGCCATCGTCTGGGCATAAAGTCCCGCGCACTGTTCTTTCACCGCGCCGAACGGGCCGCAGACCGCGATGGCCGGCAGTTTGCCCGCAGCGTTTTTCGGTACATACAGATCCGCCGCCAGCGTGATGCCGTAGCGATTGACAAACGTGACCTTGCTGTGGTCAACGCTTTCATACTTCGGAAACGTCTTGTCCCAGTCCTGTGTTAAGGTCAATGGTTCTTTTTTCATAGCAGAATCCTCCGATCACTTGCTTTTTAAAAATGAATGTGCTATCATTGTAACACCTGAACCTGACTTTATGTCAAGGGATTTCATGAAAAAAGAGGGAAAAGTTTATGTATACGATCGGTCAGGTAGCGGAATTGTTTCATTTGCCCATATCCACGCTGCGCTACTACGACAAAGAAGGGCTGTTCCCCTGTCTGGAGCGGCAGTCCGGCATCCGGAAATTCAGCGAACGCGAACTGGAAGCACTGCGCGTGATCGAGTGCCTGAAACGCTCCGGCCTTGAAATCAAAGACATCAAACAATTTATGGCCTGGTGTCTGGAAGGCCCTTCAACCTATCCCGACCGCAAGGCTATGTTTGAAGCACGAAAGCAAGCACTCGAAGAGGAACTGCAGCAAATGCAGAAAACCCTCGATATGCTCCGGTTCAAATGCTGGTATTACGAAACTGCCATGCAGGACGGTAATGAAGACCGGCTCAACGCCATGCTGCCCGACCACCTGCCGCCGGAGATTCAAACGCTTTACGACAATGCACATGCATAAGCCGCCGCACCGAAGAATAAAAAGCAGATTCTTTTTTGCAAGGCTGTGCAGCGTCCGTAAATTGCAGCATCCTTTCATCCGTATAACAAAGCTCTGCGCGCCCCACTTCGGACAAAGCGCAGAGCTGTTTTTCTGCCCGGCATCACCGCCAACCGTTTTTTCAAAGAAAATTCACACGATTTTCGAAAAAAAATCAGTCCGTTCTTATGGTAAAGTCGACCGGAGTCTGCTATAATGAAAAAAAACGGCCGCAGCCGGCAAAAAGGAGACTACCATGATTTACAAAAAGAATACCGCGCCGTCACTGGACCCGGCGCTGTTCAAACATCCGACAGCCGAATACAGAGGCACGCCGTTTTGGGCATGGAACAGCCACCTGACGGCAGACGAACTCTGCCGTCAGATCGACGTTTTCAAAGAGATGGGTCTGGGCGGTTTTCATATGCACGTACGGACGGGACTGGAAAACGACTATCTCAGCGATGAATTTATGTCGCTCGTGCGCACCTGCGTTGAAAAAGCGAAGGACGAAAACATGCTCGCCTGGCTCTATGACGAAGACCGGTGGCCCTCCGGCGCCGCGGGCGGCATCGTCACAAAGGACGTCCGGTACCGCGCAAGACAGCTTGTCTTTACACCGTTTTGCAAAGAAGATGAAAAAGGCGCCCTGCTCGCATGTTACGATATTCATCTGGATGCCGAAGGGTTCCTCGCTTCCTATCAGCGCATCGGCAGCGACGAAGATGCGACAGGCGAAAAATGGTACGCGTTTCTGCGCATCAATGAGCCCGACAGCTGGTACAACGGGCAGACCTACGTTGACACACTGAACAAAGAGGCCATCGAACGCTTCATCGAAGTGACCCATGAGCGTTATCAGAAGACTGTCGGCGATGAATTTGACAAGACCGTTCCGGCCATCTTCACCGATGAGCCGCAGTTTTCACGCAAACAAGTCCTCAACAACTCCTTTGACAAAATGGAAATCCGTCTCCCCTGGACGGACAAGGTGCCGCAATTGCATGAAGAACTTTACGGCGCCGACATCTTCACCACTCTGCCGGAATTGTTCTGGGACCTGCCGGACGGCGAGATCTCCGTTGCGCGTTATCATTATCACGACATGATCAGCGAGCTGTTCACACGCTCCTTCGCGGATACCGTCGGCAAGTGGTGCAAGGACCACAACATTGCCCTGACGGGACACATGATGGAAGAACCCACCCTGCACAGCCAGACGGCGGCCCTCGGCGAAGCAATGCGCTCCTACAGAGGGTTTCAACTGCCGGGCATCGATATGCTCTGCAACTATCATGAATTCACAACCGCAAAGCAGGCGCAGTCCGCAGCGCATCAGTTCGGCCGCGAGGGCGTTTTGTCGGAGCTGTACGGCGTGACCGCCTGGCAATGTGATTTCAGGACCTATAAATACCAGGGCGACTGGCAGGCCGCGCTCGGCGTGACCGTCCGGGTACCGCACCTGTCCTGGTACTCCATGAAGGGCGAAGCCAAACGCGACTATCCGGCGTCGATCCATTATCAGTCACCGTGGTATAAGGAATATCCGCAGATCGAAGATCACTTTGCGCGGGTGAACACAGCGATGACCCGCGGCAAGCCGGTGGTCCGTGTCGGCGTCATCCACCCGGTGGAAAGCTTTTGGCTGCACTGGGGCCCGAATGACAAGTCCGCTATTCTGCGCGATAGTCTCAATGACCGCTTCCTGTCTGTGACCGAATGGCTGCTGACCGGCAGTGTGGACTTCGACTTCATTTCAGAATCTCTGCTCCCGTCACAGTGTGCGCACGGCACTGCCCCGCTGCAGGTGGGCGAGATGGCGTATGACGTGATTATCGTCCCTGGCTGCGAAACACTGCGCAGCTCCACCTACCGGCTGCTGAATGAATTTGCAGACGCAAACGGCAAACTGATCATCATGGGCAGCTGCCCGACACTTTGCGACGCCATGGTCTCCGATCAGGGTCAAAAGCTTGCGAAGAAGGCACTGAACATCGACTTTTCAAGAGCGTCTTTGCTCGGCAGCCTGGAAGAAGACCGCGTGCTGACGATCCGTTACGCGAACGGCGCGCTCGCTGACCGGTTCCTCTATCAGCTGCGCCGGGACAACGACTGCTGCTGGCTGTTCATTGCCAACGCCTATATGCCGAACAACAAAGATGTTGACCGGGGCAAAGACATTCAGATCATCCTCAACGGAGAATTCACGGCGACAAAATTTGACACACAAAGCGGGGAAACCTGCGCCGTTCCGGCGTCGTACCGCAGCGGCAAAACCATCCTTTGCGAAAAGGTTTTCGGCAATGATTCCCTGCTTTACCGTCTGACCGAAGGCAGAAGCGCTGTTCCCGCCGGCGAAAAACATACGGAAACCGAACCGCTTCCAGTGGCGGAGAATCTGTTTGCGTATACGCTTTCCGAGCCGAACGTCCTGCTGCTGGATCAGGCGGCGTACAAGCTGGACACGGATGCAGACTTTGCCCCTGTCGAAGAGATCCTGCGTCTGGACAACAACTGCCGCAGAAAGCTGGGTATGCCGGAACGCGGCGGCCACATCGTACAGCCGTATGTCACCGGTAAGGTGCCGGCAACACACACGCTGACGCTGCGGTTCACCTTTCACAGTGAAATCAGCGTCAAGGGGGCAAAGCTCGCGCTTGAAGACGCCGACAAGGCACAGCTTCGTTTCAACGGTGAAAACGTACCGAACAACGTCGACGGCTGGTTTACCGACCGGGCGATCGGTACCGTTGCGCTGCCGGAGATCCGCCGGGGCGAGAATGTGCTGGAAGTGACATTGCCGTTCGGCCTTTCCACCTACACGGAGAATCTGTTCATCCTCGGCAATTTCGGTGTGAGAGCAATCGGACGCAAAGCCGAAATTATCGCGCTGCCCGAAAAGGTTGCCTTCGGCGACCTCACACGGCAGGGCTTCCCGTTCTACGGCGGCAACATCAAATATCAGTTGCGCGCCGCAAGCAGCAACGGCCGCCTCACCATCCGCGCCTCTTATTACAGAGGGACGCTGATCGGCGTTTCCGTGGACGGAAACCGTGCCGGCAGCATCATCTATCCGCCGTACACCCTGACGGTCGAAGGCCTTTCCGACGGCGAACACGAAATTGAACTCGAGTTGTTCACGAACAGAGCAAACTGCTTCGGACCGGTACACATTGCAAATGAAAACTGTGCCTGGGCGGGACCGAATGCCTGGCGAACAACAGACATTGAATGGACGAACGAATATGTCCTTCAGCGGATCGGCATCCTTTCCGCGCCGTGCATCGGATAACCCGGACACAGTAACATGTAAATAACAAAAGACGCCGCCTTGTTTGCGGTCATTGAAAACAAATCATCGTGTGCTCACATCTTTGCGCATTTCCTTTATTTATTAAGACGATTGAGGTGTTTTTATTGAAAATCGGTGTTTGTGTTTATCTGAATGCGATAAACGAAATGGAAAAAAAGTTTGAAGACCTGCGTGCACAAGGCTTTGACAACTGTCAGCTGCTTTCGTGGACTCCTGCAGTCTGGACAAAAGAAACCGCGGCAGCCGTCAATGCGCTCACGGCGCAGTACGGCGTCACGATCTCCGCATTTTGGTGCGGTTGGGAAGGACCTTGCGTATGGAACTTCTATGAGGGGCAGCAGACGCTCGGTCTCGTGCCGCCGGAATACCGCGAAATGCGCATCAAAAACCTGTGCGACGGCGCGGACTTCGCAAAGCTGCTCGGCGTGCGAAATGTTGTAACGCACATGGGCTTCATTCCGGAAAATCCGAACGATCCGCAGTTTCTGCCCTTCTGTGACGCCGTACGCAGCGTTGCAGAACATTGCAAAGAAAACGGGCAGTTTCTGCTCTTCGAAACCGGACAGGAAACGCCTGTGACGATGCTGCGCTGCTTTGAAACGGTCGGTACGGATAATCTCGGCGTCAATCTTGATACTGCGAACCTGATCCTGTACGGAAAAGCGAACCCGGTCGATGCACTGGATGTATTCGGAACCTATGTGATGAACCTGCATGCGAAGGATGGCTGCTATCCGACGAACGGCCACGACCTCGGCGTTGAAACACCGATCGGCAAAGGAAAGGTCGATTTTGAAGCGCTGTTTGAAAAGCTGCATGCGCTCGGCTACAACAGCTATGTCACGATTGAACGCGAAATCAGCGGCGAGCAGCAGAACAAGGATATCCTTGCCTCAAAGGCATATTTACAAGCCATCATTGATCGTATCTATGGAGGACAATAAAATGTTGAAAGTTGCATTGGTCGGCGTCGGCGGCATCAGCGGCGCCCACATTCCGGCATGGAATAACATGGAAGATGCAGAACTTGTCGCACTGTGCGACATTCGTCCGCAGCAGATGGAGCGCTATCCCGAACAGCGGCATTATACCGACTTCGACGAACTGCTCGAAAACGAACAGATCGACATTCTCGATATCTGTCTGCCGACGTATCTGCACGCGGATTTTGCCGTAAAAGCGCTGAACAAAGGCATTCATGTGCTGTGTGAAAAGCCGATTTCTCTGAACGCAGAGGACGTGCAGCGTGTGTACCGTGCAGCGGCGGAAAACGGCGTTTGGTTCATGGTCGCCCAGGTCCTGCGATTCTGGCCGGAATACGAAGTTCTGAAAGCGCTCTATGACCAAAAGACCTACGGTGCGCTGCTTTCCGGTTCAATGACCCGCCTCGGCTGCTATCCGAAATGGAGCTGGGACGGCTGGATGATGGATGAAAAACGCAGCGGTCTGGTACCGTTCGATCTGCATATCCACGACCTCGATTTCATGGTCTATGCCTTCGGAAAGCCAAACCGCGCCGACTGCCACCGCTCCAGGCGGCAGGAGCAGGACGCGCTGAACGTCGTATACGAATATGACGGCTTCTACCTGACGAGTGAAGCGTCGTGGTACGCCGCGCCTTATCCGTTTCGGGTGGCGTTTCGCTTTCAATTTGAACATGCCGTCGTCGCGTGGGAAAACGGTGAAATGACAATCTATGAGCAAAACGGCAGGATATGGCACCCCATCGGCGACGCGCAGGGAGACACCGGAAACATCGGCTTACCGCAAAGCGACGCTTACGCCAACGAGATCCGCTATTTTGCCGACTGTGTAAAAGAAAACAAAGTGCCCGCCAAAGTCAAACCGGCAGAACTGGAAACCGTGATCGAACTACTGAAAGAGCTGCGCTGAATGCGGAAAGTCAGAAATACTTTGATTTCGGCAGCACAGATTCTTCTTTTCATTTAATCGGTCTTCACAAACCAAAAAAGCGTCCGCCCTGCAGCAACGCAGAGCGGACGTCGTCCATTTTATTGAATCGCGCCTGCGGTCTTCTTTCTTTGCCGAAGCAGCGCCGGGATGCGCTTTTTGAACGAGTTATCCCTTTGGTATTTGTTTTGTTATTACAGCGTGTGATAGTACGGACAGATGTTTTCATAGTGTCCGTCCTTCATACGAAAGCCGCCGGGAATCGTACCGAGCGGCTGAAAACCGAGCCGTTCATACAGATGCCGCGCATGGATGTTGCTTTCCACAACGGCGTTAAACTGCAAAATGCGAAATCCGAGCGCCTTCCCCTGTTGCAGGCAGTCCATCACCAGCTGTTCGCCGATGTGCAGGCCGCGGCAGGTCGACTTCACTGCATAGCTCGCATTGCAGATATGGCCGCATCTGCCGATGTTGTTGGGGTGCAGAATATATAAACCCACGACGGTACCGTCATCGTCGGCTACGCCGCAGTAGCTTTGTTCTGCAAAAAATGCCGCACCGGTTGTTTCATCCAGACAGTCTTCCTGCGGAAATGCAACCCCGTCCTCTACAACCTCATTCCAGATCTCAATCATTTCCGACACATCGTTTTCATTGTATGCTCTGACGATCATGCGCTTTGCTCCTTTGCGGTAAACTTGTATGCTGTTTTGCATTATAGCATAAAATCGTTGAAAAGACAAGAAGCCGTTTGGTTCCATGTACCGGGCGTTCGGAAGGGGCTCTTTCCGTTTTCAATCATGATAGTATATTTTGCTTGATTTTTTTGCAGCAATCCTGTATAGTTAACTTAGCAAAGACAATGATTTCAGGAGGTGTCTGTATGAAACAAAGAAAACGTCATATCGTGGGGAAAGTCCTTGCCTGTCTGCTGATTCTCATCGTGTGCGCTGCCGTTGTCATGTACGGCAATCTCGGCCTCACACTGCTCACGATGAAGGGAAACGAAGAGACCGGCGTCTATGAGATCAATTACCGTGAAAACTACAAGCTGCAACAACTGCTGGATGAGGGCGGCGTGAAAACGCAGGACGAACTCGCCCGCTATCTGATCCGGATCCTGCTCAAAGGCTTGCCGATCAAAATCGAATACGATGTGCCGACGCTTGCCTGCTCCACATTCGTTGCCCAAACGCCGGACGGCGAATGGCTGATGGGGCGCAATCTGGACAACCAGGAGACCGACTTTGCTGTGGTCAGGACCGCGCCGAAGGATGGTTACCGTTCCGTGTCGGTCGTAAACCTGAGCTTTTTAGGCTATAACAAAGATCACACGCCGGCAAAACTATTCGATCGCATCGTCGCCATGGGTGCGCCGTATTTTCCGCTGGATGGCATCAACGAAAAAGGGCTTGCTGTCGGTGTTTTGCAGCTGCAGGCGCCGGCAACCGACCAGAATACAGACAAAATCGACGTTGACACAACGCTCGCCATCCGTATTCTGCTTGACAAGGCGGCAACGGTAGACGAAGCGATCGCGCTGCTGCGCCAGTATGATATGCACGCGTCAGCCGGCGGCTGCTATCATTTCCAGATCGCGGACGCAAGCGGACGAAGCGTGGTGGTCGAGTATATCGGCGACTAGATGGCCGTTGTTGAAAAAGACGGCAAATTTTTGGCGGCAACCAACTTTTATCTGAGCGACGTACCGTTCGAATATGAAGCACAGGGTCTGGACCGTTATGCGGGGATGAAAAAAACGCTGACTGAAAACGACTGCACGCTGACAGCGGATGAAGGCATGCAGCTTCTGATGAAGGTCGCACTGACCGGTACCGCGCCGGACGAAAAGGGTCGTTCCTACAGCACGCAGTGGTCATCGATCTATAATCTGTCCGCGCCGTCGCTGACGCTGTGCGCCGACCGCAATCCGGCGCAGGTTTATCAGTACAGCCCCATCAAATGAGGTTCGGCTGACAGCCGATAATCAAGGAATTTCAACAGCCGCGATCCGATCGGATCGCGGCTGTCAGCAAGTTCAATGATAAGTTAAATCAGGGTATTCAAACAGGGCATTGCTTGCACAAAGTGTTTTCAGCGGGAACCATGCGCATGGTTTCCGCTGGAATATTATGTTATGTGATCCTTCAAAAAACGGTCTACCGTTTTCCAGTACAGTGCCGGGTCGGTATAGACCGACTGCGCGTGATCCGCGCCCGGAATGGCCTGCTTCGCCTTCGGTGCGGCGCAGGCATCATACAACCGGTCCATCATGGCAAACGGTACAAAGTGATCCGCCGTACCATGCAGAAACACCGTGGGGGTAACGCTTCGCCTTACAGCGTCGATCGGTACGTTTTTACGGATGTCGAAATTTCCGCGCAGAATGGACGTCGCATTCACGGCGTAAAGCAACGGAAACGCAGGAAGCTTCGCATAGAGCTTGATCACGTTCGCATACTGCTCCCAGCAGCTTGTGAAGCCGCAGTCACAAACAGCCGCCTTCACCTGCGGCGGCAGCGCCTCACCGGTGGCAAGCATGACGGTCACGGCGCCCATAGAATACCCGTGCAGAAGTATCTCGGCGTCGTGATCCGCCTGCACAACATAGTCTATCCATGCACGCAGGATATCCTTGTCGTGGAACCCCATTGTGCAATATCTTTTTTCATCGTTACCCCAGCCACGCAGCGAAGGGCAAATGCAGTGATAGCCCAACGGGTGGTAATGTTCCGCAAATACACCGACGGATGCCGGCCCGGAGTTATAGCCGTGGCAGAGAATCGCCCATTTGTGTGACGGTTTCTCCGCCGGAATGATATAGGCGTGGATGCGGCCTGTTGTTTCTGTGGTGATCACTTGATCGTCACCCTTATGTCGGTCAAACCAGCCGGGTTCACGCAGATTGACGCCATCCTCGGATTGTGTCTCTTGCTTCACGTCGCTGCGGTCATCAAACAAATTGACGAAAAAGCCGTTCACCTTCGTGTTCAGTGCACATTCATACACCAGCGCGCCTGCACCCATCACGGCAGCCGCAGCACCGAAGCCGAGTTTGAGTATCTTTTTTACAGCGGACATAACATACATCTCCTCACCTAGTCAAATCCCGATTGTCGGTCTCTGTATTCTTTTTCATTCTACCCCGGTAATCATCAATTTCTTCCATTCTTTAAAGCTCAGCAAAATACTGTTCCGGCTTTTTCTTTTCATTGCTGTGTTATCATTGAACAGATTTCAAATGAATTATAGCACTCTTTGTGTCCCTTTTCAAGTGTGAGGACTATGAAACAAACGCGAATCGTTGACAAAAATAAAGACCTCACCGTCAAAAACATGGTTTCTTTCTGTCAAAGCAAAACTGAAAAGCATCCGCCGCGGCAGACCAAACCGGTCGCCGCGGCGATGTTATTGATTTTAAAAAACCTCGATTCGGCCGTCCTGCGTAAGGAATGGCAACTTTTTTAAATCAGCTTTACAACGATTGCCGGTATTCCGCTTTCAGGATCCTCCGGCGCGCCGATTTGCAGCATCAGTTTTCCGGGGAGCGTCAGGCGGTTGCCTGAAAGCACGATGTCCTCTGTCACATCTTCTGCCGTATCGGAAAGCAGATTCTGCGCATAAACGCGGCGGTTCTCCACCGGTTCATCAAAATCAACCGAGAGCGAAGCAAACCTTCCGAACACGCCAACCGGTGCATCTGCATGTCCGCCCTGTACACAAATAGAGGCAAGCGGCATCCGGTCTACGCCGGACGGAAACGTGCGCGGCGTTGCAGCCACACACAGCGCACCGTTATCGGGATGGATCGAGCAAAGGACGAACGGTCTTTCCCCTTCGGCGAAAACCTCCGGCAAGGGCATATTGCGGGCAATCGCAGCCGGTGCAGTCACGTAATAATCTCCTTCCGGCACGTCCGGCCAAAGACCGGGCGTTCGCTGCGGGCAATGCCAGACGTCCTTGAGCCGTTCCTCGGTCACTGCCAAACTTGCTCTGCCGGCAGCGAAGGGAGGTGCGATCCGCTGCCAGCGAAGCGCAGCGGCCGTCTCCGATACCAGACGCGGCGGCAGCGTGACGTATTTGCGCTTTTGTTCCAGCGCATGCCGCATGACCCCGATGGAGCAGCCCAAAGCCGCACCGATCAGCGCTGTATCCTCAATGTTCAGAATCGCGTCTGATTTGCAGGTATGTGCTGCTTTCAGACAGATCGCCGCGCGGTCGACGGTGGAGGCGTATTTCAGTTCGTGACACACATCATAGGTTCGGAAATAATCGCTGACGGGCAGTGCTTTTTCAAGATAGGTCTCCGCTGCTTCGGAAACAGCGGGACCGACATCTTCTGATTCAAATAACGGGTGACCGGAAAAGCCATGCTCGATGGAAAGCCCCGGCGCGTATTTTCGCATACAAGCTGTCATCATTGCGCAGTAGTCCCCGTCTCCCTGATGGGCGCCCCAATCGGCTTTCAAGTATACAACCTCGCCGTCATGGCACCATCTTGCCCGTTCTTCCCAATAAAGTCGTTCTTGGGCCGATGTGCGTGTGATTTCTTTGCCGTTAACCAAAGACGGCGACTGCGTGGGAACCCAGAGTCCGAGCCCGCGATAGCCCAGTGCCCGGATCCGGTCAGATAAGGCCTTGAGCCGTTCTGCCGGGGATAGCTCAACGAGAGAGGGGAAGCGTTCGGGATCGGCTTCCAGAGAGCCGAAAATACGGCTGTCTTTAGCGCCGTAAGGCACGTCCCAGCCGTCATCCAGAACAACGATCAGATCTTCCCGAACCCCTTGGAAGCTGTTCAGCAGCCCGGTTTCGCCAAACAAAAAGGCTTCATTCATGGCGTCGCGGGCAGAAAGCTCTGCCGGACGGTTCTTCCATGTGTACATATGGTCGCATTGAGAATCCCAGGTGCAAAAATAGTTCCCGGTGACCTGCGGACTGTCAGGTATCAGATGCATTTGTATCCTCCCGTTAAAAATAATTCTTTTATTCTGGCTGCCGTAGACATTTTCTGTTTCAGTATATCAAATGAAAAGAATCCTTTCAAGACCATCGGCATAGTGGCCTGTACCGCTGAAAACAAAGATCCATGCAGCGAGGACGCCACACCAGCCACTTGTCCGACGCCGGTTTCGTCATCTTGTTTGTTCGTTTATCAGTTTCTGTACTTCATTCCATGCTTCATCATCAAAACGACGGTTTTTATAATAATACAGCTTGTCCTCTTCTTTAATCTCTTTGATTGGTTTGCATGGATTCCCAACGGCAACAACGTTATCGGGAATATCCTTTGTGACCACACTGCCGGCACCGATGACGGCGTTATCACCAACATGAACACCGGGAAGTACCACTGCGTTCGCGCCAATCCACACATGGTTTCCAATCGTAATAGAAACACCATATTCGAACTTTGTATTCCTTACCGCCGGATGAATCGGATGTCCCGCCGTGATGATCGATACGTTCGGTCCGAACATCACATGATTGCCGATTTTCACGTTTGCAACATCAATAATTACACAACCGCTGTTTGCATAAAAATCATCGCCAATCTCAATATGCTTGCCGTAATCACAGCGGAAAGGCGGTTCAATATAAACGGATTTTCCGTGTTTGATTCCAAGCAGATGAAACAGGACATATTCCTTTGGCACATTAAAGGGCAAAGAGCGGTTGAACGAATGAATCAGCAGTTTTGATCTGAATTGTTCCATCAATACGGAAGCATCGGAAATATACGGTAATTCTTTATCACGCCGTTTTCTGTGGTTCAGCATGGACGCTGTCTCCTTTCAGTTGTTTTTTCCATCATACACCATTTCCCGCCATTTTTCAACCTCTCCATTTGCGGCAGACTGACGCCGGTTTTACACAAAAGATATTTCGACCATAAAGATTGACAAAAACACACTGTCGAAAAAATCAATCGTTGAACAAAAAAGCAGCCCTTTTCGGACTGCTTCATTTTCTGAGTAAAGATTGCCTTTTTAACAAAATCGGGGTTATCGTTAAATTTCGTAACGCCCGCCAAGCAACTCCACGAAATAGGCTATCAAAATCCCTGTTACCTTATTATTTACTTTTCTTATTTAGCCTTCAGTTTTTTTATAACGCCGAATACCGACAGCCCTA
>CACYCR010000063.1 GCA_902772935.1 Oscillospiraceae bacterium
CCTTGACGAAAATTTGCTCGCAAAAACTTTACAGATCAGGCAGAAAAACGAAGCTGGTTGCGGTGCGGCGAAAGAAGCCTTGCTTGCTGACAACAAGCCGCAAGCAGCCCGTTTTTATGGCTGAGATGCGGCTCTCGTTTACGCATCGTTTCCTTCGCCTTCTGGCTGACTTTCCCGACGTCTGCCAGCTTGTCGAAAAATCCTTTTTCGACAAGCTGCGGCACCGAATCGCTTCGATGCCGCATTTTTCTTATTTTTTGAGCCGCGCTCTGACAACGCCTTTCGGGTCCTTAATCAGCAGGACGACTACCCAGATGACCAGCGCAAGCGCGATCACGGAAAGGCCGAGGAAGCTGTCGTTCAGCATATCTTCCGCCGCCGGCGTGAAATACGCTGCACGCAGTTCGACGTACTCGAAAATGGCGTCCACGAGCCACATGATTGATGCGCCCCAGAACATCCAGCACAGCAAACCCAAGCACAACGTGCGGTCATTTTTCGTGTACCAGACAGCCGTTGCGATTACAGCGGCAAATACCGTCAGCAGCAGCGTCATGCCTGTCCCTCCGCGGTTTGCGGTGCGGGCCGTTTTTCAATCGCGCGCGCGACAACAAGCATCACAGCCCAGATCGCGGTCACAAGCAGCGCCATCGTCACGCCGACGCTCGCCATTTCCGAAAGCATTTCGGACACCGCGGCAGACCCCTCGGTCGCAGCGGTCAGGAACGGGAAGAACGGCTGCACCTCACCGTGCCACAGATGCTCAAACGCGAGCAGGATCACGCCGCCCCACAGCAGGCTCGCCAGCCAGAACAGCTTTTTCGAAAAGCCCTCTTTTTCTTCCGTAAAGGAAACGGTTTTGCCTGCGCCGTTGAGGTTCGGCTTCACTTTGTTTTGTTCATGCTTTCTCAGCAGCAGCGCCGCCGCAGTCACAACGATTGCTTCCGTACCCGGAACGATAAAACATGCCATACATCATTACTCCTTTTTTATCAGGTTAAAGTCATTATAGCAGAACCGAACGCGGTTGAGAAGCCCCCACGGGGGATGGAGACCGAAAACATCTGCTGCCAGTGCTGCAGACGGGTTGTGCGTTCCCGGCGGCGGGGCGCCCCTGGCCCGGCGCAAAGCGCCGGACTGCCGCGGCTGCACACGCAGCCGCGGACGCTGCCCTGCAGCGCAGGGGCGCCCCGCCGGCAGCGACAGCAAAAAAATCCCGCGCCGTTTGCAGCACGGGATTTGGAACTTGTTTTCGGAAGAGGCACAGCCTGCCGGTCACGCAAAGCCGGGTTCATGCGGCGGCCGACTGTTCGTCCTGCGGCTGTTCTTCCGGCGGTTTCTGAAACGCCGCGCGGATGCCGACGATCAGGAAAATCAGCATTATGCCGTGGAACACCGGGTCGATCCAGCCGTCGCGGCCCATGGCCTCGGGAATCTGCAGCACCCGGCCGGCGACCAGCAGCGCCGTGTCAACGAAATACAGCACGAACGCGCCGAGCAGCGCCTTCGGCTTTTTCTGCGCGACGAGTGCCGGAATCAGGAAGATCACCAGATACAACAGAATCAGCGCAAATGCCAAAACGGTCGGCAGATGCCCCTGCCACTGTGCGGTGAACGCATCGGAAAAGCTGCCGTCGAAGTTCTGCGTTGCCGCAGCCGACTTGAGCAGCACCTCCGGCACAAACAAACTGAAATAAAAGTCAAAGCGTTTGGCGAGGAAGGTATGCACGATGTAGATCAGTGTCATGATCAGCGCGAGAAAATACGCGCCGCCGGCGGATTTGAGGTTGGTATGATGCCGCTTTTCCTGCGGCGTCAGACCTTCGAGGGTTTTATTCTCCTTGGGCATAGGTAACCTCCTGCATGGTGACTTGCTCTTTCTCATACATGGAGATGTACTTGGCCTGATAATAGTTCTCGGCGTGATAATCAAAGGTGCCGTCCGGCATGACGGTAATGACCGTGCAGCCGCGCTGTGCGCCGCGCTTATAGATACCGGGATAGGCAAGGTAGTCCACGCTCATGCCGTAGGTCAGGCGGATGCCCTTGTAATCGAAGGAGAAGTTGTTGTCGTGATCGTGACCGAAGAAGACGCCTTGGGTGTCGCCGAGCTCGAGCATCGTCTCGAACAGGTCGTTGCCGTGCATGCCGCAGTAGACGATTTTGCCGGTTTCGCCGGCCGTACCGTAGATGAATTTCGCATCGGCGGTGTCTTTGTAGCCGTTTGCAGCGTATTCATTCCATGCGGTGCGCTGTTCTTCGATCGGGATATGGAAGAACGCGAGAGAGCGCTCTTTGACGACGGCTTTCGCGGGGAGTTTCTTTTCCTTGGCGAGCGCAATATTGACCGCCTTGGTCTTCTGGACGGCGTCCTTATACCACGCGATCTGGTTCTCATGGATGTCATCGTACTTCCAGAGGATACCGAAGTAATCGTTGTCGGTGTAGGAATGGCTGTCGAAGAGATACAGCGTCTGGGTGATGAAGCCCTGCGAATTCCGAATGCGGATGATCTGGTTGCCGTAACCGTCAACATCGTCCGGACCGGGCTGGTACAGGCAGTGCGTCAGGCTTTCGTCACTGTAAAACGTGGAAAGGGCTTCGCGGCTGAAATAGCTGTAGGCTTCGGTGTCATGGTTACCGAAAGCGAGCGTCCAGTAAACGCCGAGCTTTTCCATCAGCGCAGTGAAGATCTTGGCGCCGAGCTTGTTGTTGAACGTACCGGCCTGGAACGGCACCGGGTACGACACGTCACCGGTGACGACAACGAGGTCCGGCTTCTCCGCCGTGACCATCGCCGCAACCGCGTTGAGCGCCATGGCGTCTTTCTTGAGGCTCATCCAGCCGCCGCCGATATGAACGTCGGTGAGCTGCAGGATCTTAAACGGGCGGTCGGTTGTGAAGGACCAGTTGCCGTCCGCGTCTTTTTCCGGCTCCAGGCGGTCTTCAACGGCAACGGGCGCAAAGGACTGCGCCTTCTTGGTATTGGCGTTGTCGCCGATCAGGGTGACGGCGACAGAAGCGCCGACAAAGACAAGAATCACACACAGGATGATGCAAAGCACACGGCGTGCTCTTTTCCTTCTTCTCTTTTTCTTCTCGGGATCTTTTACTTTCTTTTCTTTCGCCATACGTTTATTCGGCAGAGATTCTGCCACTCCTTTCTTTATGATCGCTGTCCGGGAGAATGAACTGCAGCCGGACGCCGCTTTGTGTCAGACACTGCGTCTGCAGTGCGGCAATTGCCGCATGGATGTCCCGCGCCGGCAGTGCTGCGTCAAAGCGTACCCGGACGAACGCGTCAACCGTTGCTGCGTCCTCTTTATAATACTGGATTTTTTCAATTTTTTCAATAGCTTTGCAGGCAGAAATCAAAGTTTCCGTCATTTTTCTTTGTTCGTGCGGCACATAGTCCAGCAGCACCCGGACGCTTTTGACAAGCAGGCGCACCGCCTGCACAAGAATGAGTGCGCTGATGACCAGACCGACCGCCGCGTCCACCGCGAAGGAAACGACCTGCGTGAGCGTGAACGACAGCAGCGTGCAGAGCGTGACGAAGAAATCCAGCAGGCTGTCGGTCTTGACGACCTGCAGCACGACAGAACCGGTGCGCAGCGCAAAGTGCCGGTAAAAGAAGAACATGCCGAGCTTTGCCAAGGCCGTAGCGAGCACGATGAAAAAGTACTTCATCGAAAACCACACCGGCGTCGGATAGATGAAGCGCTCGAGTGAGGAATATGCGAACGACACGCCGACCGCCGCAACGATGACCGACAGCACAAAGGAGAGCAGATGCTCCGTTTTCATCTCCACACGTTTTGCGCCGCCGCGGCCGGCCGCCTGCGCCGCCGCCATGCAGACCACGCTGAGCAGGCACGAGAGCGCGTCAAAGAGGTTATTGACCGCATCGGACCAGATGCAAATGCTGTTGACCGTCAGACCGACGTCGAGCTTTACGCCGAACAGCACCAGATTGAACACCATGCCCGCGCCGAAAATGAACAGCACTTGGTTCTTTTGATTTTTCATCGTTCGTCCTCCGTCAGTCGTCCCACGAACCGTGGTGAAGCTGCCCTGCCCACTGCAAAAGCGGAAAGTCCCATTGCCGAAGCGTCTCATAAACGCCGATGGCGACCGTGTTGGACAGATTCAGGCTGCGCGCCTCGGCACGCATCGGCAGACGTACGCACGATTCCGGATGCGCCTTGAGCAGGTCCTCCGGCAGACCGGCGTCCTCCCGGCCGAAGACGAGAAACGCACCGTCGGGGTACTGCACGTCGCTGTAGCGCCGCCGCGCTTTCGTGGAAAAAAAGAACATCGGCGCGCCTTCGTGCTTGGCAAGGAAATCCGCAAGAGACGCATAATATGTAATATCGAGCAGGTGCCAGTAATCCAGTCCCGCACGCTTGAGCTTTTTGTCATCCACGCGAAATCCCATCGGCTCCACAAGGTGCAGCTTTGCGCCCGTTGCCGCGCAGGTACGGGCAACGTTGCCGGTATTCTGCGGGATCTGCGGTTCGACAAGAACAATGTTGAGTGTCGCCATAGCGTCGCCTCCAAAAACAGATAGTTTATTATACCATGCTATCCAGCATTTGGAAAGCATTTTTCTGAAAAAAACGTCGCGACGCGGGCAAGCTAATCACAGACCAAACAAGTGAGGTGAATCCCATGAAAACAAAAATGATGCTCGGCGGTCTCGGCGTCACAATGGCGGTCGGCGCCGCCGCACTGCTTGCCGGCAGCGCAATGCAGTCCACGTCGCTCAAAAAAACGTACAAGAAGAAAGCGGCAAAGGCGCTCAAATCCATGGAGGGCATGCTCGACGGCGTGCAGGATTTTCTGAAATGAGATCTTCCCGATTTCTGCGCATGCTCGCGCTATGCACGGCGCTTTGCCTGGTGCTGCTTTCCGGCTGCACGGATGTACGCACCGAGGCGCCGCTGAGCACGGAAAATCCCCCCGCCACCGAAAACAACGGCGCAACCATCCCGATGGAAAAGCCGACGCTTGTCGAAGCGCCGCCGCAGGCCCCGGTCGGCCTTGTGCTCAAGGGCGCGCCGGGCACCCTGCCGGACGGTCTTTCACCGCTGGAGCCGGTGACCTACACGGTCAACGACCCGCAGAACACCCGCGGCCTGTCCACCGAAAAGAAAGAGCATTCCCACGGCCCGGCGAGCGGCGGTCAGCCGCACCACACGGTTGTCGCGTTTCAGAAGACGTTTGACCGTTACGACGCGCTGACGCTCGATCAGAAAAGCAGCGGCAAGGTGCTCTACCTGACCTTTGACTGCGGGTACGAATATGAAAACCTGTCCAGCCGCATCCTTGACACGCTCAAGGAAAAGAACGTCCCGGCCGCGTTCTTCTGCACGCTTGACCACATTAAAAAGCAGCCGGACCTCATTGCGCGGATGATCCGCGAGGGCCACATTGTCGGCAACCATTCCGACACGCACCCCTCCTTTGCCGCGATCACGCGCACACAGATGAAGGATGAGATTGAAGCGACGGAAAACCATCTGCGCACGCAGTTTGGCTACTGCGCGAAGTTTTTCCGCTTCCCCGCCGGAGAGTACACCGAAAGTGCGCTCGACCTCGTGCGCTCGCTCGGCTATTGCAGCGTGTTCTGGTCCGTCGCCTATAATGACTGGAACGTTGACGCGCAGCAGGGCAAGGACACGGCGGTGAAAACCGTCACCGAACGTCTGCACGACGGCGCGGTCATTCTTTTGCACGCCGTCTCGCGCGACAATGCCGATGCCCTCGGCGAGATCATCGACACCACCCGCAGCATGGGCTACACGTTCTGCCCGCTGACAGATTACACGAAGACCTGACCGACCGCGGAGATTCCTCCGCGGTTTCAGACTGTTACCAAAGTTTTTTTTCGACGTTTTCCCGGAATCCATCGTCTTTTTGTCAATTTATCTATAATTCCAATCCGTTTTTTTACTTTGTAATTTCTTATTGAGAATTATAATACGTTGATTGTTTTGTATAATGAACATACAATGAATAATTAGGAGGTTTCTTTTATGAAAAAAATCATTGCTCTTTTGCTCGTTGTTGTTTCGCTTTGCTCCGTTCTCGCAATCGGCGTTTTCGCGCTGGGCGACCTGACCGAGCCGCATGAACAAAGCGAATACTACATCGTCTATAAAAAGTCAAACGGCATCGACACCATGTACATGCCCAGCCCGACTGTCGGCTACAGCGGCCCCGGCACCTACAAGGTCACCAACGACACCCCGATCGCCATCGACTATGACTTCCAGTACTGGCACTGCATGGAAGACGGCAAAGACTATAAGCCGGGTGAACCGATCGAACTCAACGGTGTGCTGACCATGTATGCCGTCTTCACCGAAAAGACCGACAAGCACATCCATTCGACCCGCGTCATTCTTTGCGCGCTTGAGACCTTTGTGAGAATGTTCGAAAAAGCGTTCGGCATCATGAAGATCATCACCCAATAACATCCGCACCATCAACAACCGCGACCGTGGGTACTGCACCCTGCCGCGGTTGTTTTTTGATTCGCACCTTCATCCCCTTCAGAAAGGATTTCTTATGCAACCGATTCTGCCAACCAAGGAGCAGCTCAAATTCTTAGACTGGGAAGTCGGCGTGTTTTTCCATTTCGGCATTCGTACCTTCTATGAAGGCCGCAAGGACTGGGACAAAAAGCCGATGGACGCGGCCGCCTTTTGCCCGCAGCAGCTTGACTGCCGGCAATGGGTACAGGCCGCAAAGGCCGGCGGCGCACGGTACTGTGTCCTCACGGCAAAACACCATGACGGCTTTGCCCTCTGGCAAAGCAAGCACACCGATTACGGCGTCATGTCTGCGCCGTGGAAGGATGGCAAAGGCGACGTCGTGCGCGAATTCACCGACGCCTGCCGCGCCGAAGGGCTCGGCGTCGGGCTGTACTATTCGCCGGCACAGGTCGGCGCCGCCATGGACAGCCGCGCCTACGACGATTATTTTATCGCGCAGATCACAGAACTGCTGACCGGCTACGGCGTCATCGACTACCTTTGGTTTGACGGCTGCGGCAGCGAGGGACACACCTATGACCGCAAACGTATCGTCGAGACCATCCGGCGCCTGCAGCCGCACATTCTGCTGTTTGAACTCTGGGACCCCGACACCCGCTGGGTCGGCAATGAAGAAGGCGTCGCGCCCCTGGACGCTGCATACACCGTCACCCTGCCGGCAGACGCCGTCTGTACCGGGGAACGCACACGGTTTCTGCCGTATGAATGTGACTGCCGTATCCGCCCGGACAACTGGTTCTGGAGCCGGCGTGACGCCGACACCCTGCGCACCGCGGAAAACCTGACCGCGCTCTATCTGCTGTCGGTCGGCCGGGGCGGCAATCTGCTGCTCAACATCGGGCCGGACGACCGGGGCCTGATCCCGGAACGGGACACCGCGGTCTTCGCTGCCTTCGGCGCACAGATCCGGCAGTTGTTTGCTAAACCGCTGACGCTGCGGCGTACACGACACAAAAACGCCGTCACCCTGCATACGGACACGCCGCTGACCGTCAGCATGATCGAGCTGCAAGAGGACCTGCGGCACGGGGAACGGGCAGGCGCCTTTGCCGTCTATTACCAGGACCGCGGTACAAACATCCTGCTTTGTCAGGGCAGCACGGTCGGTCACCGCCGGATCCTGCAGTTCCCGCAGGTTTTGCTCGGCGGCCCGCGCAAGCTGGAGATCGTCTTCACGCAGCCGCTTTCCCGGACGCTGCCGGACGTGCGCTGCTTTGATCCCCGGTACCTTTACAAAACCGGAAAAGTATGATACAATCAGGAAAAGAAAGATAAAGAAAGGAGCAAACACCTATGAAGTTTTACAGATGCGCACACTGCGGGAAAATCATTGCCGTCATCAAGGAGACCGGCGTGCCGGTCATTTGCTGCGGTGAAAAAATGCAGGAAATCATCCCCGGCACCACCGACGCGGCCCAGGAAAAGCACGTCCCGGTCTACGAGGTCAAGGACAACAAAGTGATCGTGACCGTCGGCGCCGTGGAGCACCCGATGACCGAAGCACACTACATTGAATGGATCGCGCTGCAGACGAAGTTCGGCAATCAGCGCAAAGTCCTCACACCGGCAGACGCGCCGAAAGCCTGCTTCGCCATCTGCGAAGGCGATGAAGTTCAGGCAGTCTACGCTTACTGCAACCTGCATTCCCTTTGGAAAGCGTGACATTTTGCGAAGACCGAAAAGAAAACATATAGAAATCATATAGAGAAAGGCACAGGGGAACCTGTGCCTTTTTGCCTTGGATGGGCTGCGCCCATACCCATTGTTGTTTTCTTTTCTCGACGGTTTTTCGCCCTCGACGAC
>CACYCR010000064.1 GCA_902772935.1 Oscillospiraceae bacterium
ATCGGCATGAAGTACGGTTCTCTCTTTGATGCGACGCAGACCATGGTCATCGACCTCGGCGACGGCCTCTATGAAGTCCAGGTTGTCTCCTGGTACGACAATGAGAACTCCTACACCAGCCAGATGGTCCGCACCATCAAGTACTTCGCTGAGCTGTAAGATACAACAAGTAAAAGAACCGCGCTCCTTTTGGAACGCGGTTCTTTTATTGTCGGGACCTCTGTTATTACTTGCCGCAGGCGCGTTAATAAAACCATCCGCAGCCTTTTTGAGACTGCGGATGATTTTTATCTTATTTCCCGAGCTTTTCTTTGATGAGGTCCACCAGACGGCGGAAGAGTTTGAAGAAGGATTGCAGGAAACGGAAGACACGGCTGACCTTGGAGTGTTCTTCTTTCGGCGTTTCCTTCTGCCAGTTCTCGGTGTTGCAATTTTCTGTTGTCATCGGTGCAAAGGTGTCGGTTTTGGCGTTATAAACCAGATATTGCGTGTAGGTGAAGTCATCCACGGTGTATTGGTGATCCGCTGTTGTGACCGTATATAAGATCCGGTTTTCCGGGTCGGACCACCAGGAGTGGTCCCGGCCTTTTGTGAACCAGGTGTTGTCCGGGAACATACAGGTGGACGCGTCAACCTGCTTGTCAGGAGAGATATATTTGCCCTTGCCCTCTGCTTTGCGTTTTGCGATGTAATCATCAGAGAGCGTGTCGTAGAGCATAGACGTGGTTGCGCCCATGGAGCTCTTGTGAACGGAAAGCAGGTCGTCGCCGACAAGGTTCCTCGAAATGCAGATGGGCGTCATTTGGAACCCGTATTTGGAGATGACTGCGATGTTGCCGCCCTGCGCGACAAATCCCTTCATCAGGATATCTTCCTTTTGCCGAACCTGTGCATTGTAGTTCTCGATTTTTTCAATCAGGCCTGCATATTTTTCTCGCTTCTCGCTGCCTTCTTCGCCGAAAACATAAAGCATGGCATCATCATAATCCTGTTCGCTGACACAGGACCAGTAGGCGGGAATGGTGTACAGGGTGGACAGCGCCAGCGCGGAGGAGACGCCTTCCACGACCTGATCATAGATGGTTGCTTTTGTTGCGACGGATATTCCATCCAATACTTCTGCGTGTTCCATGAAGTCCACAAGATCTTTGATCCAGGAATCAAATTCCATACCGTAAATTGCTTCCATGTCTGTCAGATAGCGGTTGATGGAATCGCCGTCCGTCTTGAATTTGCCGCTGATGGATTCACTCATCGGGTCATGCCCTTTCATCATGCCGGCATCAAAGCCGATGCCTTTGATGCGGTTTTTGTAACCGTATTTTGCGAGATATGCCAGCACAAAATTTGCACCGAGACAACGGCCGATCAGACCAACCTGTTCGTGCCCGGTCATTTCGCAGACCGCTTCGATGTACGCATCCAGTTCATCTGCCACTTCCAACGGATCCCGCCGCCAATCATACCAAAAATGATAATCATCGACGCCGTAATAGGTGCCTCGGTTCGGCGTAGTCATACGCTTCCGGTTGGTTTCATGATCTTCTGCCGAAATGTCTGTGCCATAGCGCGGATTGCCGTTCTCGTCCATCTGGAGTGTATCTGTCATTTCAGCGATTTCTTTTTGCAGCTTTTCATAGTATTCGTCATAATTTCCGGAAATAACGCCGAGGATAAAGGACGTCAGAACGTTCGTTGCGGATTCGCCGAGCGTGGATTCTTCCGATGAGGAATCATCTTCGTCCTGACCGATCAGCTTTTTAATCGCTTTGTCAAATTTGACCGCTTCGTTCCCGTTCTCATCATAAATGGCGTTGCCGTCGCCGGCGAGCAGCACCACCGGAACACTGCCGCCGCTCTGCGGTGTTATGACATCTTGTGCAAAAGCCGGTACACAAAGCGGTACCAGTATCAGAAGGGAAAGAATGAGTGCAATTGTTTTCTTCATTTTCAAACATCTCCTATATTCGATATTATCATAATATACCGGAAAGTGTACAGAAGTATGCGGTGAAATGTGAACAAACTGTAAACAATAATGTGATGTGCAGAAAGAAAAAAGAGAACCACCGGATACACAAACGGTATCCGGTGGTTCAGAGGAGAGAATGAAGAAGTTTTACTTATCATATCACAAAGAATTGCTTTTGTCAAGTAAAGCACTAAAATGTTTTTTAGTTTATTGAAATGTTTTTTGAGAAACGCAGATCGTGTAGAAAAAGGAAACAAAAAAATTTCAAAGAAAGGTTGCATTCTTTGTTGCTTTGTTATAAAATAATGAAAAGAATCACATGACCGCATATGCGGATTAATTGTAAAGGACTTGAGATAATGCTGTCTATGTTTTTGAACAGTCAGTTCACATGGCTGCAAATGCTTGACTTTGCGCTGCGCATCATCGTTGCTATGGTGTGCGGCGGCGTGATCGGTTTTGAGCGGACACGGCGCTTCAAGGGTGCAGGTCTGCGGACCCATATGATCGTCTGCAGTGCTGCTGCACTGATTATGATCATTTCAAAATACGGCTTTCTGGATATGACCGATCAGGCAGGACAGATCTTCGGTGAAATGCGCGGAGCAGACCCGGCACGGATTGCGGCGCAGGTCGTCAGCGGTATCAGCTTTCTCGGCGCAGGCGTCATTTTTAAAAACCGCGGTGCCGTCAGCGGTCTTACAACGGCGGCGGGTCTTTGGGCAACGAGCGGCATCGGGCTTGCCATGGGCAGCGGTATGTATATGCTCGGTGTTTTCACAACGATCCTGATTGCTCTGTTCCAGTATCTGCTGCATCGGTTCCGCATCGGTGCGGACTCCATGCCGCTGTATCAGATCTCCTTCACTGTGCAGCAAAACGCGGATTTCCAGAAGGTCCTCGAAGCGCAGATCAAGGAATGGTCGATTCATATGGTGGAGACCAAGGTCAGCAAAAAAGAACACGGCAAGGTGACATATGACATCTCGCTGCGTGCGTCTTACCGGCTGGAAGCGCAGGATATCCTGGATTTCTTCAACAGCCGCGAAGAAGTCATCAGCGCATCTGTTGTGATGCCGTAACACCCGACGTGCCGTCTTCGGCAAAGCGGGAAACAACCGAACATGACTGAGCGAAGCGCTGAGAACGGCGTTTCGCTCTTTTTTTGCGGATAATCGCAGACAGTTTTGATTGATTCGTTACGCATTTTTCTTCGGGAAGGCTGCAAAATACTTGCAAAGAAGGTCGATTTATGCTACAATATCTGATAGTTTGATTTCCGGAGGGTTGTATATGTATCGGCTTGGATTTGACAATGACAAGTACATCAAAACGCAATCGGAACACATTCGCGCACGGATGTCGCAGTTCGGCGGAAAGCTGTATATGGAGTTCGGCGGAAAACTGTTCGACGATAACCATGCCTCCCGTGTTCTGCCCGGTTTTGCCCCGAACAGCAAGCTGCGGATGCTGCTTGAACTGAAGGACGAAGCGGAGATTGTTATTGCCGTTTCCGCCGGTGCCATCGAAAGCAAGAAGCTGCGCTCCGATCTGAACATTTCCTACGAGCTGGAAGTGCTGCGTTTGGTGGACCTGTTCCGCAGCGTGGGGCTGTATGTCGGCTCCATCGTCATCACGCAGTACAGCGGTCAGCGCTCGGCAGACATCTTCAAAAGCAAGCTGACCGGTCTCGGTCTCTCCGTTTTCACCCATTACAAAATTGACGGCTATCCCTCCAACGTCAAGAAAATCGTCTCCGAAGACGGCTATGGCAAAAATGAGTATATCGAAACGTCGCACCGGCTGATCGTTGTCACCGCGCCGGGTCCCGGCAGCGGAAAAATGGCAACCTGTCTGTCGCAGCTCTATCACGAACATCTGCGCGGGATCAACGCCGGGTACGCAAAATTTGAGACGTTCCCGATCTGGAATCTGCCGCTGAATCACCCGGTCAATCTGGCGTACGAGGCGGCGACTGCAGACCTCAACGATGCAAACATGATTGACCCGTTCCACCTGGAAGCCTACGGTATTCCAACAGTGAACTACAACCGGGACATCGAGATCTTCCCGGTGCTCAATACGATTTTCAAAAACATCTACGGGGAATCCCCCTATAAATCGCCGACCGACATGGGCGTCAATATGGCCGGCAACTGCATCATCGACGACGAAGCGACCCGCGAAGCCTCCCGGCAGGAAATCATCCGCCGCTATTACAAGGCACTGTGCGACAAGCGCAAGGGCCTGGATTCGACCAAAGAGATTGAACGTCTGGAGATCGTCATGAACAAAGCGGGCGTGACCACGCAGGACCGCAAAGTGGTTGCGCTGGCAAAGAAGATCGCGGCAGAGACCGATGCACCCGCAGCGGCGATCGAGCTGCTCGACGGCACGATCCTGACCGGAAAGACCAAACAGCTTTTCGGCGCAACGACAGCGCTGATTTTGAACGCACTGAAATACCTTGCCGGTATCGACGACGGCTGCGATCTGATTCCGTCCTCTCTGATTGAGCCGGTGCAGAGCCTCAAGGTGCATTATCTCGGCAGCAAAAACCCACGTCTGCACATTGACGAAGTTCTGGTTGCGCTGTCCGTCAGCGCTGCAACGGATGAACTTGCCGCACGTGCGCTGCACTGTTTGCCGCAGCTGCGCGGAACGGACGTCCATTGTTCCGTGATACTGTCTTCCTCCGATGCGGCGGCATTCCGCAAGCTCGGCGTGAATCTGACAACGGAGCCCGATTACGAAAACGACAACCTGTATCACATCTGAATCAACTGGCAGACGTCGAGAAAGTCAGCCAGAAGGCGAAGGAAACGATGCGTAAACGAGGGCCGCATCTCAGCCATAAAAACTGGCAGCTTGCGGTTTGTTGTCATCGCCTTGCGCAAGCAAGGCTTCTTTCGCCGCACCGCAACCAGCTTCGTTTTTCTGCCTGATCTGTAAAGTTTTTGCGAGCAAATTTTCGTCAAGG
>CACYCR010000065.1 GCA_902772935.1 Oscillospiraceae bacterium
TTGTGGACGCGGTATCTGCCGTGATGATTCTGGAGGACTATCTGCGCAGCAGAAAAGCATAACTATGGACTGCTGCATTTCGCGAAGAAAAAAAGAAAAACAATCTCATAACAAAAAGCAGAGCGCAGTGGAAAACCGCGCTCTGTTTTTTATGTTTTTTGGATGGGCTTCTGCCGTACCCATGATTGTATTTCTTTTTCGGCGTTTTTCGCCCTCGGCTTGCAGCAGCACAGTCTTCGGTCGAAGAAAACGCCGTCTTCATCTGAATGCAACATTCCCGTTTTTTGCATAAAAATCAGAAAAAACGATAAAAATTTATTGACAAACGATAAAACTTGTGCTATAGTACAGGCAAGATCATCGATGATTTCAAAAAAGGGGACGATTTTCATGTATACTTCCGTCACAAGCGCAAAGGTCACCAGAGTCATCACCGTGCTGTTTTGCGTTCTGCTTTCGGTGCTGATGGTGTTCGGCCCGAAGCTGCTGCAGCTCTATTTCGGATACCTTGCGGACGCGCTGACCAAAAAGGTGCTGCTTGCGTTCTATCTTTGCTGTCCGGCGGCGTGGACTGCGCTGATCAGCATTCTGCGCCTGATGACGAACATCATCCGCGGCGAGATCTTTACGCCGCAGACCGTGTTCTCCATGCGGCTGCTGTCGTGGTGCTGCGCCTATGTGTCGCTCGTGTGCCTGATCTTCGGTTTCTTCTGGGCGCCCTTGCTGGTGTTCGCACTCGGCGCCGCGTTCATGACGCTGATGCTGCGCGTGCTCAAAAGCGTGATGGCGCGGGCGAGCGAGCTTCGCGCCGAAAACGACCTGACGATTTGAGAGGTGCACCATGGCGATCGTTGTTAATCTTGACGTGATGCTGGCCAAGCGCAAAATGTCGTCGGGCGAACTGGCGGCAAAAATCGGCATCACACAGGCGAATCTTTCCATCCTGAAGACCGGCAAGGCCAAGGCCGTGCGCTTTTCCACGCTGGAAAGCATCTGCGAAGCGCTGCAGTGCCAGCCGGGCGATATTCTGGAATACCAAGAGGAGTAAGCGATGTTTTTAATCTGCATTCTTTTGACCTATGCATTATTTCACTCCCTTGCGGAGTGGGGAGAACCGTATGCGCTGACCGCACTGGCCTATTTGGGTCTGTTTCTGCTGGCCACTGTTTTGATCAGCGTTCGGCAAAAGCGCTTTCCGCTGCGGGCACTGCCGGTCGGCATATTGTGCCTTGCAAGCGCTCTGGGTTTTGTGCTGCATGACGACCCGGATCTGCACGTGGTGCAGTTTTTGCTGTTGATTCCGCTTTCCGGCTTTTACTGCATTGCGCTCACCGGCGCAAACCGGTATCCGTTCGGCAGCTTCTATGTGCTGCTCGATTTGCTCCACTGCGAGCTGCTGACGCCGGTGCGCCATCTGTTTGCGCCGTTCACGGATGCGTTTGAGGCGCTGCAGCGCCGGCGCGCTGAGCGGAACCCGCAGAAGAAGCACCGCGCCTGGCTGCCTGTCACAATCGGACTTCTGGCTGCAATTCCGGTCATTCTGATCGTGGTTCCGTTGCTGATTGATGCGGATGCGGCGTTTGAGAGCGTGGCCGGCGGTTTATACCGGGCTGTGCTTGACGCGATCCGCGCCTGCGGCGCATGGCTGTCGCGCGTTTTGCCGTTTGACGGATTTGCGCTGGTCCTTTCCCTGCTGTTTACGCCGTATATCTACGCGACGATGTATGCGTTCGCAAGCGGAAAGGCGAAGGCGGAAAACGCTGATACTATCGTGCGCTATGGCAGACTGCAAAAGCTGTCGCCCGTGTTCATCACAACCGTGCTCGGCGTGTTGTGCGGGGTATATGCGATCTATCTGCTAACGCAGACCGGCTATCTCTTCTCGGCGTTTTCCGGCCATCTGCCGTTCGGCGAAGCCATGAGCGTAACGGAATATGCGCGGCGCGGCTTTTTTGAGCTGTGTGAACTCGCGGGCGTCAACTTCGTTCTGCTTGCGCTTTCTGTTGGGCTTGGAAAGCGTAAAAACGGCCGTATCCTGCCTGCAATCCGCGGACTCGATATTTTCCTTTGTTTGTTCACGATGCTCCTGTGCGCCGTTTCCATCGCAAAGATCCTCTTGTATATCCGTGTGTTCGGCCTGACGGAAAAGCGCGTTTATGTGTTTGCAGCTGACGTTGTGCTGCTGCTCTCATTTGCAGCGATTTTCCTGCGGTTTTGCAAAGAGCGATTTCCGTATATGCAGATCATCATCGGAGCCGTCTGCATCGCCGTTACGTCTTTGTCTTTGCTTGGCGTCAATCACACGATTGCACGCGTCAATACAGAAGGCTTATTATCCGGACGGCTGCAGAAAATGACGGCGGAGGATATCTGTGATACGGCCGGCGATGCTGCACTGCCATATCTGCAGCGGATTGCAGAATCGCAGAACGATCAGGCGCCGCAGGCAAAGCGCATCCTGGACGACATGGCCGCTTATCAGCTGGAACGCATGCAGGAACCGTTCCGGAATCTGGAACAGGAAAAGGTTGTGCGCTACCTGCACGAACGCAATGAACAGGCAAACGTATTCACCGTGGAGATTGCGTTGGAAACGGAAAAAACAATCTACGGCCTCGGGTACGGTTACTATCTGAATGATAAGCTTGTCAGCTCCGGCGGCGTGATCAACGCGGATGAGACGCCGCTGAAGGACAGGGTAACGCTGGAGGTCGATCGCCGCGATCTGCCGAAGGACACGGATCTGTCCGGGTTCCGGCTGAGTCTTTCCGTTTATCTGACACCCGGGGATGACGCCAAAGAAACGGAAGCGCCGCTTGGCAGCGAGTGGGTGCTCTCCGACGTCGCCTGGGGCGGAGTCTATCAGCTGACGCTCTGCGATAACGAGGACAACGGCTTCGAGGTCTGGGACTGACGGCATGAAGCGGTTGCTCTCTGTCCTGTGTTTGCCGGCGCTCTTGTTCGGGCTTCTTTCCTCCTGCACGCCGAAATTCGACAAAGCGGTGTTTTTGCCCGCAAAGGCAGCGTTCGAGACGGTCGCCGATTATGTCGCCGTCTTGTATGCCGGGGCGGATGCGGACGCTGTGTTTCATACGGACGAAGGAAACCGCATGATTCTTTCCTTCTCTTCCGACGGAAAAGCGCTGTTTAATGTTTGTAACGACGCAACGCTGACAACAACGCCTCGGCTGCAGCAGGCGCTCAGGACGGTGTCATCTTTTCAGATTCATGAGCTTTGCGCAGAAGAAACGGGCGTCTATTTCTGGCTGGAAGGCTATAACAACGGAATCGTTTATACCACCTGCCCGGTCAGGACCCGAAGCCGTGTGAAAAAGAAGTTCAGGCACCGGATCTACCGCCTTGCGAAGGGTTGGTACTGCATCGGCGAACACTATATTTAATGAAAAAACTCCCGCATCGTGGCAGATGCGGGAGCCGTTTTATCTGATCTCGTTGATGTCGTACGGCGTTCGCTGATAGACGAAATAGTTCAGCCAGTTGGTGAACATCAGTGTGCCGGCGGTGCGCCAGGTCATCAGCGGCTTCTTGGTCGGGTCGTCGTTCGGAAAGTAGTTGTAGGGGACCTGAATCTCCAGTCCTTTTTCCTTGTCGCGGAAGTATTCCTTCGCCAGCGTGTCCGCGTCATATTCGCTGTGGCCGGTGGCAAAGAACTTGCGGCAGTCGAGGTCGGAGATCAGGTGGATCCCGGCGATTTCGGAATAGGAGATGATCTGCAGGTCCTTGCAAAGCGCGATGTCGGAGAAGCGAACCTCCGTGTGGCGGGAATGCGGCACGAGGAAGGTCTCGTCAAATCCGCGCAGCAGGGGATGATAGAGGTCCAGCGGCTTATGCGGGAACACGCCGAACATCTTTTCCGGCAGCGGGTACTTCCTGATCCCGTAGTGGTAATACAGCGCCGCCTGCGCGCCCCAGCAGATATGGAAGGTGGAATAGACGTTTGTTTTGGACCATTCAAAGATTTCGCACAGCTCGTCCCAATAGTCGACGTCCTCGAACTCCATCTGTTCCACCGGCGCGCCGGTCACGATCATGCCGTCGTATTTTTTGTGACGGATCTCGTCAAACGTCTTATAGAACGTGAGCATGTGCTCCGAGGCGGTGTTCCGGACCTCGTGGGTCGCCGTCTGCAGCAGCTCGACGTCGACCTGCAGCGGAGAGTTGGAAAGCAGGCGCAGGAGCTGCGTTTCGGTTTCGATCTTGGTCGGCATCAGGTTGAGAATCAGAATCTTCAGCGCGCGGATATCCTGCGTCTGCGCGCGCGTTTCGGTCATGACGAAAATGTTTTCGCTTTCGAGCCGCTCTTTTGCGGGCAGCCGGTCGTCGATTTTGATGGGCATGGGTTCACCTCCCGGACAATCTTGTTGCATTATAGCACAAACTTTTTCAAATGTAAATATCCCCGTTCACCTTTCTGCGGCACGGGCATAGGATGAAACGGACGCCGTGCGTTGCGGCGTTCAATTCAATCAAGGAGAGAGTGCGTTGATTTATCAAAAAAGCTGCGCCTATCCGCAGCAGGCGTTCGGCGCCGACCGCGGCTGCAGCTGCCCGGTGCCCGGCGCAATTCCTGCGCTGCCGGCCGATGCGGCGGTCACCATGGCGTACGTGCCGTTCCAGACGGACAACGCCGTTTATGACGTTCAAAAAGCGCTGCAGCGCGGCACTGCCTTCCCCGTGCTCGACAAGCCTTTCCTGGCGGGGTGCAGACGATGAACGCAGACAGCATCAAATGCCGCTTTATGGCAATCCGTTTTTCCATCTGGGATCTGCATCTCTATCTGGACACGCACCCGGGCGATACGCAGGCCATGCAGCTGCTGGAGCAGTATGAGACCCAGTATGCCGAGATTCGCCGCCAGTACGAAGAAAAGTACGGTCCGTTTGAACCGGGCAACGGAGAAGCCTGGCTGAAATCGCCCTGGCCGTGGGAACTCGGAAAGGGGGACTGCTGAGATGTGGGAGTATCAGAAAACGCTGCAGTATCCGATCAGGATCCAGAACCCGAACCCGCTCTACGCCAAAATCATCCAGAGCCAGTACGGCGGCCCGGACGGAGAGCTCGGCGCGTCGCTGCGCTATCTGAGCCAGCGCTTTTCCATGCCGACGCCGGAGCTGCGCGGTCTGCTGACGGATATCGGCACGGAGGAGCTCGGCCATCTGGAAATGGTCGGTACGATCGTTCACCAGCTGACACGCAATCTGTCGGCGGACGAGATCAAGCAGAACGGGTTTGAATCCTATTTCGTGGATCACACCAACGGCGTGTATCCGGCATCCTCGGCCGGCGTACCGTTCACCGCCGCCTATCTGCAATGCAAGGGAGACGCGATCGCGGATCTTACGGAAGACCTTGCCGCGGAACAGAAGGCGCGGGTCACCTATGACAATATCCTGCGCCTGGTTGACGACCCGGACGTGCGCGACGTGATCAAGTTCCTGCGCGAACGCGAGATCGTTCACTTCCAGCGCTTCGGCGAAGGGCTGCGTCTGCTGACCGACCGGCTGAACGCGAAAAACTTCTATGCTTTTACCCCCGGCGTCGATCAGCCGGTGCCTGTGAGATGAAAGCTTTCCCCGGCTGCCGCCGGGGAATTTTTGCGTTATGGGTTGCTTTTTTTCTTTTCATACGCTATAATACCCCTGCGCTTTTTCGGCGCGGTCAGTTCGAGACCTTCCTGACCTAATGCAGGGGCAGCGAGTCCGTGCGTTAAAATCAAAACTAAAGGAGACAACAAAATGAAATCAAAAAAACAAGTTCTGTGGCTGACACAGGCCGCGATCATTGCCGCACTGTACGCGGTGCTCACGATAACGCAGAGCCTGATCGCGCCGGGTACGGCTTCCATGGCCGTTCAATTCCGCGTCAGCGAGGCGATGACGCTGCTGTGCTGCATCACACCCGCAGCCATTCCCGGCCTGACGCTCGGGTGCTTTCTGGCCAATTTCCTCTATCTGAGCACACTCCCGTGGGATTGGTTCCTCGGCTCGCTCGCCACGTTGTTTGCCGGCCTCGCCATGTATGCGCTTCGTCAGATTCAATGGAAAAAGCTCCCTTTGCTTGCTGCTGTGATGCCGGCGGTCTTTAACGGCATTATCATCGGCCTTGAAATTGAAATCTTCTTTATTGAGGGACCGTTCCATTTTGCCAGCTTTCTCGTGCAGGCGGGCTGCGTTGCGCTCGGCGAGCTTGTCGTTTGCTTCGCGCTCGGCCTTCCGCTCTACAAGGCGCTGGACCGCCCGCAGGTGCGCGGCTTTTTAAAATCATAAATGCGCGGCAGACCGTCGGAGAAGAAGGTCAGACAGTCTGCCGAACAAAAAAGAAAAGCATGAAAAAAGAGAACCCGTTTATCCGGGTTCTCTGCTTTTTACAGCAGTGCGTCTTTCCATTGTGCTTCCCGAAAGCCGACCAGAACGGTATCGTCCGTAATCAGCAGGGGACGCTTGACCAGCATGCCGTCGCTCGCCAGCAGCGCCAGCTGCTCGTCCTCACGCATCTGCGGCAGACGGTCCTTGAGCTCGAGCGCCCGGTACTGCAGGCCGCTCGTGTTGAAGAACCGCCGGAGCGGCAGGCCGCTTTTCTTCTGCCAGGCTTTCAGCTCCTCAAGGGTCGGCCGGTCCGTTTTGATGTCGCGCTGCGAAAAGGGGAGATGATGATCCTCCAAAAAA
>CACYCR010000066.1 GCA_902772935.1 Oscillospiraceae bacterium
TCCTCAGAGCGGTTGCACGGGGACGCGGTGGCGTCAGCGTCACACACAACAAAAACACAGCCGAACTGCCGGTGGAGCGCATGCCGATTCCCGCACGGGTCGTGCTGCCGATGCAGCAGCATATCGGTGCGCCGTGTGTACCGACGGTCAAGGTCGGGGATACGGTTTGTGTCGGGCAGGTGATCGGTGACAGCGACAAGTTCGTCAGCGCACCGATACACGCAACAATTTCCGGCACAGTGAAATCCGTCGGCGACGTCAAGCTTGCCAACGGTCTGATCACCAAAGGCGTTACCATCGAATCCGACGGCGAAATGCGTCTGTTCGAAGGGCTGACACCGCCGGTCGTGACCAACCGAAAAGAGCTTTGCGCAGCGGTCCGTGCGAGCGGCCTGGTTGGGCTCGGCGGCGCCGGGTTTCCGACCCACGTCAAGCTGAACATCCCGGAAGACAAAGACGTCGACACCCTTGTGGTTAATGCGGCGGAGTGCGAACCGTACATCACGGTTGACTATCGCGAATGCATTGAGCACACGCGTGACATCATGGAGGGTGTGTATAAGCTGAAAGAGATTATTGGCTTCAAGCAGGTGATTATCGCAATTGAAGACAACAAGCCCCGCGCGTTTAAGCTGATGAAAGAAATCGCGGACATGGACAACGAACGCGATGACGCCGTGAAGCTCATGGTGCTCAAATCCAAGTATCCGCAAGGCGCGGAAAAGATGATGGTCCTGTCTGCGACAGGCCGCAAAGTCCCACCCGGAAAGTTGCCTGCGGACGTCGGCTGCGTGGTCATGAATGTCGGCTCCGTGGCATTTATCGCACGGTATCTTGCCACCGGCAAGCCGCTGATCAGCCGTTCCATCACAGTGGACGGCAGTGCCGTTAAAGAACCGAAGAACCTGCGCGTGCCGATCGGTACAAACATCCAGGATATCATTGATTATTGCGGCGGCTTCAAAGCGGAACCGCGCAAGATCATTTTGGGCGGACCGATGATGGGTGTCGCTATTTGCGATACGCAGTCGCCGATCTGCAAACAGAATAACGCGATCCTTGCGTTTGCCGAAAAGAAGGCGGCTGTGAAACGGGAACGTGCCTGCATCCGCTGCGGCCGCTGCGTCGAGGTCTGTCCGATGAGTCTGATGCCGACGCTGATCGAACGCGAAGCACGCATCAAGGACGTTGAAGGCCTGAAGCACAACCATGCAATGGTCTGTATGGAATGCGGCTCCTGCGCGTATGCCTGTCCGTCCGGACGGCCGCTGGTGCAGTATATGCGCCTTGCAAAGCAGGTACTCAGAGAGGAGGGTGTGAAATAATGGAAAAACGATTGACGGTCAGTGCGTCTCCGCACGTGCGCTCGCCGGAGACGACCACCGGCATTATGCTTGACGTGATTCTTGCGCTGTTGCCGGCGCTGGTGATGAGCGTTGTCAATTTCGGCACCCGTGCCCTTGCTTTGACCGGTGTCACGGTTGGAACCGCAATGCTTGCGGAGTATCTTTCCCGCAAGGTCATGAAACGAAACAACACCCTCGGGGATCTTTCCGCCGTTGTCACCGGACTGATTCTCGCGTTCAACCTGCCGGTTACGCTGCCGCTGTGGATGGCGGCCATCGGCAGTATCATTGCCATCGTCATCGTCAAGCAGATGTTCGGCGGCATCGGTCAGAACTTTGTCAACCCCGCAATCACGGCGCGCATCATCCTGATGGTGTCCTTCCCGACCGCAATGGCAAAATGGATTGCTCCGGCCCAGAGCGCCTGGGCGCCGGATGCTGTCACGGCGGCGACGCCGATGGCGGTGTTGGCAAATGTGAAGGGCGGGGACATTTCCGCAGTGGAGGGTCTGCCCTCGTTGACAAAAATGCTGATCGGTGCGCACGGTGGCTCCATGGGTGAAGTCTGTGCCGTGGCGCTGCTTGCCGGTGCGCTGTATCTGCTGCTGCGCCGCGTGATCTCCCCGATTATCCCGTTTTCCTTCATCGGTACGGTGGCGGTCATCATGCTCATCGCCGGAAAGGGCAACTTCACCTTCCTTGCGTATGAACTGCTCGGCGGCGGTCTGATCCTCGGTGCGTTCTTCATGGCAACGGATTACACCACCTCGCCGCTGAATGCGAAAGGGCGGCTGATCTTCGGCATCGGCTGCGGTCTGATCACGGCGGTCATCCGTCTGTTCGGTTCGCTGCCGGAAGGCGTTTCCTTCTCCATCATCCTGATGAACATCCTTGTGCCGCACATTGAACGGCTGACCACTGCAAAACCGTTTGGTTACGAAAAAGAACCAAAGGAAAAGGAGGCGGCAAAGGCATGAAAAAGATGCATGCAAAAGACATTCTGCTGCCGACGCTGGCACTGTTCCTGATCTGCCTGATTGCGACGGTTCTGCTGGCGCTGACCAACAACGTCACCGCGGAGACAATCACGCAGAACGAAATCAATACCGCAAACGCTGCGCGCAGCGAAGTGCTTGCCGAAGTGGACGGTACCGCGGTTGCCGCGTATACGGACGAGGCGGTTGAAGAACAGACCGGGCTTGCCTATTGTGAGGGGCAGGACGCGGACGGAAACACGGTCGGTTACATTGTCACCTCCGTGGCGAAGGGCTACGGCGGCGATGTAAAGGTCATGGTCGGCTATGACAAAGCAGGCAAGATCATCGGTTTCACGATTCTTGACTGCAGCAATGAAACGCCGGGCCTCGGCCAGAACAGTAAAAAGCCGGAGTTCATGCAGCGCTTTATCGGAAAGCAAGGCGAACTCACGGTCGATAAGTATTCCAACGACGGACAAAACATTCAGGCAATCACTGCCGCGACGATCACGTCGAAGGCTGTAGTCAAGGCGGTCAACGAAGCGACCGTTGCCGTTCAGAATCTGACAGGAGGTGCGCAGAATGGCTGAGAAAAAATCGCTGTTTAAAGAATTCAGCAAGGGTATCATCATTGAAAACCCGGTGCTGCGGCTCGTTCTCGGCACCTGCCCGACCCTTGCGACCACAACGTCGGTGCAAAGTGCGCTCGGCATGGGCCTTGCCGCGTCGATCGTTCTGGTTTGTTCCAATATCGTCATCTCCGCATTGCGCAAGGTAATCCCCGCAAAGGTGCGTATTCCGGCATACATCGTCGTGATCGCGTCTTTCGTGACGATCGTGCAGATGCTGGTCAAGGCGTTCACACCGGAGCTGGACGAACAGCTTGGCGTGTATTTGCCGCTGATCGTTGTCAACTGCATCATCCTCGGCCGTGCGGAAGCGTTTGCCGGTAAGAATCCCGTGCTTGCGTCCGCTGTGGATGGTCTCGGCATGGGCGTGGGCTTTACCACGGCACTGTTTTTGATGAGTACCGTGCGCGAGATCCTCGGCGCCGGTTCGTTCTACGGCATCAGCATCCCGGTGCTTTCCAACAACCCGATGCTGATCTTCATCCTGCCGCCGGGCGGTTTCTTCGTGTTCGGTCTGCTGATGGCAACTGTCAATAAGATCGCGGAAAGCCGCGGCAAACCGCGCGCGGAACTGCGCGGCTGCGAGGCTTGCCCGATGGCTGCTTCCTGCACGCTGCACAACGCGCCGCAGCCGGAGCCGGAGCAAAAGAGTGAGGAGGCGACAGCGTAATGGAAATGACAAAAGGCCTTCTGATGATCCTGATGACAGCGATTCTCACGCAGAACTTTGTGCTGTCAAAATTCCTCGGCATCTGCCCGTTCCTGGGCGTTTCCAAAAAGCTGAACACCGCAGTCGGTATGAGCGCCGCCGTGATCTTCGTCATGGCGCTCGCGACCGCCGTGACCTATCCGATCAACCTGCTGCTGGTCAGCAAGAACCTTGCATACCTGCAGACAATCGTCTTTATTCTGGTCATCGCCGCGCTGGTGCAGCTTGTGGAGATCATCCTCAAAAAGTACATTCCTGCGCTCTACAGTGCGTTGGGCATCTATCTGCCGCTGATTACAACAAACTGCGCCGTGCTCGGTGTGGTCATCCTGAATGTGGACAACGGTTACAATTTTGCGCAGTCCATGTTCAACTCCGTCGGCGCGGGTCTCGGCTTCATGCTGGCGATGGTGATGTTCGCGGGCGTGCGGGAGCGCATGGAATCCTGCGAGATTCCGAAGTTCATGCGCGGTTTGCCGATCACGCTGGTTGCCGCGTCGCTCGTTTCGGTGTCCTTCCTCGGTTTTACGGGCATCGTGGAACACATTTTCGGTTAAAGGAGGGCGAAGGATATGACACAGATATTAGTGCCTGTTGTCCTTGTTGCGGCCATCGGTCTGATTGCGGGTCTGGGCCTTGCGGTGGCATCGGTCGTCTTTGCCGTGCCGAAGGATGAAAAAGCAGAAGCCATCCGTGAATGTCTGCCCGGTGCAAACTGCGGCGCCTGCGGCTTTTCCGGCTGTGACGGGTACGCGGCGGCGCTCTCCAAGGGTGAAACGGAAGAATGCAACCGCTGCACCCCCGGCGGCAACGACGTTGCGCAGCAGGTGGCGAAAATCATGGGCAAGGAAGCCGGCACGATTACACCGCAGGTTGCGGCTGTGATGTGCTGCGGCAACACCTGCAACGTACAGGAAAAGCTCGATTACAGCGGCGTACATTCCTGCAAGATCGCAACGCAGCTTTTCGGCGGACCGAAGGCCTGCGTCCATGGCTGCATCGGCTTCGGCGATTGCGTGGAGGTTTGCCCGTATGAAGCAATTTTCATCTGCGACGGCGTTGCGCGGATCAACCCCGACCGCTGCCGTGCCTGCCAGATGTGCATCAAGACCTGTCCGCGGCATCTGATCGACCTGTTCCCGCTGGACACGGTCAAGGCGGCAGTGCTCTGCAAAAACCACGACAAGGGTGCGCAGACCCGCAAGCAGTGCAAAGCGGGCTGCATCGGCTGCATGAAGTGCCAGAAGGTCTGCCCGGAAGAAGCTGTTAAAGTCGAAAACTTCTGCGCAAAGGTGGACTATGACAAGTGCATCGGCTGCGGCAAGTGCCACGAGGTCTGCCCGGTCGGCTGTATTGATCTGTATGAGATCAGAAAGCATTTCTAAGAATCTGCAATCAAAAACCGCCGCGGATGTTTCCGCGGCGGTTCGCTTTTTATTCGTATAGATCTGCCGCCTGTCGCAGCGCGTCTGTGATGGCAATGTGCTGCGGGCAGGTGCCTTCGCATTTTTTGCATCCGATGCAGGCGGAAGCGGGCGATGCCCCGGCAGACAGCAGCCGTTTATAAGCATCTCTGCCTTCGGCGGTCTGTCCGCTGACGAGATGCAGATTCAGTGTCTCCAGCACATCGGGGATTGCAATGCCTTTGGGACAGCCTGCTTTGCAGTAGCCGCAGCCGGTACACGGGATCGCAGCGGACTGTTTATAGATTTCCTGCGCCTTTCGGATAATGGCCCGCTCCTCTGTGTTCAAGGGCTTAAAGTCTTGCATATAGGAGAGGTTATCCTTCATCTGTGCCACGTTGGACATCCCGGAAAGCACGGATAAAATACCGTCGAGTGACGCAACAAACCGGATTGCCCAGGAGGCAAAGGAGGCATCGGGTGCATAAGCTTTCATCAAGGTCTTGACAGCTTCCGGCGGGTCCGCCAGCTTTCCGCCCTTGACCGGCTCCATAACAACGATCTGCTTGCCGTGAGCGCGGGCAACCTCATAGTTGCGGCGGGAGGCGATTTTCTCATTTTCCCAGTCCGCGTAGTTGATTTGCAGCTGCACGAAGTCCACGTCCGGGTGCTCCGTCAGCAGCCGGTCCAGCAGCTCCGGTCCGTCATGAAAAGAGAAGCCGTAATTGCGGATGAGGCCCTGCGCCTTTTTCTGCTTTGCAAACGCCCAAAGATCAAATCTGTCGTACTTGCGGACATTTCTGTCCATCAGGGTATGCAGCAGATAGTAGTCGAAGTACCCGGCGCCGGTACGTTTCAGGCTGGTCTCAAACTGGTTTTTGACCATTTTCTCGGTCAGTCCCGGAATGGCAGCGTTGATTTTTGTGGCAAGGGTGTAGCTTTCCCGCGGATAGCGGCTGACCAGTGCCTTCTTTGCAGCACTCTCGCTGCCCGGATAGATATAAGCGGTATCAAAATAGGTGAAGCCGGCGTCCATGAACAGGTCGACCATCTCCTTGACCTGTTCGATATCAATGCCTGTCAGCTTCTTCGGCAGACGCATCAGCCCAAAGCCGAGCTTTTTCGGTTCATTCATAGGAATCCCTCCTGTTTGTTTTTCGTTCGGGGGTACAGATACAGTTTAGCATAATAAAGAGGAAAATGCAATTCCTTGCCGGAGTCGCGTGAAAAGTTTTTCTTGCGATTCATCAAATAACTTCGCGCGTTCTTTGCCCGGCTAACTTACGAATAAGATTATTCCTCGCGGGGGATTTTTTCACTCCGCTATATCTTTTAATGCGCTAAAGTATTGACAAATGCCCTAAAAAGCAATATAATAGGACTAATTTATTTTCGGAAAGGGCGAATGTTTTATGAAACTCGCAATTTACGGTTACGGCAACCTTGGCCGCGGTGTGGAGTGCGCCATCGCGCAGAACCCCGACGCGTCTTTATTCGGCGTCTTTACGCGGCGCGCGCCCGAATCCGTCAAAACCCTGACCGGCGCACCGGTCTTTGCGGCGGCGGACATTTTCAACTATCAGGATGAAATCGACCTTGTGATCATCTGCGGCGGCAGTGCGACCGATCTGCCGAAGATGACGCCGGCGCTTGCCGCAAAGTTCAATGTCATCGACTCCTTTGACACCCACGCCAACATTCCCGCACATTTTGACGCGGTCAACAAGGCGGCCGTCGAAAGCGGTCACGTCGCACTCATTTCCTGCGGCTGGGACCCGGGGATGTTCTCACTGAACCGACTGTATGCTTCGGCAATTTTGCCGCAGGGAACGGATTACACCTTCTGGGGCCGCGGCGTGAGCCAGGGCCATTCCGACGCCATTCGTCGCATTGACGGCGTTCTGGATGCGCGGCAGTACACAGTGCCCGTGGCAGCGGCGCTTGACGCGGTACGCAGCGGCAGCACGCCGGCGCTGACCACCCGGCAGAAGCACTTGCGTGAGTGTTATGTGGTGGCTGCAGAGGATGCAGACAAGACACGTATTGAAAAAGAGATCAAGGAGATGCCGAATTATTTCGCCGATTATGACACGACCGTGACCATCATCACAAAAGAAGAGATGGCGAAAAACCACGCCGAACTGCCGCACGGCGGCTGCGTGATCCGTACCGGAAAGACCGGCCTTTCCGGTGAGCACACACACGTCATCGAATATCGGCTGCAGCTGGATTCCAATCCGGAATTCACGGCGAGCGTTCTTGTCGCATTTGCAAGAGCGATGTGCCGCAAGGCTTCGCGCGGTGAAGTCGGCTGTAAGACCGTGTTTGACATCGCGCCGGCAGAGCTTTCACCGTTGTCCGGCGAAGAGCTGCGCGCGCATATGCTGTAATGACAAAGGAAAGGATGAACGACGTGAACAACAATCCTGTTGTATTCCCGTGTGAGAACCTGACCGCCGATGAAAACGGCCATCTGCTGTTCGTCGGCTATGATACAGCTGCACTTGCCGAGACCTACGGGACGCCGCTGTACCTGTTGGATGACGCGCGTATCCGGCATAACTGCCGTGTCTATCTTGACGCATTCAAAAAATACTATCCGGAAGGCTCATTGCCGCTTTACGCAAGCAAGGCGAATGCCTGTAAGCAGGTTTACCGCATCATGCGGGAAGAGGGTATGGGCATCGATGTGGTGTCTATCGGCGAAATTTATACCGCAAAGGCGGCCGGCTTTGATCTTTCCAAAGCATTTTTCCACGGCAACAACAAAACCGACGCCGATATCGCTTACGCCATGGATTGCGGTGTGGGCTGCTTTGTTGCAGACAACGCGGAAGAGATTCTTGCCATTGAAGCGGCTGCAAAACAGCGTGGCATCTGCCAGAAAGTGTTGCTGCGTCTGACGCCGGGCATCGACACACATACCTATGCCGCTGTGAATACGGGCAAGGTGGATTCCAAGTTCGGCAACGCGATTGCCACCGGACAGGCGGAAGCGATCACAAAGCTCGCGCTGCTGCAGCCGCATGTGGACCTGCGCGGCTTCCATTGCCACATCGGCTCCCAGGTATTCACCGAAGATGTTTTTGAGCGCGCTGCGGTCATCATGATCGATTTCATGGCGGATCTCAGAGATACGCTCGGCTATACGGCTGCGGTGCTGAACCTCGGCGGCGGCTACGGCGTCCGCTATGTGGACACCGATCCGTATCTGGATATCGCCCAAAAGATTCACGCAGTTTCCGACGTACTGAAAGCGGCGTGCGAAGCCCGTGCGTTTCCGGTACCGACGATTCACATGGAACCGGGGCGCAGCATTGTTGCCGATGCGGGACTGACCTTGTATACGGTTGGTGCGGTCAAACAGATTCCCGGCTATAAGAATTATGTTTCCGTGGACGGCGGCATGACGGACAATCCGCGCTTTGCACTGTACGGATCCAAGTATACCTGCGTTGCGGCAACGCGCCTGACAGAAGCGCGCGTTTTTCCCGCATCGCTGGTCGGTCGCTGTTGCGAAAGCGGCGATATTCTGCAGGAGAATGTGCCGTTCCCGTCGACGATTCACCGTGGGGATCTTGTGGCAGTCTGCACGACCGGTGCATACAATTATGCCATGAGCTCAAATTATAACCGGATCGGCCGCCCGGCAACGGTGCTGCTGACTGCGGAAGGTCCGCAGGTCGCGATTCGCCGGGAAACCCCCGAGGATATGGCGCGGCTGGACGTTTGAGCAAAACAGGGGAGGCGTTTTTCCCATGATGGATTGGAACGGCGACGGCAAAAAAGATCAATTTGATCGGATGATTGAATATGATATGTATGAACAATGGGAACGGGGAACGCAGCCGCAAGGCCGCACCGGCCGCGGCGGCAGGAGTTCCGGCGTTGCCATTCTTGTGATTGTTGTGATTGCGCTGCTTCTCGCGATTAAGATCTGCAGCGGTTCAGAATTCAAAGGAGACGCCGCCGGTTATCTGATACTGGTGTTGTGGGTGATCCTGAGCGTGGTGCTGTATCTGTTTTATCGCCTGTTCAAAAGTTGATCGACAAAGTAAGAAAAAAGCAAGGTGCATCGCTGTACCTTGCTTTCTTTTGTTTGAAGGGATTATTCTTCGGCCTGTGCGGGCGCCGCCGGTCTGGGCTGCACGCTCTGATCAGCCTGCAGAATCTGCATATGATTTTCAAAGCCGCCCTGGAACTGCTTGTAAACATCGGTGATTTCGTTGAGGTTGTTCATCGCGATGTTCTGATACTTGCTCAGTGCGTCGCAGACGAAGTTGTAAGAACCCTGCGAAATCTGGGTTGCCCATTCGCGCGCCTGACGCTTGTGGTTCTCGCAGTCTTCCTGCGTTTTGGCAACGAAAGCAGCCATTTCTCTCTGGCAGTTTTCGCGGATCTCTTCCGCGCGGACACGTGCTGCCTGGGTGATGGAGTGGGCAGCAACCATTTCTTCTGCCTGCTCCTGCGCGCGCTTGATGATCTTGTCAGCGTCATCCGTTGCGCTCTGCGTCGTGGACTGATAATAATTCTTTGCGGAATCGACAATGCTCTTTTCTTCCTGACGGGCATTGTTGATGATGGTGTCACGCTGTTCGATGATGCCTTTGGCACGGGCGAACTCATCCGGCATTTTGTTCAGAATGTACTGCATGAGGTGGGTCATTTCTTCGCCGTTGACAACACGCTTGGTCTTGGAGAAGAACAGATACCGCTTGCTGGTTGCAACATAGTTTTCAAGCTCGTTGATCAGCTCTTCGAAATCGAGAGAGCCCCAGCGGCTTTCCGCACTGCCGGCGTCAAATGCGGCAAATTCGGAAAGATCGGAGAATTCTTCTTCCGACTGTTCAAATGCGACGTCTTCTGTTTCGAGGTCGTTTTCAAGATCATAAAAATTTGACATGAGATTCTTCCTTTCTTATTTTGCAAATCTGAAATTTTATAAAAAGTCTATATTGAATTAACCGGCGAATGGTCCGATTAAGTAAAGCGCTGTGTGGGTCAGGTAGCTGCTTTCAGCCGCGCAATAATTTCGCTGCGGACAGGCAACGGCAAAAAGGCGTCAATGTCGCCGCCGAGGGAACAGACCTGTTTGATCATGCTGGACGACATGAACATGTTTTCCGCACTGGCGGCCATAAAAACGGTTTCGACGTCAGGGTTGAGCGTTTTATTGGTCAGTGCCTGAAGAAATTCATCTTCAAAGTCGGAAACGGCGCGCAGTCCCTTGACGATGACGTCAGCTTGTTTGCGTTTGGCGTAAGCGGCAAGTAGACCGTCGTCATAATCGACGGTGACGTTCGGCAAATCGCCGATACACTTCTGAATGAGCGTCATGCGTTCTTCGAGGGTGAACGTGTATTTATTTTGCTTATGGTAGTTCGTCATGACGACGACAATCACTTTGTCGAAAATCAGCGAACTGCGGCGAATGATATCAAGATGCCCGATGGTGATGGGGTCAAAGCTGCCGGGGCAGATTGCGGTTTTTCCCATAGCTTATTCCTCCTGTTCCGGCTCACGGTAGACCCAGAGACGTACCTTGCTGTACTTGTAATCGCGATACAGGCGGAACCGGCCGACGTTTTCAGGCAGCGTTTCTTCCAATGGCGCCTCACAGACAATGATGCCGCCGGGACGCATGACGTCCGGGATCAAAGCGAGCGCTTTTTGCAGCAGCCCTGTGCCGTACGGCGGATCGAGGAACGCAAGATCAAACCGCTTTCCGCAGCCTTTCAGGAAGGTCAGACTGTCTGTTTGCAGAACGTGCGCCTGCGAAGAAAGCTGCGTGGTTTCAAGGTTTTGCCGTACAACGGCGATCGCCGCTTTGGATTTGTCAACAAAGACGCCATGTGCCGCGCCGCGGGAAAGCGCTTCAATGCCGAGCTGCCCGGAGCCGGCGAACAGATCCAGAACCTGCCGCCCTTCCAGTTCAAATTGCAGAATGCTGAACAGCGCCTCTTTCACCTTGTCGGTGGTCGGGCGGACGTCATTGCCTTCGAGCGTAACGAGCCGCCGTCCGCGCGCTGTTCCGGTGATCACACGCATAAGTCACCTCCGGTTGTTTGCGGGGAGATTGCAGATCGGCAGCCATTTGTAAAAGCCGATCTCTCCAATCTTTTTTATTATCTCATTTTTTTGAGCAAATTGCAACAGGTATTGCAGAAATTTTTAGGATTTGTCAACAATTTCCAATGAATTTTGTTGTTGCTTACTCCAAATTCGCCTTCGGAATACTGGGTTTGCGCCCGTGATTGTATAATTTGCGGTTATCGAGCGCCCATTGCCGTCCGGAAAATGCACCTGGTTCAACGGTGCCGAGGGCGTTGGTGATTTCATAAACCGTGGCGTCGAGCGTATCCAGTTGGCTGAGTATTTCCGCTTCGAGGAACATCGGACGTACCGCAGCGCCGAATTCCGGGTCACCATGGTGCGAGATGATCATGTGCTCGAGCAAAACGGTGGTTTCTTCGCTGATGCCGAGTTCCTTCGCTTTTTCGCTGACGGCAACGGCGCCCATGACCAGGTGGCCGAGCAGCTCGCCTTTAACGGAATAGCGCTTGACGATGCCGAGCTTGCTGACGTCAAATTCATCAATTTTGCTGATGTCGTGCAGGATCGCGCCGGCGAGCAGCAGATCACGGTCCACTGACGGATACAGACGGCAGACCGCCGAAGCCAGCTTGACGATCGACAGCGTGTGATACAGCAGGCCGCCGCGGATCGCATGGTGGAGTTTGAACGCTGCTGGCCAGAACAGCAGTTTTTCTCTGTTTTCTTCCAGCACGGCGCGGGTGATGGTTTTCAGCTCTTCGTCCTTGAAGGATTGAATGTAGGAAAAAAGCTGATCGAGCATCTGTTCACCGCCGTAGTCTGCAGAGGGGACGAACGACGAAATATCCACATTGTCGCTGTCCTGAATCGGACGGATGCGTTCAATGCGGAACTGCTCGGTGCCGTTGTAATGCGTGATTGTACCGCGCACCTTGACACATTCACCGGCCTCATAGACGCCGTGGACGCTGACCTTGTAATCCCAAAGCTTGGCATTGATTTCGCCGCTGCTGTCGGAGAGTGTGAGGTCAAGATAAGGCACGCCTTTGACGTTGATTTTTTCATCAACGGTTTTGATGATGCAAAACCCTTCCGTGGTACCGTTTCCATAGGTCGTAAAGTTCATGTGGGTTCCTCCAATAGCAATGCAAACAATGTGCGAAGACGGTTCAGTTCACCTTTCAGATACAGATAGCCGACCAGTGCCTCAAGCGCGGTCGCGTAATGATAATCGCTTTCCGAAGCATTTTTGGCCTTGTGCCGGACATGCGCGTTGCGTCCACGCCGGAAAACATCGGCTTCTTCTTCTGTCAGCAACGGCAGAATCTTTTGTGCCGCGGCGGCCTGCGCCGCTGCTTTTACGCGGGCAGCGGCAAGCGAGTGCTGCTTTTTTACGGGCTGATTTGCCGTGCAGACCAGGGACTCGCGCACGAAAAGATCATAGACCGTATCGCCGACAAAGGCAAGGTTCAGCGTACCCAGCTGCGCCGGGTCGCAGGGGAGATTCAAAAACCGTTCCATAATGCCTCAATTCACAAATTCAAATTCAAAATCATAAATGCTGACGATGTCGCCTTCTTCAATACCGCGCGCACGCAGGGCGTCAATGATGCCGCTGCTGATGAGCACACGCTGGAAATACTGCAGCGATTCATAGTCATCGAGGTTGACACCGCTGAGAATACGACCGAGCCAGGGTGCTTCCACAATATAGACGTCATCTTCAACGGTGATGGAAAAGCCGTCGTTCTTTTTCCTGAGCAGGATCTCTTCTGGAATCGGTTCGCTTTCGTAGTGTTTGACCGCCGGGAGCGTTGCCAGTTTGGCCGCAACGGCATTGATGACCTCTTTGGTGCCCATCGCGATCGGCGCGCACATTTCAAAATACTGCAGTCCCTGCGCTTCGATGTAAACGCGGAAATCTTCACGTTGCTCTTCTGTGGCAAGGTCGATCTTGTTGCCGGCGACGATCTGCGGACATTTTGCGAGCGCGGGATCGAAGCGTTCCAGCTCCAGATTGATTTTTTCAAAGTCTTCTTTCGGGTCTCTGCCTTCACTGCCGGCGACATCGACAATGTGCAGCAGCATCCGGCAGCGTTCCACGTGCCGCAAAAATGCGTGTCCCAGGCCGACGCCTTCCGCCGCGCCTTCGATCAGGCCGGGGATGTCGGCAATGACAAATGAACTGCCTTCGCCGAGCGATACCACGCCGAGAACCGGTGTGATGGTCGTGAAATGATAGTCCGCAATGATGGGCTTTGCCTGACTGACCACGGAGATGAAGCTGGATTTTCCGACATTCGGAAAGCCGAGCAGACCGACGTCCGCAAGCAGCTTCAGCTCCAGAATCACATCCCAGCTTTCACCGGGCGATCCGTGCTTTGCGAAGCGCGGCGTCTGTCGTGTCGGGGTCGCAAAATGCGCGTTGCCCCAGCCGCCTTTGCCGCCTTTGGCGGCGATGAACGGTTCGTCGGAAGAGAGATCCGCCAGAACGCAGCCGCTCTCTTTTTCCCGGATCACCGTGCCGCGGGGAACGCGGATCACCAGGTCTTCCGCTTTGCGGCCGTTGCGCCGCGCACCGGAGCCGTCACTGCCGTTCGGTGCTTTGTACTTCCGCTTGTATTTGAAGTCGGCGAGGGTGGACAGATTGTCGTCCACCTGAAAGACGATGTCGCCGCCTTTGCCGCCGTCGCCGCCGTCGGGACCGCCCGCAGCGACGTATTTTTCCCGATGAAATGCAACGGCGCCGTTGCCGCCGTCGCCGGCTTTGATCGAGATTTCTGCTTTGTCAACGAACACAGTGTCTCGCCTCCGTTCAATATCTCTCATAGAAAAATAATTATAGCATAGTTTCTTTGATTCGTCAATATTCTTCTGAACAGAAAACCGGCCGCGAAGGGAAATCCCTGCGGCCGGCAATGGTTGCTGGTGTGTTATTTTACATACTTTGCCAAAAAGGCGTCGCACACCTTCCAGTACTCCTCCGGGTACCACATGACCGAAACGGCGTGTTCCGCACCGTGAATGGTGTACTTTTCTTTCGGCGCTGCGCACGCGCCGTATACCTTGTCAAGGTTTTCATACAGCACAAAGTCGTCTTTGTCGCCATGGATGAACAATGTCGGCGTCTTGGACTTCTTGAGCTGTTCGATGGAAGAGGCTTCCTTGAAGGTGAAACCGTTGAGCAGTTTGCACCAGAATTCTGCGGGCGGCATCACGAGCTTCGGCGGCAGGTGGTAATTGCGGATGCACTGGTCAACGAAGATGTCCTTGACGCTTGTGAAGCCGCAGTCTTCGATGGCGCAGACCACGTTGCGCGGCAGGTCTTCACCCGTGGTCATCATGGTGGTTGCCGCGCCCATGGAGACGCCGTGCAGCACGATTTTCACCTTCGGATTCTCTTTGACGAGGCTGCGAACCCAGTCCACGATATCCAGCCGGTCCAGCCAGCCCATGGAAACGTACTTACTCTCGCTGTCGCCGTGTCCGTGCAGTTCCGGGATCAGAACATTGTAGCCGCGGCGGTAATACTCGATGGCATAAGTGCCCATTTCGCGTTTCACGTTTGTCCAGCCGTGGATGCAGATGGCCCAGTTGCTGCTGTTGGAGGGGTTGCGGAATTCAACGGCGTGCAGCGTGGTTTTGCCGTCGCGGGCGGGAATGGTGACGCTTTGCTTGTAGGTTTCATCGAACCAACGGTAAGCGTTTTTCAATGTGACGTTGTCTTTGTTGCGCTCAAAGAGACTGCCCTTTGCGGGTACGGTTTCGTCTTCGCGCCGTTTGGAGCCGAGCGCAATCAGGAAGAATACCAGACCCAGCGCCATATACAGCACCAGCAGCACGCAGACAACAATCACAAGCACAGTGATTGTGACGCGGCCGGCATAGGAAATAGCGAGGAAATTCATAAGATCGTCCTTTCGTGACAGAGCAAATCCGTCGATTTTTCTTTATTATACACCGTGCGGCAGTTGTTTGCAAACCTTTGTCGGATTTTTGTCAGACTTGCCGAAAAAGCGAGGCTTCATTCGGCAAAATCACTATTTACTTTTTTCTGCTGAAATGTTAAAATAATTTTACCTATGATTCGTTTTGGAGAGAGAATCCGGACGCGGCCGGTTGGCTGCTGAAAATACGAAGGAAAATTTGGAAGGTGAAAGTATGCCAAACAAAAACTTTGAAGGAAATCTCGATTTCTTATATCAGTTGATTTTAAGTATCGAGACAAAAGAAGAGTGTGAAGCTTTTTTTGATGATCTTTGCACCGTGACGGAGCTTGCGACACTGTCGCAGCGTGCAGTGGTCGCAAAAATGCTCAAACAAAACAAGGTATACAGCGACATCGTTTCACAGACCGGCGCGAGTACCGCGACTGTCAGCCGTGTGAAGCGTTCGCTTGCTTATGGCAAGAACGGCTACGATAAGCTGTTCACAAAGCTGGAAGCAAAGGACTGAGCGATGGCGGGTTATACGGATTTTGCGTTCTATTATGACGCACTGACTCAGAATGCCGGCTATGCTGCCCGCTGTGACATGATTTGCAATCTCCTTGCCGAACAGGGCGTCGGCGAGGGGATTTTGCTTGATTTGGCATGCGGAACCGGTTCGCTTTCGGCGATGCTTGCAAAGCGCGGGTATGACGTGATCGGTGTGGATGCCTCGGAAGAGATGTTGTCACAGGCACAAACCAAAAAGATGGAAGAGGGTTTTGACGCCATCTTTTTGTGCCAGCGGATGGAGAACCTCGATTTGTTCGGTACCATCGACGCTGCTGTCTGCACACTTGACAGCCTCAACCATTTGGAAAGCGCTGCAGCATTCCGGGAAGCGCTGCGCCGGGTCGCGTTGTTTATGAACGATCAGGGCGTCTTCATTTTTGATGTGAACACTCCGTATAAACACCGGAAGATTCTTGCCGACAATACGTTCGTTTATGATCTGGACGACGTGTTCTGCGTCTGGCAGAACAGCTTTTTTGAAGAGGATTGCCGGGTGGATGTGACGCTGGATCTGTTTGCGGCCGTTGATGATGAAGA
>CACYCR010000067.1 GCA_902772935.1 Oscillospiraceae bacterium
AACGGCGCGATCATTGCGCAGCACGATCTGGAAGCGGGTCTTGCGCAGGACATTGACTATGTCGGAGGCGTTCCCGATTCCGGCACACCGCACGCCATCGGTTACGCCAACCGCAGCGGCATCCCCTTTGCGCGGCCCTACATCAAATATACACCGACCTGGTCGCGCTCTTTCATGCCGACCGAACAGGTTGATCGCAACAGAATCGCAAAGATGAAGCAAGTACCGGTGCAGTGCCTGATTGAAGGCAAAAAACTGCTCTTTGTGGATGACTCGATCGTCCGCGGAACGCAGCTGCGCGAGACGGTGGAGTTCCTTTACAACAACGGCGCAAAAGCGGTGCATATGCGCTCAGCCTGCCCGCCGATCATGTATGGCTGCAAGTACCTTAATTTCTCGCGGGCGACAAGCGACATGGAGCTGCTGGCGCGGCGCGTGATTGTGGAACTCGAGGGTGAAGAAGGTCTCAGCCACATTGACGAATACAGCGATTCCGCAACCGAACGCGGCAAGAAACTGCGCACGGAAATCTGTAACAAACTGCATTTTGCGTCTTTGGAGTTCCAGACGCTGGAGGGTGTGATCGAAGCGATCGGCATTGACCGGGACTGCCTTTGCACCTATTGCTGGAACGGAAAGGAATAAACGATGAATACGCAATCAAAATCCGACGCTTACGCCTCTGCGGGCGTCGATATCACCGCCGGTTACAAATCGGTGGAGCTGATGAAAAAGCATATCGCGCGCACGAAACTGACATCCGGCGCGGCAGACATCGGCGGCTTCGGCGGCTTGTTTCCGCTGGCGCTGAACGGGATGACCGAGCCGGTGCTCGTGTCCGGTACGGACGGCGTGGGCACCAAGCTGAAGCTCGCGTTTCTTATGGACAAGCACGACACCGTCGGCATCGACTGCGTTGCCATGTGCGTCAACGACGTCATCTGCTGCGGCGCTAAACCGCTGTTTTTCCTGGATTACATTGCCTGCGGCAAGAACTTCCCGGAAAAGATCGAACAGATCGTTGCCGGCGTCTGCGAAGGCTGCGTGCAGGCCGGCTGTGAGCTTGTCGGCGGTGAAACGGCGGAAATGCCGGGCTTCTATCCCGAAGATGAATATGATCTTGCCGGCTTCTCCGTCGGCGTTGTGGACCGGAAAAACATCATTGACAACAAAACGATGCGTCCCGGCGACGTGATGATTGCGCTGCCGTCCTCCGGCGTCCACTCCAACGGGTTTTCCCTCGTGCGCAAAGTCTTCGATGTGGAACACGCAGATCTGACTGCACCGCTCGCAGAGCTCGGCGGGAAATCACTCGGTGAAACGCTGCTGACGCCGACGAAGATCTATGTCAAACCGATGCTCGCTCTGCTGTCGCGGGTGAACGTCAAGGGCATCTCCCACATCACCGGCGGCGGCTTTTACGAAAACATCCCGCGCTCGATTCCCGACGGTCTCGGCGTAACCATTCAGATGCGTGACGTGCGTGTGCTGCCGGTCTTTGATTTGATTCAGCAGCGCGGTGGCATTGATACGCGTGATATGTTCAACACCTTCAACATGGGCGTTGGTATGTGTGTGGTTGTTGCGTCGGAAGACGCCGACCGTGCGCTGACCATCCTCAAAGAAAACGGCGAAGACGCCTACATCCTCGGCGAAATCAAAGAGGCAAAGGAGAAAGTGACCTTATGCTGAAAGACATCATGAGCGGCATTTGCGCCGGCATTCTGATCTCCATCGGCGGCAGCGTCTTTTTGGCAAACGACAACAAAATCGTCGGCGCAGTCCTGTTCACTGTGGCACTGCTGTGCATCTGCTACAAGGGCTACGCGCTGTTTACCGGCAAGGTCGGCTATCTGCCGGAAGATCATTCCAAAAAAGCGGTCAGCACGTTGCTGCTGGCGCTTCTCGGCAATACGATCGCCTGTGTGGCGTTCGGCTTTCTGCTGCGGGTCGCCCTGCCGAATCTCGGCGAAGCGGCTGCGACGCTGTGTCAGGGCAAGCTCGACAATCAGGCGCTCTGGCAGACGCTGGTCCGCGGTATCATGTGCGGTATTCTGATGTATCTTGCCGTGAGCATTTACCGGGACAAAAAAACGCCGCTCGGCATCATCTTTTGCATCCCGGTATTTATCCTCAGCGGTTTTGAGCACTCCATCGCCGACATCTTTTACTTCGGCGCGTCCGGCATCGTTTCGCTGAAAGCGTTCGGCTTTTTGTGGATTGTTATCCTCGGCAACGCCATCGGCGGCGTTCTGCTGCCGACACTGCAGGGCGTCTGGACACAGAAGTCCGCAGAAAAGGCTATGCAGGAAGGAGCAGCTTATGCAAAAAAATAAGGCAAAGATCGCCGTTCTCGTCTCCGGCGGCGGCACGAATCTGCAGGCACTGATCGACGCGCAGGGCAGCGTCATCCAAAGCGGTGAGATCGCACTTGTGATTTCGAGCCAGCCGGGCGCCTTTGCTCTTGAACGCGCAAAGAAGGCGAATATCCCGACAGCGGTTGCCTGCAAAAAGGAACTCGGCTCCCAGACGGCGTTTGAAGAGACGATCAAGCGCCTGCTCAAGGAATACGACATTGATCTGATTATTCTCGCGGGCTTTTTGTCCATTCTCAGCGAGAACTTTACCAAAGATTACCCGCGCCGCATCATCAACGTGCATCCAGCGCTGATCCCGTCCTTCTGCGGCAAGGGCTACTACGGCCTGCGCGTACATGAGGCAGCGCTGTCTTACGGCGTCAAAGTCACCGGTGCGACGGTGCATTTTGTCAACGAAGTGCCGGACGGCGGTGAGATCCTCCTGCAGAAGGCGGTCGACATTCTGCCGGACGACACCCCCGAAACGCTGCAAAAGCGCGTGATGCGGGAAGCGGAATGGGTTCTCCTTCCGCAGGCGGCAGAGTTGGTATCCAAAGAAATTATAAAATAATACAGAGGAGCGTATCACATGGACATCTACAAAATTCATGACATCGACACCCTGATCTGCGACAACCCCTATGTCGGCCGCGGCATCATCATCGGCAAAACACCC
>CACYCR010000068.1 GCA_902772935.1 Oscillospiraceae bacterium
AAATGTAAGGTTGCAACCTTTGTTCTATGTGGGGTGCGTTTCCTCGTGTGTTGTGAGAGCGCTCCCTGGCATTCAAGAGGTAAGGGGGTTCGATCCCCCTCATCTCCACCAGGAAGAGGCATCTGCTGAAAAGCAGGTGCCTTTGTTCTATGCGTTGCTTTTTTTGACAATATAGAGTATAATAAATATAGAGTATTTGAAGAAAAGGCGGCTTAATATGGGTAGCAAGACTATTGATCGGTTTATTGATGTAAAGAAGTGTATAAAAACAGGTGAATACAATTTTGAAAAGGAAGCAAATCAGTTTTTATCGGTTTTGGACTCTGCAACAAAAGAAAATGATGTCCAAAATTATATAAAAAGGAATGAGAAGTGGTTTATTCCTGCTTCGTTGTTAAAGGATTATGATTTTGGACAGCATGAAGCTTATTTGATTCCAGAGCAAGAACTTGGATCAGAATTCAGAGTAGATTATATGATTGTTGGAAAAAACTCATTAGGGTATCAAGTCGTTTTGGTTGAATTTGAAAATGTTAATGTCGATTATAAACTACATTCATCAAATACAGAGACAGAGGCGGTGCGTAAGGGGTTAACTCAAATTCGAGACTGGGATAGATGGATGGAAACGAATAAGCAGTATTTTTTGGATAGTAGTGGATTGATAGGTTTAACTGGAGTTATTCCATCTTGGTGTATACACTATTGTTTGGTTGTAAGCAGGCGAACCCGAATGGATGAAATATCGAATCAATTGCGGGGACAATCTCAAAAGAATTCCAATCTTCACATAGTTTCATATGACCGATTGGTAGATAACATTAGAAGACTAACAAATGGGATATAAAGGACAAGCTTATTATTAAAGAAGGTTTTATTATGGATGTCAAAAAGACACTAGCAACAGAATACCCCAATATTGCGAATGAATGGCATCCTTCGAAAAATGGAGCCATCACACCTGATCTGGTAGCACCAAAATCTGGGAAAAAAGTTTGGTGGAAATGTTCATTAGGGCATGAATGGGAGACTGCAGTCAGTAACAGAAGTAAAGGAGCGGGGTGCCCATATTGTTCTAATTATAAGGCTTGGGCTGGCTATAACGACCTCGCAACAGTAAATCCCAAGCATCATGTGAATGGAACTACGACAAGAATGACGGCATTAAACCAACCGATGTGACAGCAGGATCAAATAAAAAAGTATGGTGGAAATGCCAATATGGACATGAGTGGCAGGCGGAAATCAGCAGAAGGAACAAAGGAGATGGATGTCCATACTGCTCTGGTCGATTTGCAGTCAAAGGGAAAAATGATTTACAAACGATTAATCCGTCTCTGTCAAAAGAATGGAATTATGAAAAAAATAACGATCTAACTCCCGCGGATGTATTGCCTAATAGCGGGAAAAAAGTATGGTGGAGATGTCAAAGAGGGCACGAATGGCAAGCGACAATTTGCCACAGAAATGAAGGCAGTGGATGTCCTTATTGTTCAAACAAAAAAGTCTTAAAAGGTTTCAACGATCTGCAAACGATTAATCCGTCTTTAGCAAAAGAATGGAACTACGAAAAAAACAACGATTTAACTCCTATGGATGTATTGCCCAATAGCGGAAAAAAAGTATGGTGGAAATGTCAAAAAGGGCACGAATGGCAAGCGAAGATTTATCATCGAAATAGAGTCAGTGATTGTCCTATTTGCCATTCTGAGAGAAATACATCTCTGCCAGAATATGCAATTTTATACTATCTTAATACTCTTGGAATAGAAGCATTACACTCGTATAAAGAACTGGGTTTTGAATTGGATATCTATATTCCATCTCAAAAAACTGCTATTGAATATGATGGATATTTTTGGCATAGAAACAGAATAAAAGAGGATATAGAGAAAAACCAGCGGTGTAGAGAAGGGGGAGTCAAAGTCTATAGAATCAGAGAGGGACTGCCATCTTTAAACGATATTTCTATAGATTACACTATTCAAAAAGATCAAAAAAAGGATTTATCCAAGGCAATTGAAAATGTTATACGAGAGATAGTAGGAACTAATACTGATGTAGATCTGAATAGAGATGCAATTGCTATAGAAAACCTGCGGGAATATACCGAAAAAGATGGTTCGATCTTATCTCTCAATCCAAAACTTGCAAACGAATGGAATTACGAAAGGAACGGTGATTTAAAACCTGAATACTTTGCACCAAACAGCGGAAAAAAAGTTTGGTGGAAATGTAGCCAGGGACATGAGTGGCAAGCAGTGATCCAAAATAGAAATAAAGGGATCGGATGCCCATACTGTTCTGGACGATTTGCTGTTAAAGGGAAAAATGATTTACAAACGGTTAATCCGTCTCTGTCAAAAGAATGGAATTATGAAAAAAATAACGATCTAACTCCCGCGGATGTATTGCCAAATAGCGAAAAGATAGTATGGTGGAAATGCCAAAAGGGGCACGAATGGCAAGCAATGATAGGTAATAGAAACAAAGGACAAGGCTGTCCTTATTGTTCAAGTAAAAGAATACTAATTGGCTATAACGATTTACAAACAGTTAACCCAACTTTATCCTCGGAATGGGATTATGAAAAAAACAGTGGCTTAACTCCGGAGGATGTAACGCCTAACAGCAATAAAAAAGTATGGTGGAAGTGTAATAAGGGACACGAATGGCAAGCATATATTTACAATAGGAATAAAGGAAACGGATGCCCACAATGTGTTAGAGAGAAAAAGAAGAATCATTAACACTTTGCAAACTGCATCTGCTCTATTTTTTCTAATTACCCGGGCAGCGTTCCAACGAACCCTGCCCGGTCTTTTTTGCTTGTTATGCCGCTTCCACAATAGAGAGTGCGGTATTCTTGACCTTATAGCCGGTATAGGCGCCTTCGGTCACGTTGATGCTGTTGTCTGAAAAGACAAAGCGTGTTGCGCTTGCGTAGTCATAATCTGTTGCCTCAAAGGATGGAATCATCAGTGCGAAAAGCAGCCTGCGGTCCAACATCAATCGTGACGCCCTCTTGCATAAAAAGAAGTACCATTGCGCGAGGCATCCCCGCAGGTACTTCTTTTGTCAATTCTCTTATGTTTATTATGGCCGGCTTGTATCACAGGCGCCATCCATGAAAAATCCGTGCAGCTTTTCAATCTTGCCGTTCTTCCACTGAAAGAACCCGCGCAGATGCTGTACCGGGTCGATCACATAGGCGACCTGAAAAGGCAAATCAAAAAAATGCTCCTGAATGAACAGATCATAGTTTGACAGGAAAATCCCGTAGCCCGGATGCGTGTGCTGCCAGCCGACGACGCGGCTGCGGGGATAGAGCGTTTCGCGCATATCATTGATGTACCGCCACGTTTCGTGGGTGAACGTCAGCGTGGAGGCCGTGGCTTTGCAATACCGCGCCTCAATGCAGGCCGTGATTACCGTCGCCGGGTTTCCGTGCAGCGTTGTCTCGTTTCCGATCAGGATCATCCCGCGCTCCTTAGTGACGTCCGCCGCCGCGTAGCGCTCCAGGGCATCGTAAACGTTCTTCCGGATCAACACCTGCCGGTCGTTTTCGCCGATCCTGCCGACAAGCTGCATCGCTCTTTTTTCTTTCGGGCTTCGTTTCATGGTTGTCTCCCCTCTTGTAATGCACGGACCTGCCCCGTCGAAAGATGCCCTGCGCTCAACCTTGCGGCAGCCGACTGCCGCATTGCGGGCAAAAAATGTTTGTGCGGCTGTTCAGTGCGCCGCATTGCGGACAGTACAGATTGCCGATCACGATCTCGCCGTCAAAAACAATTTCAAAGGCCTCCTTTGAAGAGACGGTACTTTGCCGCGGATGGTCAATGGTACCCAGGCAGCCGAACGTCGTGCAGCCGCTGTTCGCGATCCAGCATTCCTTGTGGTGCGGCATGCCGCAATCGCTGCAAATGACGATCTCATCCGTTTGCTGCAGTTTCGTTTTACAATAGGGACAGATCTTCCCGATGTACTCATTCATGCGCGGCTCCTTCGGAAGGCGCGGTCTGCGTCGGGGCTGTTGTTTCCCCTTCTGCCGGTTGTGTTGTCGGCGCTTCCGCGGTCGGTGCTTGGGCTGATGTACCGGGCACGGTTTCGATAATCACACGATCCGCCGTTGTATTTTCCGTGGGCGCGGATGCGTCCGGCGCCGGTTCAGGTGCAGAACTTCCCGTTGTGTCCGCCGTTGTCTGTTCGCCGGGCACGATCTGATAATAGAGCATCCGCTGTTGTTGGGCAAGATACTGGACGCTTTGCTGCAAAGATTCCTGCTGTGTTTTCAGCGTGTTGAGCTGACTGAAAAGCAGCACATTCAGCACCACCAGCACCGCGACCGCCACGTACAGCAGCCAAAGCCGCCATTCCGGTTCTGCAGCCTGCGGCGCAGGCACGCGCTGCTGCGTTTCAAGATGCGTTTGCGATTCCTGCGGAATACTGATTTCCACGCCGACATTGTCGAAGATGTAAAAGCCCTTGCAGCGTTCGATTTCTTCGTTTTTCCAAAAGAAGAACCCTTCCGTTTTCTGAATCGGGTCGACCACATACGCAATTTGATTGTCGTCACTGAAAAAGTTTCCCTGAATGAACTTGTCGTATTCCGAAAGGAAGATGCCGAAATTCGGGTGGGTGTGAATCCAGCCCACAATTTTCATGCCGCGGAAAGATTTATCCATCTGCGCATGCACGTACTCCCACGTCTCATGGGTAAATTTCAGCGTGGTCGGTGTGCCTTCGCTGTACTTCGCTTCAATGAAGCCGCGTACCATAATGTTCGTTTTTCCGAACTCCTCAATTGTCTCGCCGACGAGCATACCGCCGCTTTCGACCTGCGTTTTGTTCTTTGTGAATTTCCGGATCTCTTTGTAGGTTTTCTGCAAAATATAGATTCGTTTTTCTTCCTCGGCGTGTTCCCCCATCTGCAGAATATTCTGCGGAAGAACGGGTTCTTCTTCCACCGGCACGTCCGGTGCCGCTTCTTTCTTTTCTTTGGGTTCCTTCATCGCTGCTTTCGGGGCAGCTTTTTGCTTTCGTTTCGGGGTCTCTTTTTGCTTTGCCATATGCTCACTCCCATAAGTCAATTTCAAAATCCGTTCGTTCTTCCGGTCGCTGCACCTTGACTGCGCTCTTGTTCTTTTGAAAAACAAGAGAAACAATCAGCACACTGTTGGAAATCAGCAGCACCGCAACCGCAACGGCCAACACAACAGCAAGCGTGAAATACGGACCTCTGCCGTCTTCCGGTGCAGCCGACGGCGGCACATCAGACGGTGCAGACGACGCTTTCTCCGGCGGCGCCGTAGTTTTTTCCTTCATAAACGCAATTGCCCGGTCAATCGGAATCGCCAGCGCAATGCCTTCGGTATCCACGACCTTCATCGTGTTGACGCCGATCACCTGTCCGCCGGCATTCAGCAGCGGACCACCGCTGTTGCCCTCATTGACAGCAGCGTCAATCTGGATATACGTCACGCCGCGCAGCTTGCGCGCCCGGTTGGAAACAATGCCTTTGGTCAGGGTATACGCCATACTTTTGGGCGCGCCGACCGTGTAAATATCATCGCCGTTCTGCACCGTATCGAGCGATGCGGCTTCAAGCGGCGGCACAGTCGCGTCCTGCAGCTGCAAAACGGCAAGATCCTGCTTTGCATCCGCTTTTTCAACCGAGGCAACCAGCCGTTTTTCCTGATAGGTAATCACCGTCACGGTCTTTTCCCCCTGCACGACGTGCGCGTTGGTGATGATGTGCGTTTCGTCAATCGCAAAGCCGCTGCCGAGGGAGGTAGCCGTTTCCACGGTAACAACGGACTGATACAGCGTTTCCGTATCAAAATCAACCGCAGCGGCAAACAGCGGAAGAAGCCCCGCAGTCCACAGTGTGATCAAACAGATCCATGCCGAAAGACACCGTTTCATACACAGACTCCTTCCTGCCCTATTCCTTCTCATTTCGTATTGAAAACCAGAACCGAATTGCCGATCGCAATGGCGTCACCCTGCCGCAGAATGTGGCGGGTAATCCGTGTGCCGTTGACAACGGTACCCATCGGCGTGCCGCAGTCGGTCAGAATGTACTTGCTGCCCTCCAGCTTGATGTCGCAGTGATGCGGACCGACCAGCTTGTCCTTGAAGAGAACAATCGTGTTTTTGCCGTTGTTGCCGATGCTGGTCGTACCGGCAAAGACCAGATACTCCTTGCCTTCAAATTCGCCGCGGATAACCTTCAGCCATGCCGCCTTCGCAAACTGTTCCAGCAAGCCGACGCCGATACCGATCAGAAGACCCATGATCAGCAGTGCAACCGCACGCGCCACAACGCCATTGGGAATGATATTCGTAACATAGTTGAATAGGAAACCGCCGATAAATGCGCCGGCCAGACCGCCGATGCTGCAGAACAGGATGCGCTTGACTTCCGGCTTGATGAGACCGATGGCAAACCCCGTACCGAGACCCATAATCGCCCAGCCGAAACCGCGGACAAGCGACCTGACGAACAATCCCGCCTCATTGCTGATCACGGCGGCATACATCAATTGCGCAAGGTCGCCGCTGATAAATGCGATAGCCGCCGAAACAGCCGCACCGATCAGCGCATATTTGATTGCGTTTTCTTTCGAGCCGTAGAACACGCCCTCACCGATACCCATAAACAAACCGATCATGATGGCAACCGCGGAGGACCAAAGTGCCGTTGAGATGCGTGAATGCCGCTTTTGGGCAGACATCATCCGGCTTTCATTGGAGGCAAAATCATACTGATACGCATTTTGCAGCGCCGAATCCGCTTTATCATTGTACTCGCTGAATTTTTCCAGATGCTCTTTTGCGGAAGCGGAAATCGAGTCGCCGTTGTACCAGGCGCTGAATGTGCTGTCGGGATCCGGAGGAAGCCCTTGATCCTCGCAATACTGCAGATATTCCTTATAAGGAAGCGCGAACTCCTTGTCTGCCCGTTCTTTGTATTCATAGTAATCGGCCATATAGTTGTGGCCGAGCATCGACGCAATCGTTTTGTTGGAAAAGACCAGCGACGTCAGTTCGGAAAGACCGAAGCCAAGTACCGCGCCGATCATCGCCCAAAGAATGCCCTTGACGAGAATCGTCTTGAAGTTGATCTTGTTCCCCTTGACCGTGCCGCCGTGGCTCACTGTCTGCATCCGCTGTGCGGTGGGTACGAATGTCACGCCGCGCAGTTCCTCTGCGGTGATTTCAAAATCAATGTCGTCCTTCTTTTGCGGCGCGACAGCCGTTTGTACGTTCTCGGTCGGCTGCGGCGTTGCCGGAGCATCGGGCACTGTGGCTTTGCTTTCAGCCGGTGCCGGCACTGCGGCTTCGCTTTCGGCGGGCGCCGGCGGCGCTTGCGGTTCTTCATCCAGCAGATCAATCTCCACCGGCTGGGTCGCCGAGGCGTAGTCGGAGACATACAGATTGAGGTTTCCGACCGGGAACAGATGCTTGTTTTCAATCGCCCACTGCGCCGCGTCTGCGGAAAGCGGACTGGAAGAGTTCCAGGATTTATACTGAATCATATCACCGATATTGATGATGATATCGGTCAGCGACTCCCCTGCGCCCCAGATATCGCCGATGCAGATCTGTCCGTCGCGGAAGTTCGGGTGCCAGATCGGCGTCAGGATTTTGCAGATCGGCTTATACCGCGGATAATCCGCGTGCAGCGTGATTTCCACCTCATGCCGCCCCAACGTTTCGATCCGGCCGTCCGGCAGCAGATAGATGCCGTTCACGAAATACGTGACGTGATACTGCTCCGGCGGTTCGGTTCCGACGGGCGTGACCATGATATACTTGTGTCCGGCGAAATCTTTTTTTACTTGCTCATAGTCAGACATCAGTCTGCGCATTCTTGCTGTCATGTCGACAATTCCTCCAATTGTATTACGTTAGCGCCGTACAGCATAATTAAATGCATTTAACACTCGTGTAATAGATTCAAACGAGATTTTTTTGTAGGAACTCACTACGCCGCCGGCGACCAAAAGATCCATGTATTCCTGCATCGAAAGCTCCGTCTCGATCGTGCCGACTTGTGCCCGATCTTTTGACGGCCAATACTGAATACACATGACCTTGCCATCCTTGGTCTTATCGTAAATATCAAAGCGATCATACGATTTGTTTACGCACGCGTAAACGTCAAATCCTATCTTGTTAATATCGATGGTGTGTTCTTCGTCGCCCTGCAGCGTGAAACAAATATATGCTGTTGCACACTTATCTTCCAAACCGTACCAACCCAACGCCGACTCATTGAACACCTTGGCCCTTCTGGTTCCGATGCGTTGATAATTCGAAATCGCGTAATCTGAGATGTGCTTAAGCATCTCCACCTTTTTTTCTGCTTCCAGAAGCGTGTCAAGATTCTGCACCTGGGACTGCATGTCCGCATCCAGCGCATCAAACGCCTTACGCGCCGCTTTGACAGCTTTTTGATCAACTGCCATGTCCGTGCCGATTACTTCAATCAAACTTTCGACATGCTGAATCTGCAAATCACGCAGTGAACCTTCGGCGATTTCAAGGAGCTTATAATTGACGACCTTCTCTTTCTTGTTCTCTTTCAGCGCATCATAAAGCGCTCTGGCATTTGCAATCGCCTCGGCACTGTCCAGACTGACCGTACCGATGGCGTCGATCGCAGCTTCGGTTTCCTTGACCGCGCCCATGCCGCATGCGCTCAGCAGGGAGATCAGAAGCACGGCAAGGCAAATACATACGATTGCTCTTTTCATCCTCATTCCCCCATTATTTCACCAGATCTTGATCGTCGGTAAATTCATAATATTTCATCGTTGTGCCGGCACGGCCGCAGACGATATGCAGCGGCGGAATGCCGATCCCGGCCGGCGTTTTCGAAAGAAATCCTTCATCGCCCTGCAGCATGTGCGTGGATGAAAACTGCATCGTGCCGCCGCAGCGATCACAAAGCAGCATTTCCCCGCGCAGCTTGTGTACCGGGCAAAGCAGCGTCTTCTCGCTGCCGCAGCTGCAGTGCGCCGAAACGGCAATGTTCCGGTCAAATTCCAATACCGCGTTCTCTCCGAGATCTTCTTTAATCACCCGCAAAATTTCACCGAGTGTGGTTTTGTCCGCCGACCATGGCATTTCTTCGATGGATTCATAGATGTCGTGACTCATGCAGTCCGGCTTTTCCTGGTACTCCACAACGTAGGAATCGTGGGTGAGCCCGTTGAAGACGTACCCTTTACCGGCGAGTGTCGGCAGGTTTCTGTCGCTGTGCAGGAGCTTTAGCATCTCCTGTACCTGCACGCCGGCAATGATGGACGAAGACGTCGGTGTGGTCGGAATCTTGCCCTCATTCATCTGCTCATGGGTCAGCAACGCACAGGATTTGCGCTTGTTGATCAGCATCCAGTCCGTCTCGGTCATGGTACATTCATAGCAGGCGCCGTGTCCCGGGACAAACACCCGCGCAAAGCCGTTCAGCGCTTCGATCGCGCCGTCAACCCAGGGTTTGTTGACCTTGTAGCAGGATTGATTGATGGCAAGCCGTGCCTCGCGGTTATCCAGCCCACCGAGTACAACATCCATCCGGCGGAAGAAGCCGAGGCCGACGTCGTCGATGATGTTTGCGACAAAGCCTTTGGCGTACACATCCGGGTTCATCTGCGACGCGCGCTGCGCAGCGACCTCTGCCTTGAAGCTGCCGACGTCCGCCCGACGGAAAAGCACCGCGCGGGTGAGATTCGTGTTTTCGATCCGATCCATATCAAAGATATAGATCTTGCCGATCCCCAAAAGCGCCAGGTTCTTGATCAGCTCATTGCCCAGCGCACCGGCCCCGACGACCATGACAGACGCCTCTTTCAGCCTGTCCTGATCCCACCACGGTATCAATCGCAGCCGCGCATAACGGTCCTCTTCAAAATCTTCGGCGGAAAACTCTATTTTTTCATTCATGTTCGGATGACTCCCTCTTCGGCGGACGGCGATGGTTCCGCTGCGTGAACCATCGCACGTCGGTGTTGATTTTTATTGCTTGACCAGATCTTCGCCCTGGTTGTTTTTCAGCGTGAGCTTGCCGTTTTCATAAATGAACGGACAATGGATCGTTACGATGCCGTTGCTTGCAGTCAGTTTCGCATCCACCGTCGAATCCTTCAAGTTGATGGTGTATGTACCGTTGAGCGTCTGACCGCTTTCAGAAGCATAGATGCTCACATCACCGTCCATAAAGGAGAACGTTCCCCCTTTTATCGTCCAGACGCCCTGTAGCGCTTTGTCCACTTCCGCCTCTGTCACGGACGCGACATCCTTCTTCGTGCCGTTGTCTTTATTATCAACCGATCCGTTCAGGGAAACCTCCTGCATCTGATAGTTGTCGTCGTTGCCGCTTTCGCTCACCATGATGGTGACCGGGCTGTCATCGGTACCGACGACGATTCTGCCGAAGGTCACGGTGCCGTCCTTCATGACATCATTAAAATACGCGCCGACAAGATTGTACTGTTCGCCGCCCTTGCTGGACCATGAATGGTTATCCTCCAGTTCCACGCCGTTCTGGAAGAACTGGATTCTAAAAGCGTTCTGACATTGTGACGGCTTTGCTTCCAGGTTTGTGAAAGCAAAGGAGAACACATAGGCGTACTTGGACGTTTTTGCGGTGCTGTCAGAGGATAGCAGACCGGATGCGGCTGGCTCAAATTTCAGATATTTGATTTTGCCCTTTTCTGTTGCTAAATTGATCGTATCGACATAGGGATCCTGTTCTTCTTCGGCATCTTCCTCTGCTTCGGACGGCGCCTCGGTTGCTTCGTCCGCGTCGCTCACGGTCTGGGTGTCTTCCGTCTTCTGCGCGTCGTCTGAATCGGGCGTCTTGTCGGACTTGCCGCAAGCGAACAGTGACAGGCAGAACAGCAGCACAAGACCGACGGAAATGATCTTTTTCCAAACACCGGCCACTGGACGGCTTTCGCGCTGCTCACCGGCACCTGCGGTGATCTCCGGCTGCAAGCGAAGGACGTCGCCGGACTTGATGCCTGCTTCGGCGAGGGTTTGCGTTTCCAGAAGCTGCTTGCCGGTCACCTTATGAATGAATTTGTAGCTGATGGGATTGCCGTCGGGACCGACGGACGGCAGCTTGATTTTTTCAACCAGCTTCACCATGATCACGCCGCAGCGGACGTCGTCGGGAAGTCCGACTTTCTGTTCTTTGTTTCCTGTTGCGTCAACGATAATTACATCTACTCTTGCCATTGTTTTGACCTCCGTGTATTTGATTTCATATATTTTTCAATGCCGGATGGCTTCCGGCTGTTATTTAAAGCTTTTTTGCCGCTTCAAGTTCCTTGACCGTCTTGTACGCAAAGAACGCGATCAACGCCAAACCGAGCACCAGAAGGAGCGAACCGAAACCGAACCGCAGAATTTCCGATCCGTACAGCACATTGTTCGCGCCCTGCGCCGCGGCGTTCTGAATGCCGGTATAGGCATCTCCGCCGTAAGAATGACTCGACTCATAAGAACCGGCGCTCATGCCGTAGGTAACAAAGCCGAGGATGACGGACAGCAGACCCGAAAGCATCCCAAGCACGCTCGCAATCAGCTTCGGCAGTTTTGCGCCGCGCTTCTTTGCCGGGGCGGCAGGCGCGCTTGGCGCTGCCGTAAAGCCGCCGGGGACGGACGGTGCAGCCGGTGCGGCATACGCCGGGGCCGCAGGTGCCGCAGCAAATGTCGGCGCTGCAGGCGGCACGGGCGCTGCAGGTGCGGCCGGCGGTGCAGAAGTCTCGGGGACGGACGGTGCGGCAGGCGGCACAGCCAGCGCTGCACTGCAGCGAACACAGAATTTGTTTGCAGCATCGTTCGACGTACCGCAGACCGGACAGGTCTTCTGCGGCAGTGTAGCCGCCGGTGCCGGTTGTGCGGGCAGCGGTCTGCCGCATTTGGGACAGAACTTCTGTGTGCTTTCCACAGCGGCGCCGCAATTTTCACAGGTTAACGCATTCGCTTTTGCGTGCCCGTGATGGCCGGCGCAGCCGAAGGTCGTGCAGCCGAGATTTTCATCCCAGCAGCCCTTATGATGCGCAATGCCGCATTCGGGGCAAACCTGCACGTCGTCGCCTTCCTGAATCAGTGTTTTGCAATAGGGACAGGTTTTTCCGATATAATCTTCCATAAATATCCTCCGTTATACCAAACTTGAAAGTTCTTTCAATGCGTTTGCAAGGTTTGTATCACTGCTGTGGAAATTCGATTTCCAGGTGCTGAAGGTGCCGTTCGGGGAAATGATGTTGTCAAAAAACTCCAGGTATTCCCTGTAGGTCCGTTTGACGGCGTCACGAAGATCGCTGAGCGTTTCGTTTTTCTCGTCGGGGACTTCCAGCAGCATATTGTATTTCTTCTGAATGGACGTCTGCAGCATCTTGACGACCAAAATGTTGTTATTGTTTTTGTCGTGCGCCGCAGACACCGCGTCGTTCGGGCTGTAGAGGCGTTTTCCGTTGTAGGCCGGATAGCTGTACGTCACATACATACTCCACGCCGATTGAATGTCATTGCCGATATCCTCGAGCAGTTCCCCGGTTGAAGCGCAATCCTTATAGAAGGACTCGGCTGTGGAGATGTAGCTTTCGATGGCCTGCTTTTTCTTCTGGGCGGCAATGACGCGGTTTGCGACGATGCCGCCGATACTGCCGAGCAGCAGCACAGATACAAGGATGATCGCAATCAGCTTTTTCGGATGCTTCTTCTTGCTTGTCACCGATTCGTTGAACGCAGCGATGGCCGCGTTGACGCCGGCGTCTACCGGGACGTCGACCTTCCGTCCGCACTCCGGACAGAAATCATGCGTCGCATCCAGCTCACTGCCGCAGCCTGCGCAGACAATGCGTCTGTGCGGATTCTGCGCGCCGCACTTCGGGCAAAAGGCCTGGGTGGGTATCAGCGGTTCACCGCAGGACGCGCATCGTGCACCGAAGGTTGCGTCTTCATAACTCATGACCGTTCACCTGCTTTCGTCTTAATATTTTTCGACCTTGGTACCGTAGGTACCAGATGAGTGTATTATTCTCCCGTATCCAGAAACATAGTTAAAGACATCAAAACTGAAAACACCGCCAGAAAAGCTCACGAACACATAGCTGCCGACTTTAAATTCGGCAGGAGGCCCTGCTTTCAGGTTTTTCAGTTCAAAGTCTTCCGATTCTATTTGGTATGTTAACCGTCCAGAGTAGTAATTGTATTTAACAAACCACACATATGTGATCGTTCCTTTGAGTGTAAACGTACCGTCGTTATTTAGAATACATTTAATCGATATCGTTTGATTCTCGTCGTTGCTCTGCTTCCATTTACCACAGATATTTAAAAATGTCGAATTGCTTTCCAGCAGCTTGACGCGCGCGCCTGCGCTGATCTGTTTATACGACAGGTTGGCCGGGAGCTTTTTGAACATGGTCAGCGCTTTGTTCAGGTTGCCTTGTCTGGCCTCGTTCTCAGCTTCCATGAGATCGCAGACCTTGAGCATATTCTGGGCGTCCTTGTAGCTGCCCGCAGCCTTGAAATGGGTTCTTGCGCTGTCAACATCGGTCGTGAGCGCCGTTTTACCGAGCGCGTAATGCGATTGCAGAATCCGGGTGGCAGTATCCTCCACTTCGCCGGCTTTTTCGAAATAGTCCAGCGCTTCGCCAAAGTCCCCTTTTTCAACGAACGCCATACCCTTTGCGTAATTGACATACTGCTTACTCTCCTCGGTGGAAAGCATCGCAAAGACCTTGGACGCATTCGTATACTGCTTTTGCCCAAGCAGCGAATTGCCGCAGGCGGTAATACGTTCGTCGGCGTCCTCATAGCCGCGGGAGCTGTGGAATGCATCCGCCGCTGCAAGGAAGTTCCCTTCCTCCTGTAGAGATGCGCCGTAGGTGTAATATGTTTTCAAAAGCTTCTTTCCGCTGTCAAGAAAGGTTTCCGCCTGCTTATACTCTTCGATCGCAAGCAGATAATCCGCGCTCTTGAACGCCTTGCCCGCCTTCATGTAATGCGGCAAAAACGGCATGACGAAGATGACAACCAGAACCGCAATGACGGCAACTGCAACCGCAGCAGACGAAATGCCGATAATCCGGCCGGCCTTCTTTTTCTTTTTCTGCTTCAGCGCGGCAATGCGCTCGTCCAGCGCTTTCTTCCGGTCGTCAATATCACCGAAGCCGGAGATGACGTCGCAATCTTCGCGCAGTGCTGCAAGCGCCTTCAGCGTTTTCGCGTCCTTCTCCTTTGCAAGGATCTCGTCGTATTTTCGTTGCTGCTGATCGGCTTTGCTTGCGCCGCAGTTTGTGCAGAACATCTGCTCATCACTGAAAATCGTACCGCAGGAGCAAACCAAAGGCATTGTGATTTTTTCTTTTTTCATGCGTTCCTCCATCCCTTTTGGTGCTTTTTGTGTTTTTCGCACGAACCAAAATATACTCTCATTGTAAAGGTTTTAAGAACAAAAGCAATACGTTCGGAACGAAACTGCCAAAATCGGGAACGAAATGCGACAAAGGCAGACATATTTTGCTTTTTTCCGCAGCAAAAGAAACCATCCGCACCAGCCGGCGTCCGTGACAGCCGAAAGGTACGGATGGAAGAAATCGTTATGCGGCAGTGCCGATGCCGTTTTTATCTCTTGAACAGTCTGAACAGCTTTTTGAAGATCGACAGGATGGCGGCAAGCGTTGCCTGGAAGCGTTCGACGATCTTTTGCACCAGCGTCTTTTCCGCTGCGGGCGCGTTCGGTGTATCCGGCTGCACCGGTTTATCCACAAAGTGCAGCACAAACTGCTCGGTGTAGCTTTCACTGTCGGCCTGCAGCTCTGCCGGAAGCAGATCGGTACAGTTCAGCGACAGAATGAGATTGCGGTCCGGGTTTTCCGCAATTGCAGCGAACGCGCTGTTAAAGCTCGCGTAGCTCAGCGGTTTCATCGAGAATGCGTTCAGCAGCGTGCCGGACGGCAGACGGAAATGGTTTTCATCAATGATCTTGCCGTTTTTCAGGATATCGTAAACGATCTCCTGTCCGTCTTCGGCCGCGCGCAAGGACAGGCGGTCAAAACGCAGCGCCGTGACCGTTCTGTCGATGCAGAGAATACTCGCGGTATTCAGCAGCGCAGGCAGATCCATTGTCGGCACATTGTTACGACCGGACACAGTGCATACGCCGTTTGCATCCGTGTAGGTCAGTACCGGAACGCTGCAGCGCGAAACCGTCGTCGCAGCAGCGGCATAGACATACGCAAGGTTCGAACAGGCGGTAAAGAGCGCGCCGTCCATTGCTGTGACACTGTCTTTCAGGTACGCCGCGTCAATCTGCGCACTACAGCTTTCCCACGGTGTTGTATCCAGCGTGCCGGACGCACCGCTGCCGGAGATCACAAGCACACCGCCGTCCACGTACCAGAACAAATCGTCGCCGCATCTGCCGTACTGCGTGCAGTCGGTCGGCGCAAGGCAAATATCGCACAGACCGTCGCTGTCCGCGTCCGTGTGGGCGGCAAGCGGTGTCGGCTGCGCAGCGGTCGTCACAGTGTTGCAAACTGAACAGGTATATACCGCCGTCTGCCCCGGATCCAGGCAGGTGGCGTCTCTCGGCGGTGCGCTGATCACCGGGCTGTGTCCGGTCGCCGGCACAGTCACGCCGTAGGTGAGCGTCACGCCGCAGTAGCCGCAGACCGTATCGCCGGAATAGCCGGCTTCGGTGCAGGTCGGCGCTTTTGCGTTTTGCAAAGCGGTTTCCGGGTGTTCGCAGATGTATGCGCCGCAGTCGTCGCAGTAGCCGTTGCGGTCGTTGTCCGCGTGGGGCGTCATGGCGATTTTCTCCGCCGTGGACGACAGCACAATATTGCAGCGCGTGCAGCGGGTCACATTGTCATAGGAGCCCTCGGCGGTGCAGGTGGCAGCCACCACGTTTTCGGGTACCGGTGTGCCGGGGTTGTGGCCGAGCGCGTCGGCGCTCACTTCATGGCCGGACAGCCATTCGCCGCAGTCCGGACAAACCGTTCCGGCCGTGTAACCGGGATTCAGGCAGTCGGGTTCTGTCGCGTCAGCCGTCTGTACATTGTGGGGTTCGTTGGTCAGAGGGCAGAGGGAAACAAAGGTGATGTTCCTCTCTTGAGCAAACGCTTCCGCAGTTGAACCCGTGAACCCATAGATCGTAGTCAGTAAAGGGGCATCAAGGAATGTATTATTTGCGATCTTCACATTCTTTGATAAGACTCTAATTGTTTTCAGCTTGTCGCAGAATTGAAATGCGCTGTAATTAGTGGTTTGTGTCTCAGTAACTTCCGTATATCCAAGTTGTACGGTTGATTCAGGAATCGTGACAGAAGTCAGACCGTCGCAGCCTTCGAACCCTGTGATATTGGTAATACCATTTGGGAATACAACTTTCTTCAGTCCGGTACACCCGTAAAACCCGTCAATGATTTTCACGGAATTCGGGATAGAGATATTGGTTAATGACGAGCAATCATTAAATCCTACTATTTCAGTAATACAATCGGGTAAGTCAATATGCGTGAGAGTTGAGCAGTTATTAAACACATTTCTCAAGCGGGTAACGCTCCCGTCGTTCGGAATTACGCTATTGCTACATGCGGCGATCATTGTTTTACTTTCGGTATGAATCAGACAGTTGTTTTCAGAATGGTAATGATCGTTTTCTGCATCTACGGTGACAGATTCCAGATTGTTGCAGCCGGAGAATGCTGTATCGCCAATGTCACTTACTGCTTTGGGAATGGCGATCTGTTTTAATTTCTTGCATCCCAAGAAAGCGCTATCGCCGATCTCCTGCAAATCCTGCGGGAAGGAAACCTCTTCGAGTCCATCACAATGTGCAAAAGCCCACTGGTCAATACAGGTTACATTTGACGGAATAATGACTTTTGTTAGCCCGCTACAACCGTAGAAAGCCCTTAGACCAATATAAGTTACATTTGACGGAATAATGACTGTTGTTAGCCCAGGACAGTTGTAAAATGCGGACTCTTCTATAGATTTAAGACTATTTGGCAACGTAATATTTTTTAAATTTACATTTGAACTGAAAGCAGACACTCCGATTTTTTCCACGCTTCCATCGTTTGGAATCACGCAATTTTGTGTTCCTAAAGTCAATTCTTTTGTTGTTTTATTGATTAAACAGGTGCCGTTTGAAGCATAAAAAGGACTGTCGGCGCTGACATGAATGTCTGTTAATTCGGAAAGGGAACGAGAAAATGCACGTGCTCCGATTTCTTCTACGGTTGATGAAATGGAGACACTCTCCATGTTTTCACAACGGTAGAATAAATAATCAGCAATACTTGTAATACCTTCAGAAATCACAACTGATTTGACTAGTGAACGATCAAAATTAATAATCGGATTATAAATTGGGTTGAACTTTACCGTCATGGGTCCCGTTCCGGACAGAACAAGCTTTCCAGTTTGTTCGTTCATTGTGTATGTAATATTATCGCCGATACTTCCGGTTTTTATCACCGATTCAGCGAATGAATAGTCTTGGATTTCTGTCGAAGTTTCATTACCGTAATTGATCGTATAACCGTCAAACGACAGCTTCATAAAATACGCAGAGTTATCCAGCAGCTGCGCGCCTGAGGATGCGTCCACATGATACCACAAATCGTCAATTTTGATGATGTTCCAGGCGTGGGCAACGTCGCCTCTGGTGCCGGTCACGATGCGGCAGTCCAGGCCCGCCGCCAGCGCCAGCTTGTAGTACAGCGAGGCAAAGCCCTGACAGACCGCTTTGCCGTTGATCGCCGCGCCGTAAGCGGTATACTTCAGCATGTCTTCGTCGTTATAGAGGTTTTCAAGGTCGAACGTCACATGCTCGCACAGGTAGTCATAAAGATAGCGCGCGATCTCTGTGCTGTCCTGTGCCGTGCAGCCGGCGACCACGTTTTCCACATACGCATCGACAGCGGCTTCCTGTTCGGCGGTCGTATAATACACCGGATGCAGCGTATACACACCGTCGGCATCCTTCACCGGCTGCGGGAAAACATAATTAAGCGCAAGGCGCAGATAGTCGCCTTCGGCGCCGTTCCCCGTGTGGGTGCAGATGTTTGAAAGCGTTGCGCCAATCAGAGCGAGCAAAGCATTACTGGCCTTGTAACGAATCTCAGTACTGCGGTTGACCATCTCTGCGCGGATATAACTCGAGACAGCGTTTGCTGACGAAAGCGTCGGCACGTCAGATGCGCTTTCGCCCTCGGCAGCCGCAGGCAAAACCGCGATCTGCAAAGCAAAGAGCAGCGCAAGCAGGATGGCAATTGTTTTTTTCATGTGTCTGTTTCCCCCTCCAGATGAAATGTGACGTCAGCCGTAAATTCCGTGTCATCACAGGCATACACGGCGGCGCCATGATATTTTTTTGCGACGGCGGCAACGTTTTTCAAGCCGATGCCGTGCCGCTTAGTATCCGCTTTGGTCGTTTTGATTTTGTTGTTTTTGATCTGCGCTTTTTCGGCAACCGCGTTTTTGACGGAAAAGGTGAAAAAGCCGTTGCGCACAGCGCCCTTGACGCGAATGTACTTTTTGCCGCCGACCCGGCGAGCGCCTTCAATGGCGTTATCAATTAAGTTGCCGACAACGGTGCAAAGATCGTCGTTTTCAATGCCGGTCTGCGGGACAACGCCGGTGAAGGACATCTCGATGCCGTAGTCCTGCGCGAGTTCATTCTTATTGTTCAGAATTGCGTTCACAACAAAGTTTCCGGTCGAAAACGTCTGCTGCGCGATGCCGGACGTGACCTTCACTTTTTCAAGGTAGTCCATGGCTTCATCGGTCAGCCCCGCATTCAGCAGACTCGTGACGATGAGCATATGGTTTTTGTAATCGTGGCGGAAAGCGCGCAGCGCGTCATCGTTTTGGACCATCTGCTCATAATTCAGCTTGATGACGTTCATTTCCGACAGGATCTGATTCTGCTTCGCGATCAGCGAAAACACCTTGAACACAAAGTAGCCGACAAACAAAAGGATGCCGAACACCGAAAGCATATGCAGAATACCGGCCACCTTTGCGAAATCGTACAGACCCGGTTCCTCCCCCATCACGCTGAAATACGAGGAAAACGTGCAAATGATAATGATGGCATAGAGCCATTTTGGAATCACGTCCACCGTGTTGCGGATGACCTTGACGTCCTTGTTTTTGGAAACGCGCAGCAAAAATGCGGTCACAAGCAGATAGCCGATCAAGCAAAAGACGGTTTCGAAAAACAGATAGGTATACGGGTCGAGCTCCGGCATCACATAGTGCAGTACACTGAACAGCCCTTCCATTGCGACATTGATCGAAAGACAGATCAGCGCATTGAAAAGGATGCGTTTTGTGCGCAGAATGATCTGCGGGAACACCATTACATGCAGCGCAGACACACAGCCGTACACAAGAACGGCCGTTTCATAATCCGTCATCTGCACAAGAACGGGCAGCAGCGCGATGTTCGCGCCGGAGAACACCGCAGCGATTGTGCAAACAACAACCGTGCAGACGCGGCTGCGCTCCCGGAAGCTGCGGATGACCGACAGCACGACCGTCAGACAGAGCAGCGCGGCAAGATCATGCAGCACAAAAAAGATCCATTGCCATGGTGCAAGCATACAAGTCCTCCTCAGAATTCGTACTTGAGATAGCTCATATAACTTTTCAGAAATTCGTCATATTTTTGTGAGCTGCACAAGACCTTTTCCCCGTTCGTCAGAATGATCGTTTTCTTTTCAATGCTGGAAACATATTTCATGTTCAGGATGTAGGACCGGTGGGTCTGAAAGAAATGGGAATTGTTGATCTCCTGAAAGAACTGGGAAATGGGTTTGGACGACCTGTACTGGCCGGTTGTGGTACGGACCACAGTGTACTTTTTATCCGCCTCGATATAGATCACTTCATCCGCCTCCAGATAAAACACGCGGTCTTTGGTCGGTACAATGATCTTTCTTGTGTGCTGATACAGACGGACAAAGGACTCCAGCGCCTCCGCAAACTCTTCGTCCGATACCGGTTTGAGAAGATAGCGGAAGGCATCGACCTTAATCGACGCAATGGCATACTCACTGTAGTTCGTGAAAAAGATGACGAACAGCCGGGTGTTCTGCTCCCGGATCTTCGCAATAAAATCAATGCCGTTGCCATCCTCCAGCCTGCAATCCATAAACACCAGGTCATACTCACTGTTGAACGGTACAAACGCCTCACCGGAGGGAAACTCCGTAATGGTACACTCCATATTCTTTTCCATAAAGAAAGCGGCAGTCCGTTCATGCAGTGCTTTTCTTGTGATCGCTTCGTCGTCGCAAATTGCAATTTTCATAATGTTTTTGCTTCCTAACTTTTTTTGTTTTCAAACAGTATAGACTCTTCCATTATGAATTTATATTACCCGACAAGAAAATAATTGTCAATATTTCGGGAACGAAATCGACTTATTTTGGAACGAAACGGCAAAAGCTCCGAACGCACATTCTTTGCAAATCGGCAGAAATTGGTAGAAAAGTTCATATTTAGCCTGTATAGTAGAAGCAGAACAGTATCAAGGAGGAACTGCCCATGATCACCTATCACGAACAGAACCGCACCATCAAACTGGATACCCCCAACACCTCCTATGTCCTCGGCATCCGGGAGGGCGGATTTTTGCTGAACCTGTATTACGGGCGGCGTTTGCCGGACGATAATCTCTGGTCGTTGGCAAAACGGCTGAAGAGCGCATCGTTCAGCCCCTGCGATCCGGATGACCCCAATTTTTCCCAGGACGTAGCACCAATGGAGTACCCGACAAACGGGCGCGGTGATTTCCGGGTTTGTGCGCTTTCCGTACGCGGTGCCGACGGCAGCAGTGTAACCGACCTGCGATACGTATCGCACCGGGTGACTGCCGGCAAGCCGGACCTGCCGGGTCTGCCGCATCTGTATGTCACAGATGACACGCAGTGTGAAACGCTTGAAGTGACGCTGTGCGACCCCTGCACTAACGTGGAGGCCGTTCTGGTCTATACAGTGTTCCATGACTGTGATGTGATTGCAAAGCACGTCCGGCTGACGAACCGCGGCAATCAAACCGTAAAGCTTGAGCGCGCGCTGAGCTCCTGCGTCGACCTGCCGTCAATGGACTTTGATCTCGTTACACTCTGGGGCAGACACGCCAAGGAGCGGCAGCTCGAGCGCCGTCCGCTGGGGCACGGACTGCAGGGCATTCACAGCATTCGCGGATCCTCCTCGCACAGCCACAATCCCTTTGCCGCGCTGGTGCAGACCGGTGCCACGGAGACAACCGGCGACGTCTACGGCTTCAACCTGATCTACAGCGGCAACTTCACACTGACCGCTGAGGTGGATCATGACGCAACGACCCGCGTTGTGATGGGCATTGACCCGACGGATTTCGGCTGGCTGCTCGCACCCGGGGACACCTTCGTCACCCCGGAAGCTGTCCACGTCTTTTCGGCAGACGGTCTCGGCAGCATGAGCCGCACATTCCATCGCTGCTATGACGCACACCTGATTCGCGGCAGATGGCAGAAGCAGAAGCGGCCGCTGCTGATCAACAGCTGGGAGGCGGCATATTTTGACTTTGACACGGACAAGCTGATCTCGTTCGCCGAACGTGCAAAAGAGCTCGGCATTGAAATGCTCGTTATGGACGACGGCTGGTTCGGCAAGCGCAACGACGACACCAACAGCCTCGGCGACGGGTTCATCAACGAAAAAAAGCTCAACCTCGGCCGGCTGATTGCAACGGTACACGGCATGGGGCTGAAATTCGGCATCTGGTATGAGCCGGAAATGATCTCACCCGACAGCGACCTGTTCCGTGCCCACCCCGACTGGTGTGTCCATGTGCCGGGCCGCACGCCATCCATCGCACGGCAGCAGTATGTCTTGGACGTCTCACGGCCGGATGTCCGTGAAAACATCTTTGCGCAAATGCGCAGTGTGCTCGGCACCTATCCGATCGACTACGTGAAATGGGATTTTAACCGCAACCTCAGCGAAGCCAGCTCGGCGCTGCTGCCCGCAGAGCGCAGCGGCGAATTCTTCCACCGCTTTGTTCTGGGTACCTATGCGCTGCAGGACCGCCTGACCCGGGAATTCCCGAATCTGCTGCTTGAAAACTGCTCCGGCGGCGGCGGACGCTTCGACCCGGGCATGCTCTATTACTCCCCGCAGATCTGGACGAGTGACAACACCGACCCGATCGAACGGCTGAACATTCAGTTCGGCACCTCCCTTTGCTATCCGGCATCGTCCATGGGCGCGCACGTTTCGGCGTGTGACCGGACGGGGTACCGCACAAAAGGCGATGTTGCGCTTTGGGGAACCTTCGGCTATGAACTCGACCCCAATAAGCTTGGGACTGAAGACCGCGAAATCGTGAAGGCACAGGTCAAAGACTACCACAAATACTACGATCTCATCCATTCCGGCGAACTCTACCGTCTGCTCTGCCCGTGGGACAATGCATTTGTCTGTGCGTGGTCATTCGTTTCCGAAGACAAACGCGAGGCGCTTGTCACCGTCGTGCGTATGCGCCGGCAGGACGATGTGCTGCTGCACCTGAAGCTGCAGGGTCTTGATCCCGATGCAATGTACACTGTTGAGGACACCGGCGAGACGTATTCCGGCGCGCTGCTGATGTACGCGGGGCTCGAGATGACCGACAAAGCGTGGGATGACGGCGAAAGCTGCAAGCTGCACCTGCTCGCCGAGTGAAGATGCTTGCAGACAAAATATCGGTATTCGCTTAATAAAATGGCCGGACAGCGTTCGAAAAGAATCCTGTCCGGCGCTTTCTGTCCGCAGATTCTGCGGACTTTTTTTACTTCTCCGGGAGAAACATAAGCGTTCCGTCGTCCGTCAGGGAAAATACGCGGTAACAGAAATGTGCAGCTTCGTCTTCATACAATAGTGCGAAATTGCCGTCTCCCAGTTCCGTCAGGCATGAATAGCCAAAGAAGCCTTTGTTGACCTTGTATCTGCCGCGCCAGCAAATCTTCTGCCGCTCGTCGATGAGACCAACGCGGATCACGCCGTTGGCGCGGCGAAAGAAGCTCGATCCCATGGAGCAAAGCACGACCTGCTTTCCGTCGATCGTTTTTGTCGTGTTGATGAGGGAAACCATGCAGTTTCTGGTACCGAACAGCTGCCAGTCCGGTCTGGCCTTTGTCCAGGTCACGCCGCCATCCGTGCTGTCGCAGTGACCGACGAAATGGGACTGGTTGCGCGAAAACAGCCGCAGCGTTCCGTCTGGAAGAACAACGACCTGCGATTCGCTGGTCTTTCGCAGAAACAGACTTTGTCGGACGTCCTGTCCGCGCTGCCAGGTCTTTCCGCCGTCATCCGAATAGATCATCACTGCGTGTTCACGGCCGTTTTCATTGGAATAAAGCGGAAAGATCAGCCGCTCGTGCCCGTCATGGCGAATGCTGACGCCGCGTCCCGGGCAAACGCCGAGAAAGGCTTCGGTCTCATGTTTGATGCCCGGATTGAGCAGCATCGGCGCGCTCCAGGTCATACCGCCGTCATCGCTGTGCCGCAGGCACAGAAACGGCGTGGGAAAGACATGCAGATCCGACGTATCGTAAAAGATGTTTTGTGCGACAGCCGCACCCGTGGGCGCATCACCGTCTCCTCTTTGTTTGATCGTGCAAAGCATACCGTTTTTGTAAAGGCGGAAAGCCTCGTCAACCGTGTATGCGGTCGCGCGGTCCCCTTCCATCACCGGCGCAAACCCGTCGTTGAACGCCGCAATATGAAAGCGATCGTCTTCGGTGCCGGTTTTGGCAAGCGCGATATAGGACTTGCCGTTGACGGTCAGACAACCGCTGCCCTTTTGTGCATTCGGGTACCCCGTACCGGACAAAAACAGATCGCACAGCAGAAAGACGCGGCCGCTCTCGCTTTGCAGCAGGGTAGAATCAATACAGGCGCTGCTCTGCCGGCTGCCCGTGCCGTCGGCGTAATCGTCGAAATGGTTCGGCACACTGTACTGCCAGGCACCGTAGCCGTCCGGGGAAACCGCTGCCGCAATGTCCAGATTCTGCGGTGCGTCAGTGCCGTGGTTCCATCGCAGATCCGCGCTCGCAAGCACGCTGCCGTCACGCAGCGTCAGAAGCGCCGGGATGCGGAACCTTTCACAGGAAAGCGTGCCCCGTTCGAAGGGGTTGCCGGTGCCGGAAGCGGCGCCGGCATACGGCACAAAAAGCCCAAGCAGACAGAAAACAAGCGGGAAGAAGCGGAAAAGCCGTTTCATCGGGAATCCTCCTTTGCGCATCATTAAATCTATTCTATCACAGATAGACAAAAAAGAAAAGAGGGGTTTCGTATACCTGTCCGTCTGCGCGCATGGGCGCCCATTGCATGACCAATAAAAAGAAACGGATACCTCTTTGTATTCGTTGTATTTATCAAATGGAAAATTTACACTTTTTTTACACATCACTACGTGGCATCTTCTCCTATCCGTTGTATAATAGAAAAAAGCAACAAAAAAAGTCGGGATTTTGCAGCCTTCATTATGCACAAAAGCAATTACATAAATATTTTGTGTATGATGTGTGTTGATTGTTTGCAAAAGATTTACCGGCTTCGTTGCAAAAGAAGTAAACGGAGGTCTTTTTATGGTATTTTTCAGAAGAATCATTGCAATTCTGTGTCTGCCGCTGGCGCTCTTCATGCTCCTGACCGAGCTTACACCGGTCACGGAAAAGCAGCAGAAAGCCCGTGAAGAAGCGGTCGAAACTGCAATCGAAGAAGATTTCGAACCAATTTTCCGTTTCGCTGTCGCGTCTGATATTCACATCAGCACCGGAGACAGCACCAACACCAGACGCTTCGAACAGCTCTTCCATTCCGCTTACCGTTATGCCGAAAACCATCCGACCTATCAGACGCTTGACGCGCTGGTTCTGACCGGCGACAACTGCGACACCGGCGCGGACGAAGAGTACGTGATCCTCAACCGTGTGATCAAAGAACAGATGCGCGACGAGACGACTCTGGTTGCAATCATGGGCAACCACGAGTTTAACAAGACCGGCCTCGACGGCTTCAAACGAAACATGCAGCAGGAGCCGGACACCCACACGGTTGTGAAGGGCTTCCATTTCATCGGTCTCTCTCCTGCGCCCTCCGATACCTGGCAGCTGCCGACGCAGATCAACTGGATGTCCGCGCAGCTCAGAAAGGCCGCGGCAGATGATCCCGAACGTCCGATCTTCACCATGCAGCACGGTCACATCCAGAAAACCGTCTATGTCAGCCGCAGCTGGTATACGCAGATGTCCGTCCCTTTGCATATGGTCTATGCCCGTTACCCGCAGGTCATCAACTTCTCCGGCCATTCTCACGGTCCGGTCAACAACCCGCTGAACATCTGGCAGAACAGCTACACGCAGGTCGGCGCCAGCACACTCAACTACTTTGAAATGGAACGCGACATCGGCGATTCGACCATTCCCGCCGGCGCACGCAACGCCGCGCAGTTCCTGATTGTGGAAGTGGACGCCGCGAACCGTGTCCGCATCCTGCCGTACAACCTGCTTACCGACGACTTCATGAAAACGCCCGCAAGCACCGACGGCGACAAGCAGCTCATCTGGCAGATCAACGACGTCTGCAATCCAATGACCTTTGCCTACACCTCTGCGCGCAAAAAGACCGACGGCGCACCGTGGTTCACCGAGGACGCCGCCGTCAACATCGACAGCGTGCGTGCCGAACAGGTGACGCTGTCCTTCCCGCAGGCACAGGATGACGTCTGCGTCTACGGCTACCGGATCCAGTTGAAGAACGCCGCGCAGCCAAAGGAGATCATAGAAAAAGAGATTTATTCCGAATACTACTTTGAGCCGATGCCGGAGCGTCTTTCCGTGACAATTGACGGTCTGACCGCAGGCACCGTCTATGACGTCACCGTCACACCGCTGAACGTCTGGCTCGACGGCGGCAATGCCATCGGCTGTCAGTTCACCGCAGCGCAAAGCTGAAGCAGCACATCGTAAAAGCAAAAGGAGATACCGCCATGACAAGAATTTTTTATATGGTTGTCAAAACGCTCTTGATCGGTCTGACGGTGTTCGGTATGGGCAACTTCGGCTTTATGCCGTTTTTCCCGGCGAAAGATCTGACCGGCGAGGTGACGCCGGCCGGTGACAGCGCACTGTATCTGCAGATTGAAGCAGAGGACGAGGGCTGGGACACTTACGAACCCGGCCGTGTCTACGGCGGCTACCGCTACGGACCGTCCATGATTCTGAACGCCGACGGCAGCCTTGACGTTTTCAGCGCCACCAACGGCACCTTTGGTTACTGGGACGTGATCACCTATAAACGTCTGTATTGCGGCGGCAAAATCCGCACCAAGGAAACCGTCGCCGTCAAGCCCACCGCAGGTTCCATGGACGCGCTTTCCACCTGCGATCCCGGTGCAATCAAAATCGGCGATTACTATTACATCGGCTATACATCCACCATGGATGAACGCGGCGTCGACAACGACGTCTATGTGGCCCGCAGCAAAAAGCCCGGCGGTCCCTATGAGAAATGGGACGGCAAAGGCTGGGGCGGCGACCCGGTGCCGCTGCTTGACTGGCAGGGCGACCCGAACGTCGGCGGCGCCATGGAGCCCGCCTTCGTGCTGATGGGCGATACACTCTACATCTACAGCAACTGGGGCGGTCCCGTTCTTGTGTCCACCGCTGACGCAACGGATGAAAACTGGCCGGCCACCGTTGTCATGCACGGCGAAGCAATCCCCGATACCTACGGTGAGATCGGCGACGTCGGAGATTCCAAGGACGTCAAATATGTGGATGCATTCGGACGGTTTGTTGCAGTCTGCACCACCAAACGGTTTTCCGATGAAAGCTATGTCTCCGTTTGGGAATCGTTTGACGGTCTGACCTTCCGTCCCTCCGGCTTTGTAAAAACCAACACCGCGAAAAAGCTGCACAACTGCGGCATCTCCGGCCGCGCCGACGGCCACATCTGCGAAGGTGATCCGGTGTATCTCTCCTACGGCTACGGTCCCGGCTGGGGTACCTGGGGCACGCGGATGCACCGTGTGGCGCTCTCGCTCGCCGACAAACCGAAGACCGATCCTGAAAATGAGCAGAATCTGGATATCCCCGTGGAAACACACAACGAACGTGCGATTCCCGAGGTCATCACGATCGCGGCGCAGGATCCGGTCATGACGGTGACCGACAGCGAACACATCTGGATTTTCGCCTATGACTCCGACAATTTCAACACGCCGATCCTTGCCGGCATCTGCTATGAAGGCTATGACCGCTCTGTGATCCGCATCGTCGGCAACCGCGTCTTTGCTGTCGGTACGGGCGAAACCCGCGTAACGGCACACTGGAACGGCTACACCTGCGACTTTGTTGTCAAGGCGCAGAAACAATAAAGCAATCGGAACACAAACCAAAATAACCAATTCTGAAAAACGAGGTGGACATTTATGAAGAAAAAAATCGTGTCCGTTCTGTTGACACTGTCGCTGCTTGTGGGCTGTCTGTTTTGTATGCCCATCAACGCCAGCGCGCTGTATTACAGTGAAGGGCATAAGCTCTCCCGCGTCATCACCCGGGAAGGCATCGTTATGCTGAAAAACGAAAACGAAGCGCTGCCGATTCGCCGCGGCGCAACCATTGCGGTCTTTGGTGACGCACAGTGCCTTGGCCAGAAAGACAGCGATACCTGGTATATGCGGGGCTATATCCCCTACGGCTTCGGCTCTCAGACGCAGGCCGGCGATTTTGAAAACAAGCCGATTGATCCGCTGGACGCGCTGAACGAAGCCGAAAGCAACAAGGAAATCTCCATCTTCCGCCCAATCAGCGACAACTACGCCGCCGCTCTTGCCAACGGCACGCAGTATGAACCGACGGACGAAGACGTGCATGCAGCTGCGGCTGCGGCGGATACCGCCGTGTTCTTTCTCAGCCGCTGGGCAGGCGAAGCGTTTGACCTTGCGCGCCAGAACTGGTATTTGAAAAACAACGAAAAAGCACTGCTGCAGCAACTGACCGCAGCCTTCGATAAGGTCGTTGTTGTGCTCAATACACCTTCGGTCTTTGACACCTCCTGGGCGAAAGATGCAATTGACGGCATCCACGTCGATTCCGTGCTTTTCGTCGGTTACACCGGCATGCAGGGCGGCCTCGGAATTGCCGACATTCTGCTCGGCCGCGCCAATCCTTCGGGAAAAACCAACGACACCTGGGCAAAGGATCTTGCGGATTATCCCACAACCGCCGGCTGGAATGAGAACAATCAGGCCTATACCGAAGACATTTTCATGGGCTACCGCTGGTTCGAGACCTTTGACCCGACCTATGAAAGAGTCAACTACGAGTTCGGCTTCGGCCTCTCCTACACCACATTTTCCATTGAAACGAAAAACTTCACCTTTGATGGTGACAAAGTTTCCGTGGATGCAGTCGTGACCAACACAGGTGACGTTGCCGGCAAAGAAGTTGTTGAAATGTATGTTGCTGCGCCGCAGGGCAAGCTCGGCAAAGCAGCAAAATCGCTCTGTGATTACGTAAAAACCAAGGCGCTCGCGCCG
>CACYCR010000069.1 GCA_902772935.1 Oscillospiraceae bacterium
GCAAAGGTGGTCGCGGTCGGCAACCAGGCCAAGGAGATGATCGGCCGCACGCCCGGGTCCATTAGCGCCATGCGTCCGCTCAAGGACGGCGTGATCGCGGACTTCGACATCACTGCGGAAATGCTCAAGCGCTTCATTCAGAAGGCGCTCAACGGTTCCTTTTTCGCGAAGGCGCGGGTCGTGATCTGCATCCCGTCCGGCGTCACGGAGGTGGAACGCCGCAACGTGCATGACGTTGCCATTGAAGCGGGTGCCCGCTATGTCAGCCTGATCGAAGAACCCATGGCGGCGGCCATCGGCGCGGGGCTGCCTGTCGGCGACGCCATCGGCAGCATGGTCGTGGACATCGGCGGCGGCACGGCGGAGGTTGCGGTGATTTCGCTGGGCGATATTGTGACGTCCCGTTCGGTCCGCGTGGCCGGCGATACGTTCGACGCCGCGATCGTACAGTTCATCAAGAAAAAATACAACCTGCTCGTCGGCGACCGCACGGCGGAGGATATCAAGATCAAGATCGGTTCCGCCGCGCCCTACGAAGGCGAGGGCAAAATGGAAGTCAAGGGGCGCAACCTCGTGGACGGTCTGCCGAAGAATATCACCATCACGAGCGAAGAGATCCGCGAAGCGCTGCATGACTCCGTCAATCAGATCCTCGACGCGGTACACGCGACGCTCGAAAAGACGCCGCCGGAGCTGGCCGCGGACATCATTGACCAGGGCATCATGCTCACGGGCGGCGGTGCGCTGCTGCGCGGGCTGGACAAGCTGATTGCCGAAGAGACCGGTATGCCGGTCAATGTGGCGGACAACGCGCTGGACTGCGTTGTCGGCGGCACGGGCATCTACCTGGAATCCGACGCGCTGCGCGCACTGGGCAAACGCCTGTAACGCGCGGCGGGAAAAAGAGGCTACGCTATGCGACAATTTTTGAAAAGCACACAGTTTAAAATCTTCGTTGCGGTGCTGCTGGCGCTTTTGCTGGGTACGGTGCTGGCGGTGGTCGGTGAAAACGATACATCGCCGTTCACCGCGGTGGTCGGCACCGTGTTTACGCCGATGCAGAAGGCCGCGGGCTTCTTGAGCGAAAAGGTCCACTGGTTCGCCGAGAGCTTTTCCTCCGCACGGTATTACCAGAGCGAAAACGAAGCGCTGAAGGAACGGCTGGCGGAATACGAGGACCGGCTGGCGGATTACGATGAGATCAAGCACAAGATCTCGTCCTATGAGGATATGCTCGGCGTGAAGGAAACGAACCGCGATTTTGCGCTTGCGCCGGCGAACATCATCGGTACGGACACGGCGGATCTGTTCTCGTCGCTGATCATTGACAAGGGGACGAGCGACGACGTGCAGATCAATGACCCGGTCGTTTGCGGCAACTATCTTGTCGGCATCGTCAAAAAGGTTAACCCGTCTTACAGTGTCGTGCAGACACTGCTGAGTCCGTCGCTCAACGTCAGCGCGATCGAAACGAAGACGCGCGAAACATCATATGTCACAACGACAACAGCACTTTCCGAAAACGGCTCCTGTATGCTCGCGGGTCTGGAACGCATGACGGCGGTGTCGCCGGGCGGTCTGGTCGTGACGTCGGGCATCGGCGGCGTGTACCCCAAGGGCCTGATCATCGGCAGTGTCAAGCAGGTGCAGGAAAGCGAATACGATCTGACCAGCTACGCGGTCATTACGCCGGGCGTGGACATCACCGCGCTTGAGGACGTGTTTGTCATCACGGACTTCAGCGGTCAGGGCATTGAACAAATCGCAGGATAACATACGGAGGCAGGTATGCGGTTGACCTTTGAAAAAGAGCGGACGATCAAACGGGCAGTCTTTGCATTGCTCGTGCTTTTGACTGCCCTGTTTCAGCATACCAAAGGCGCTTTCCCGACCATCGGCGGTGCGGCAGCGTGGCTGATGGTGCCGCTGCTTTCGGCAATCGCACTGCAGGAAAGCAGTGTGGCGGCGATGGCGTTCGGCGTGTTCGGCGGTCTGCTGTGGGACGTTGCGTCCCCGGCGGCGGACGGCTATTTCGCGATCATGTTCTGCATTTTGACCTTTGTGAGCAGCACATTGGCGTCCTTTTTGCTGCAGCGCAATCTGCCGACATGTCTGCTGGTGACCGGCGTCTGGCTGTGCCTGTTTGCCCTGACGCACTGGCTGTTCTTTGTGGTGCTGCGGGGGTACGACGCGGCGGGGATGCTGCTGCTGCGGCGGTATCTGCCGTCGATGCTTTACACCTTCTGTCTGACGCCGCTGTATTATTTTCTCGTTGCGGCGGTCAGCGCCCCGGCAAAGCGCAAGTCGGTGCGCCGGGTCTGAGAAAAAAGCGTTTGTGAAAAATGAGATTATGTGAAAAGGAGGCGGCAGCCGGATGTTCAGAACGCTCAGCAAAAGACGCTCTCTGGCAGTGATCCTTGCGGTCGCTGCGGTGTTTGCCGTCTTTTTGGTTCGCTTATACTATCTGCAGGTCGTGCAGGCCAAGGAAAACCGGCAGGCCGCGGTGAAAAGCGCCGTGGTTTCCGTTGCGCCGCTGCGCGGAGAGATCCGCGACCGCAACGGCAATCTGCTCGCCACAAACCGGCAGGTCAATACCGTCATCTTCGATTATGCGCGCTTCCCTGCCGGCAGAGAGATGCAGCAGCGCAACGAGATCATCCTGACGTTGGTGCGCATGTTTGAAAACGCCGGCGCCGAGTGGAAGGACAACCTGCCGATCCGCCTGACGAAAAACGGCGTGCTGAAATTTCGTAAGAACAAGGACAACGAGGTGGCGTACCTCAAGTCAAAAGCGTTTTTGCACCTGAACCCGTATGCGAGCGTGCAGAACTGCTTTGACGCGCTGGTGCAGCGCTACGGCCTGGAGGCTTATGACATCAGGGATGCGCGCAACATCGCCTCGGTCTATTACTCCATGCACAAAGAGGGCTTCAACGCGAACACGGACTATGTCTTTGCAACAGACGTATCCGACGCGCTGATGACGCTCGTGAAGGAAAAGAACGACGTGCTGATCGGCGTTGGCGTCCGGGTGGATGCCGAACGCGAATATGTCAACGGCACGATTGCGCCGCATATCCTCGGTGTGGTCGGCCCCATCAGCGCGGAGGAGTACGAACAGAAAAAAGAAGACGGCTACAACAAGAACGATGTCATCGGCAAGAGCGGCATCGAATACATGATGGAAAGCCAATTGCGCGGTACGGCGGGCGAAAAAGTCATCACCACGGATGCCGACGGCAACACCACGGAGACTTACACCGTGCTGCCGCAGCAGGGCGACACCATCGTCCTGACGATCGACATGGAGCTGCAGCGGGTGGCACAGAACGCGCTGCGCAACCTGATCGCCTCGCAGCCGCAAACTCGTGCCGGCGCGGTGGTCGTGATGGATACCCGCAACAACGACGTTCTCGCGGCGGCAAACTATCCGAGCTTTGATCTGGAAAGCTACGCAAAGAACGCGACAAAGCTGATGGAAAACAAGCTCAAGCCGCTGTGGAACCGTGCGCTGCGCAGTACCTATACACCGGGCTCGACGATCAAACCTGCCGTCGCCATGGCGGGTCTGCAGGAGGGCATCATCGACGAAAATACCACCGTCTTCTGCAACGGCGTCTATCGCTATTACGAAGACTATCAGCCGGGCTGCACCGGCTATCACGGCGGGCAGAACGTGGTCCGCGCACTTTATAACAGCTGCAACATCTTCTTTTATCAGACTGCGCGGCTGCTCGGCATCGAAAAGCTCAACAGCTATTTCACCATGTTCGGTCTCGGCGAAAAGACCGGCGTGGAACTGACGGAAGCCGAGGGCAACGTGGACAGTTACAACTACCGCATTTCCAAGGGCGACATCTGGACACCGGGTCTGACGCTGCAGGCCGGCATCGGCCACGGCGACAACCAGTTCACACCGATCCAGCTTTGCTCGTATGTTTCCACGGTCGCCAACCGCGGCGTCCGGTACAAGGCACACTTTTTGAAATCCGTGATGCGCGCCGATTACAGCGAAACGCTGATGGAATCGGAGCCGCAGGTGCTCTCGCAGGCAAACTTCGACGACAAGAACTGGGACCTCGTCTGGCAGGGCATGCTGCTGGTCGGTACCCAGAGCTACGCCGACTTTTCGCGCGTGCCGGTCAAGGTTGCCGCAAAGACCGGTACAACGACGGTTGTCAAACATGGCGTGGACACCTACAACGGTCTGATTATGGCGTTCGCGCCGTATGAGAACCCGGAGATTGCCGTGGCGCTCATAGTGGAAGGCGCCGGCAGCGGCGGCTCCACCGCGCCGATCGCGTCGGCGATTCTGGAGCATTACTTCTCCCGGAAGAGCACGGAAAACGCAAGACAGCCGGAAGCACAGCTGCTTCCGTAACCACGCGGTTTTGGAGGAGACGAACCTATGGCAAGAACAATTGTGATTGCGTCCGGCAAGGGCGGCGTCGGGAAAACGACGGTCAGCGTCGGTCTCGGCCACGCGCTCGCCGCGCAGGGACTGCGGGTGCTGCTGATGGATTTTGACAATCTGCGCAGCGTGGACCTGGTGGTCGGTGTGACGCAAAGCATGGTTTACGATTGGGGCGACGTGGTCTTTGACCGCTGTGCGCCGGCGGATGCGCTCTGCGAAGCGGGCGATCTGACGGTGCTGCCGTGTCCGCAAAGCTACGACGCGATCACACCGCAAAGCGTCCGCAAGCTGCTGCGGCAGTTGGACGACGCATTCGATTATATTCTGCTGGACGCCCCGGCGGGTGTCGGTACGGGGCTGCGTCTGGCCTGCGCCGGTGCGCAGCGCGGCATTGTTGTCGCGACGGCCGACCTGGTGTGCGTGCGTGCCGCCTGTACCGCTGCGGCGCAGATGGAGACGCTGGGCGTGAAGAATACGCGCCTGCTGATCAACCGCGCCGTGAAGCGCGACATGAAAAAGCAGCGCCTGTTGAACATTGATGACGTGATCGACAAGGTGGAGGTCCAGCTCATCGGCATCATCCCCGAGGACAAAAAGATCCGGCGTTCGGCAATGGGCGGCGAAATCTTCAAAAAGAATCAAATTTCTTATATCCCATTTTATAATGTTGCCCGGCGTGTGATGGGCTACAACGTGCCACTGTTTTTTCTTTGAGTGAAATTTCAGTTGCGAAGGTTCAACAAAAAGAAGAATGATTCTTTGTGGAATCTGCCTTTTTTTATAAAATCCTTCGTATCATCTTGCTTTATTGGAAATATTTTGGTATGATAAAGCAAAGAAATTTTGCTGAAAAAATGGGGAAACACACACATTGGGAGGGAATCTATGAATATCGCATTGATCGCACACGACGCGAAGAAGGAACTGATGACGCAGTTCTGTATCGCATATTGCGGTACGCTCAGCAAGCACAGCATCTGCGCGACCGCGACTACCGGAAAAATGGTCGGCGAAGCCACAGGTTTGTCGATCACCTGCTTTATGGGCGGCTCGGACGGCGGCGAGGAACAGATCGCCGCGCGCATCGCCTGCAACGAGATCGACCTGCTTCTGGTTTTCCGCGATCCGCTGAATCCGAAGCCCGGCGAACCGAACGAGGTCAACCTGCTGCGCCTTTGCGATGTTCATAATGTGCCTGTCGCGACGAACATTGCAACGGCGGAGGCGCTGATTCACGCGCTTGAGCGCGGAGATCTCGACTGGCGTGATATTGTCAATCCGAAATAATCCATACAAATTGAAAGAAAAAAGGCGATGACGAACAGGAGTAGCCGCCCCGCTGCGCCCAGAGAGGAGAACCACGGGCTGAAAGTTCTCTGCGTAAGCAACGGTGAAGACAGTTCCGAGCCGGCGTATGCCCGTTTTCCGCGTTAAGGAGCAAGAGTGGAGCCGAACGGCTCAATAAGGGTGGTACCGTGGAGCGTTGCTTCATCCCTTGCGGCAGATGCCGCTTGGATGGGCGCGCTCTTTTTTGACAGGAGGAATACTATGGCGCTGATTACAAAATCCATCAAGGGCACGCAGGATGTTCTGCCTGCGGACAGCCACAGAGTGCAGTACCTGGAACAGACGGCGTTGGACGTGGCCGGCAGCTACGGCTTTTCAGAGATCCGCACGCCGGTGTTTGAGCACACTGAGCTGTTTCAGCGCGGCGTCGGTGATACGACCGACGTGGTGCAAAAAGAGATGTATACGTTTGACGACAAGGGCGGACGCTCGATCACGCTGCGTCCTGAAGGTACCGCCGGTGCGGTGCGCTCATTTTTGGAGCATGGGCTGTATAATGAGCCGATGCCGCAGAAGCTGTGCTATCTGACGTCCTGCTACCGCTATGAAAAACCGCAGGCCGGCCGTCTGCGCGAGTTCCATCAGTTCGGTGTGGAATGTCTCGGCAGCGCGTCACCGCTGGCGGACGCCGAGGTCATCAGCCTTGCGAATGACTTTTTTGCGCAGCTCGGCGTACAGAACCTGCGGCTGGAACTCAACTCCATCGGCTGTAAAGACTGCCGCAAGGATTACCACAAGGCGCTGTACGCGTATTTCAGCGCACACAAGGACGCACTTTGCAACACCTGCAATGAGCGGCTCGAACGCAACCCGATGCGCATTCTCGACTGCAAGTCGCCGACGTGTAAGGAGATCGCGAAGGACGCGCCCGTGGTCACGGATTATCTTTGCGACGATTGCCGCGCACATTTTGAACAGGTGCAGGCAGCGCTGACGGCGATGGAGATCCCATTCACGCTGAATCCGACGATCGTCCGCGGTCTGGACTATTACAGCCGCACGGTGTTTGAATTTGTGTCGACCGAGATCGGCGCGCAGGGGACTGTCTGCGGCGGCGGCCGTTATGACGGACTGGTGGAAGAACTCGGCGGCCCGCACACCCCGGCGCTCGGCTTCGGCCTCGGTCTGGAGCGGCTGATGCTTCTTATGGAGCAGCAGGGCGTCGCGTTCCCGCCGAAGGAGACCTGCAAAATCTTTATCGGCGCAATGGGTGACGCGGCAAAGATCCGGGCGGCATCGCTGGTGACTGCGCTGCGCCGCGAGGGACTGTATGCCGAACAGGATCTGGTCGGCCGCAGCGTCAAGGCGCAGATGAAGTACGCCAACAAAATCGGCGCGAAATATACGATGGTGCTCGGCGACAGCGAACTGCAGGCCGGCAAGGCGCAGATCAAAAACATGGAAAGCGGCGAGACGCAGGAGATTGCGCTCGACGACTTTGTGCAGGTGTTCAGCAACCTTTCGATCATGGACGACCTGAAGGCGCTGGAGACATGCGGCCTTTCCCCGGAAGAATTTGAAACCCTTTTAAATAACGAATCATAAAGTAAGGAGACGAATGCTTATGGATACCATGACAGGCTTGAAACGAACCGATTACTGCGGCACACTTGCCGCAAAGGATATTGACCGCGAAGTGGTCGTCTGCGGCTGGGTGCAGCGGCAGCGCAACCTCGGCGCGCTGATCTTTGTTGATCTGCGGGACCGCACGGGCATTGTGCAGCTTGCGTTTGACGACAGCACGGACAAGGCGGTCTTTGACAAGGCGTTTACCGTCCGCAGCGAATTTGTCCTGATGGCGCACGGCAAGGTGCGGGAGCGTTCTTCGAAGAACCTTGACATCCCGACGGGCGAGATTGAGATCGCGGTGGACGATCTGCGCATTCTCGGCGAAAGCGAAACGCCGCCGTTTGAGATCATCGAAAACTGCCCGACGAGCGAGCTGACCCGACTGAAATACCGCTATCTTGATTTGCGCCGCCCGGATCTGCAGAAAAACATTTTGCTGCGCCACAAGATCACGAAGGTGACGCGCGACTATTTTGACGAGAACGGCTTTATCGAGATCGAGACGCCGATGCTCATCAAGTCGACGCCGGAGGGCGCGCGTGACTTCCTTGTGCCGTCGCGGATTCACAAGGGCAGCTTCTATGCGCTGCCGCAGTCGCCGCAGTTGTATAAGCAGCTCTCCATGGTGGCGGGCTTTGACCGTTATATGCAGATCGCGCGCTGCTTCCGCGACGAGGATCTCAGAGCCGACCGGCAGCCGGAGTTCACGCAGATCGACGTGGAGATGAGCTTCGTGCAGATGGAAGACGTGCTGTCCATGATCGAAGGCTTCATGGGCCGGCTGTTCAAGGAGATCCTTGACGTTGACGTGACATTGCCGCTGCCGCGCCTGACATATAAAGAGGCGATGGAACGCTACGGTTCGGACAAGCCGGACACCCGGTACGGGATGGAGATCTTTGACCTCGCCGACGAAGTCAGAGACTGCGGCTTCGGCGTATTCTCCGGTGCGGTCGCGGCCGGCAGCCGCGTCTGCGGTATCACCGCGAAGGGCGCTTACAGTGTGCTGACGCGCAAGGAGATCGACAAGCTGGTGGAATTCGTCAAGGGCATCGGCGCCAAGGGCATTGCCTGGATCCGGTATGCCGAAGACGGCACGGTCGCTTCTTCGTTTGCAAAGTTCATGAAGGAGGACGAGATGGCGGCGATCGCAAAGAAGGCGGACGCAAAACCGGGCGACGTGGTACTGATCATCGCCGACAAGGAGCGTGTGACATTGCCCGTGCTTGGCGCACTGCGTCAGAATGTGGCAAAGAAGCTCGACATCATTCCGAAGGATCAGTACAACCTGCTGTGGATTGTGGAATTCCCGTTCTTTGACTGGGACGAGGAGCTCGGCCAGTTTGTGGCGATGCATCATCCGTTCACGGCGCCGCTGGAAGAGTGCCTGCCGTATCTGGAGAGCGACAAGGCGAACGTCCGCGCAACGGCGTACGACCTTGTGCTCAACGGCATTGAGCTGGCGAGCGGTTCCATCCGGATTACCGACCCGACGCTGCAGAAGCGCATCTTCTCGCTGCTGGGCCTTTCCGACGAAGAAGCGTATCAGAAGTTCGGCTTCCTGACAGATGCGTTCAAATACGGCGCACCCCCGCACGGCGGCATCGGTCTGGGCCTTGACCGTCTCTGCATGCAGATGCTGCGGCTGGAGACGCTGCGTGACGTTGTGGCGTACCCGAAGGTGCAGAACGCGAGCGAGCCGATGACGGAGTGCCCCTCCAATGTGGACGAGGCGCAGTTGACCGAGCTCGGTATCGGACTGCTGAAATCAGAATAACCCAACCCCACCGGGCTGCCGCGCTGCAGTCCGGTGCGCTTTTGTCTGCGGGGCGCCCCCGCGGTTGCCGCCCGCCTTCTTGCGCAACCGGCGGTTGCGGCGTAAAAAATCGCCGGATGTAAAGCCGACTTGCTTGCAGTTGCTGCGGTGCCGTGCTATAATGACCATAGAATGCACGAAGGAGCGAATGACATGAATCTCGGAGAACGAATTGCAGCGCTGCGGAAAGACAGCGGTCTTTCTCAGGAGGCATTTGCGGAAAAGGTCGGTGTGTCCCGGCAGGCGGTATCCAAATGGGAAGCAGGCGCCAGTGTGCCGGAGCTGGACAAGCTGATGCAGATCAGTGAGCTCTTTGGCGTCACAACAGATTATCTGCTCAAGGGCGTGCCGGAAGACGCCAACCCACCTGCGGCGCATGTTCAGCAGCCGGAAGAAGCGCCGCTTGAAGAAGCGCAGGCAGCGCCGGTCTATGAATTGGCGGATGCAGTTCAGGCGGAGGATTTGATCGCTCCCGCGCCTGTGTCGCAGCCGGCGGAATTGGAACCTGCGGCGGCAGCTATGCCGAAAAAGAAAAAGCACCGTGCTGCAAAATGGATCGCGCTGCTGCTGGCGCTTTGTCTGCTGGTTTCGGGCACGCTTTTGGAGCTGCGGTTTGACTGGCTCAGAGAAGCATGGTGGAGCCTTTGCGGCGGCAAGGTGCAGTACCCGTATGTGTTGGTTCACGGCCTCGGCGGCTGGGGCAGCGGTGACGGCATCAACAACGCCATGCAGTACTGGGGTGCCACGACCGGCGATCTGGTGGCGTATCTGAACAGCAAGGGCTACAACGTTGTCGCGCCGAGCGTCGGTCCCGTGTCCAGTACCTGGGACCGCACTTGCGAATTATATGCGCAGCTGACCGGTACCACGGTTGATTACGGTGCTGCGCATGCACAAGCGCACGGCCATGCGCGGTACGGACGGACGTATGATACGCCGCTGGTTGCGCAGTGGGGCGAAACGATGCACGGCGGTCAGCGCATCAAGGTCAATCTGGTCGGTCATTCCTTCGGCGGCGCGACGGTGCGGTTGCTGACGTCGCTGCTGGCCAACGGCGACGCGCAGGAAGTTGCCGCCACCGGCAAGGAAACCTCGCCGCTCTTTACGGGAAAGAAGGCAAGCTGGGTCAACAGTGTGACCACGCTGTGCGCGCCGCACAACGGCTCATCATTGACGTGCGTGATAGATTCCGTCGGCGGCATTGTCGGCATCAGCAACACCACACAACTGCTTGCGGAGCTGTGCTTTATGGCCGCCGGCGCTGCAAAACCGCTTTCGGGGACGTATGATTTCATGCTGGATCAGTTCGGCATCTCTTCTGCGGATGACACAGCCCAAAGTGCGGATCATGTCATTGAACGCCTGACGTCTGCCGGCAATGACCATGCCGGGTACGACCTTTCACCGGACGGCGCGCAGGCGTTGAACGAAAGAATTGATACGGTCAAAGGCGTCTATTATTTCTCGTATTCCTACTGTACGACGAAGCCGGGAACGCTTCTCGGCGGGCAGGTACCTGCGGCCGGTACGCTGCCGGTGCTGATACCGACAGCAGCCGCGATGGGGATGTATAAAGGAACGACGCCCGGCGGTATTGCGATTACGGAAGCGTGGCAGCAGAATGACGGGTTAGTCAGCGTGATTTCCGCGCAATGCCCGGCGGGTGCGCCGCGTACGGCATTTCCGGCGGATGAAAAGGGCGGCAGTGCTTTCAAAAAAGGCATCTGGTATGTTGCCGAAACGCTGCCGGGTGACCATGGAACCGTTATCGGGCTGAATACCGACGCGGCACAGACGCATCAGTTCTGGGATGCGCAGTTTGAACGGATCGAAGCACTGCGTCGCTGACGTGCTTTTCCGAAAAGAAAAAAGCAGCTTTCCGTTTGACTTAATACAACTATATTTCTGATACGGAATTTAAATTCTTGTTTTTGTGCTATAATATAACCAAAGAAGGGGCGTACCCCTGAAAAAGAAAGGACTTGATGGTATGTCAAAATTTCTCGCAGCGATCCGCAGCTTTATTGCCTCGGCACTGGTCGTCGTCGGCTTCCTGCTTCCGTATTATCCGGAAAAGATGGATGTGAAGGTGGACGCGATTGCCGCCGGCGCGACGGAGGTTGTGCTGACGTTTGAAAACAACACGAACCGCAATGTGAAGGTCAAGCCGGACGGTTTCAAGATGGAAGCGTATGTGAACGGCCAGCTGGTCGCGGTTGACACGGCTGCAGCAACAGGATTCTCCAGCCTGAAGAGCAGCATGGAGGACACGATGACGGTGACCTTCGGTACCGCGCTCGCGCCGGGCAGCTACAGCCTGACGTTCACGTTTGAGACAACGAACGGCTGGCTGACGAAGGGCCGCACGTTTGAAACGGTATACGAATTTACTGTGGCGTAAAAAAAGAAAAGCCGCTGCGTGGGATTTCCCTTGGGCGGCTTTTTGCATGGAAAGGAGCACTTTATGCAGCCGATATCTTCTTTTTTCAAAAAAATCTTTGCGGCAGTTCTGGCGCTGGTCATGCTGCTGCTGCCTGCGCAGCCGGCGGGTGACGTGCAGCTGATGCTGCCGGAGATCACGACCGACACGGAGACGGTTGCCGTGACAATGACGAATCACGGCGACGATGTGATCGGGTACGGGCTTGACGCATTCACGGTTGAAAAGCGCACGGCGTTCGGCTGGACGTCGCTGCAGAAGACCGGAAACTATGTGGTTGCGGCGGTTATGATGTCGCTGGCACCGGGTGAGACCGGGACGTTGCATGTGAATTTTCCGCTGGTGTACGGCAAGACGCCGGATACCGGTCTGTACCGTTTCCATTTCCATTATTTTGTCAACACGGAAAAGAGAATCGCAAGCGTGACGTTTGCGGTTCAACCGGCGTGATTTCGTAAAGTTCAACCCACCACACAGTGAAACAATTTCTTTTTGGATCCTTTTTCTTTGAAAAGAAAAAGGATCGCCCGCGCGGCGAGCGCATACATTTCTTTTCGGAAAAAGAAAAGTATGCAAAAGAAAACCTGTGTATCGTTTCAGGTA
>CACYCR010000070.1 GCA_902772935.1 Oscillospiraceae bacterium
GAAAACGGCACAACGTGCCTGCACGGCGGCGGCGAATACAACAGCGCTTTGTGGCGCGCGATCATCACCGACGACAACGCCGTGGAATTTTCCTATCACAGCCCCGACGGCGCCGAAGGCTTTCCCGGCAATGTGGACATCACGGTGAAATACGTGCTGACCGACCACAATGCACTGGAGATCCATTACGCTGCCGTCAGCGACAAAGAGACAATCATGAACTTTACGAACCACGCCTATTTCAATCTCGGCGGCGTGGAGAACGGCGACATCCTCGACACCGAGCTGATGCTCAACTGCGATTATTTCACGCCGACGGATGCCGACAGCATTCCGACGGGCGAAGTCCGTCCGGTCGAGGGGACGGTGTTTGATTTCCGTACGCCGAAGCGCATCGGCAAGGACATTCACGCTGACGACGTGCAGCTCAAGCAGTGCCGCGGCTATGACCACAATTTCTGCGTCAACGGCGAAAGCGGCAAGCTGCGCCTGGTTGCGAAGGCGGCGGACGAAAAAAGCGGCAGAAAGCTCGAAGTGTACAGCGATCTGCCGGGCGTGCAGCTGTACACCGGCAACTTCATGAACGGGGAAGCCGGCAAGGGCGGCGTGCCTTTGAAACAGCATTACGGTTTCTGCCTGGAAACGCAGTACTACCCCGACACACCAAACCATCCGGACTTTCCGCAGTGTACGTTCGGCGCCGGAGAGAAGTTTTCGAGCCTGACGATTTTCAAAGTGTAATGGTTTTGGCAAAGGATCATCCGTAAAGGGCGGGTGATCTTTTTTTTATGGAGTTTTCTGAAAAAGAGAGTAGACAGCGCAGTGGAAACGTGGTATAATCAAAAACTGGAATTTGAACGTTTTTGAAAAGTGCCGCCGCTGTTTTCGCGGCGTTTTTCAGGCGGTTCAGCCAAGGAAAGGTGGGAAAAATATGAATCCGAATAACAATCTGACCGTTTCAACCAGCGCAAAGACGGTCCCGAAGATTGACTGCCACACGCACATCGTGAACGCCGCGATTCGGGACGCTTATTTTTCCCGTACCGACGCAATTGCGCTCGTGATGCAAATGCCTGCATCCATTATGCCGAACCCGGATTGCATCAAAACGGTGCTGTCCGACCCGCGGCTGTTTCTTTGCGCGGCAATCGACCTGAAGCAGCCGATCGAACCGCAGCTTTCTGCAATTGAACCGCAGATCGAACCGCACAAGATCGTCGGACTGAAAATCTATCTGACTTATCAGCGCGGCCGCGCCAACGACGAAAAGATGTATCCGATCTACGCATTTGCGCGGCGGTACCGCCTGACGGTGACGTTTCACACGGGGCTTTGCTCGCTTGTGCTGCCGACGGACAACGATATGGAGGGCAGCAACGCCAAATATATCGAAATGGCGGCCCGGGATTTCCCGGACGTGAACTTTGTGATCGCGCATCTGGATGATCCGCGTTTTACGGACTGCGTGGAGATCCTTTCGCGCAACGACAATTTGTTTTCCGACGTTTCCGGCGCTTATGAAACCGGAACGAAGGAGGGCAACGATGTGGACGGCGCCATTGAAATTTTCAAAGCTGCCATTCTTTCAAAGCCGGGGATGGCGCGTAAGATCCTTTACGGAACGGACTTTTGTCCGCCGATCAATCTTGCCCAGCTCGACGAATATGACACAACAATCGAACGTATCTTTCAGCCGGCGGATTTTCGCGCCGTGTATTATGAAAACTGTCTGCGCGCGTTCCCGCGGCTGCGGGATCTGCTCTCACAGGACGAAAAAAGAAAGGATGTTACCCATGGATCAAATCAATAAAACAGAAAAGAAATCTTTCGGTCATCAGCTGCTCGCGCTGATCAAATCGTTCACCCCGTATCAGATCACCTATCTTGTCGTGGTGCTGGCCATCACGGCGGCGTTCGTGATCTTTATGCCGGACATGATGCTCGACGACACATCCAACCTGTTTGTCGTGATCTGTTCTGTGATCGCGGTCATTGCAAACCCGGTCTGCGAACTGCTGATCTCCAAGCAGAGCAAGATGAACTTCATCGTGGATATCATTTTTATTGAACTGACGGAATTCTTTATTTGCCTGCACATCGGCTCTTATGCGATTGCCGGCGTGACGCTGCTGTTCTGGATCCCGATTGACGTGGTCAGTTATATCCGCTGGTCGAAAAAGCCGGATGAAGTGAAGGAAGAGGAAACGCAGGTGCGCCGCCTGACCTGGAAGCAGGATGTGCTTGTGATCCTCGCGGTGCTGGCATTCGGTTTCGGCGTCGGTTACCTGATGAACAAACTGCCCGGCCTTGCGGACGGGTATCTGGACGCGTTCTCCGCGGCCTTCGGTATGGCGAACGGCATTTTGCTGCTGTTAAGATACAATGAACAGTGGTACGCCTGGTTCATCACCCTTGTACTGTATACGGCGCTGTATCTGCAGACACACAGCTATATTATGCTCATTACCGTTGCGGCAATGTTTGTCAATACCTGCTACGGCTTTACCAAGTGGCTGATTTATACAAAGCAGCACAAGCAGGCGCAGGTCGCCGAAAAGAACACCTGAACATTCTGATTGAAAAGCCGTACACAACGACTGTGCGCGGCTTCGATCATATCAAAATAATAAGCAGTGACAGACGGAGGTATCATTTATGGATCATTTTCAGCCGGTTGATTTTTCTGCCGTGGACATCACGGGCGGCTTTTGGGCAGAGAAGCAAAAGTGCATTTGTGATGTGACGATTTTTTCCGTGCGCGATCAGTTTGCGCAAACCGGACGCTTTCGTGCGTTTGATTTTGACTGGACCGAAGGCAGCGATGTGCCGCGGCCGCATTACTTTTGGGATTCCGATATTGCAAAATGGATGGAAAGCGCAGCGTATCTGCTGCAGAAGGCGCCGAACGACGAACTGCAGGCGCAGATAGAAACGCTTATTGACCGCATTGCGCAGCATCAGGACAGTGACGGCTACTTCAATATCTACCACACGGTCGTGGAGCCGGAAAATCGTTTTCGTATCCGCGATCATCACGAGCTTTACTGCCTCGGCCATTTGATCGAGGCGGGTGTTGCCTATTACAACGCGACGGGACGCGACCGGCTGCTGAACCTGCTGGATCGCTATATTGACCTTGTGATCCGTGTATTCTGCGTGGAAAAGAGCGCCGGGTTCACGACGCCGGGGCATGAGGAAATCGAGCTTGCGCTGCTGCGGCTGTACCGGGTACGCCGCGACCGGAAGTACCTCGACCTTGCAATGTTCTTTTTGAACGAGCGCGGAAAACGGGAGGAAGGCCTTACCGACTGGTGCAATACGCGCTACAACCAGTCCCATCTGCCGGTCCGGCAGCAGCGTACCGCCGAAGGGCATGCGGTCCGCGCGTGCTATCTTTACAGCGCGATGGCGGACGCGGCGATGGAGACCGGCGATGCAGAACTGCTGGCGGCGTGCCGGGCGCTGTTTGACGATATTGTGTCGAAAAAGATGTATATCACCGGCGGCATCGGCTCGAGCCATCACGGCGAAGCGTTCACGACCGCCTATGATCTTCCGAACGATACGGCGTACAATGAGACGTGCGCGTCAATTGCTCTGGCGATGTTTGCCGACAGGATGAAGGAGATTGACCTTGACGCAAAATATGCCGACATTGTGGAGCGGGAATGGTATAACGGCATTCTTGCCGGCCTTTCGCTCGACGGCAAAGCGTTCTTTTATGAGAATCCGCTGGAGATCCGTCTGGCCGACCGGACGCGCCACAGAAGCATGAGCAGCGGCGACCGGCTGCCGATCACACAGCGGCTGGAGGTGTTCGGCTGCTCCTGCTGTCCGCCGAATGTGACACGTTTTCTGGCGTCGATGGAAGGCAGCGTTCTTTCGGCGGCGGACGACGCGATTGTTGTTCACCAGTTTTTGCCGTGCAAAGCGCAAATCGGTGATGCGGCGCTGCAAATGGAAACGCGCTATCCGCTGGACGGCAAGGTGTGTCTGTCTCTTTCGGGCGCGAAGGGCAAACGCCTTATGGTACGGATTCCCGGCTGGTGCAGGCAGTACACGTGCCCCACACCCTGCGAGGTACAGCGCGGCTATGCGGTGTTCGATGTAGACAGCGACAGGTTTTCGCTGGAGATGGATTTTTCAATGCCGCTGACGTTTTATTATGCGCATCCTGCGGTGTGCGCCGATGCCGGCAAGTGCGCGCTGATGCGCGGCCCGGTGGTGTACTGCATGGAGGGTGTGGACAATGGGGAACGGCTGTTTGATCTGACGGTGGATTTGACTTGTACGCCGCAGGTGCGTGACGATGCGTCCTTCGGGTTGCCGGTTCTTGAGCTGCGCGGTACGCGGACACGGGATGCGGCGGATGCGCCGCTGTATGCCTGCGATGCGCCGGAGCGGACGGCTGTGCCGGTGACGTTTATCCCGTATTGCGGCTTTGCGAACCGCGGCGAAACGGATATGACGGTGTGGTTCCGCCCCACCGCAGAGTGAAACAATTTTCTTTTGAGTACTTATCTAAGTGAGAAAAGAAAAGGATCGCCCGCGCGGCGAGCGCATACATTTCTTTTCGGAAAAAGAAAAGTATGCAAAAGAAAACCTGTGTATCGTTTCAGGTA
>CACYCR010000071.1 GCA_902772935.1 Oscillospiraceae bacterium
AAAGCGGAGATGTCCCGTGTCGGGAATGTGCTGCTGCGCGTGCATTCGGCAACGGCGGTGCTGTTTTGCCTGGTCGCGCTGCTGACGAAGGGGCTTTCCGTGCCGCTGCCGGCGGCGGTGGTACAGGTGAGCTTTGTGCTGCCGCTTTTGGGGCTGCTGGCCGTGGCGGCGTTTGTGCTGTGGTCAAAGAAGACGGCACGGCTGCGCCGGGATGTTTTCATCCGCTGGCAGCTGTTCGGTGTATTGTGGTGGCTGGCGGTGGTGTGGATGGCGGTGTGACCGGCGGTGTCAGGGGGTTGTCTGCCGGTCGGTTTTGCCGCTTTTTTTGTCGAGGACGGTGATGATGCGGCCGCGGTTGTTGACCCGCTGGGTGATGAGTCCTGCGGCGACAAAGTGGCGCAGGATCCGCATGACGCGGGTATGATCGATGCCGAGGGCGCGGCCGATGGCGGTGGCGCCGGTGACAAGCTGCCCGGGCTGCAGTTCAAGGACTTCGCCGGAGAAGAGGGCGCAGTGTGTTTGGTAGGCGGCGTGGCTTTTGAGGTACCACCAGACACAGAAGTGCGCTGTGTCGGCGCAGATGACTTTGTCGTTCCATACGCTGGTGTTGAATTTGATCCAATGATCTGCCATGAGATGACCTCCTGAAAAAGGATAGATTTTGGAAGGAGAAAAAAGATCCCCCCATAATAAGGGCGGAAACGGCGATTTGTTGCGGGATTTCCGCGACTTTCTGCAAAATCTCAAGAAAATATTTTTTCTCGTCGACAAATGTCGAGGAACGAAAGAAAATGCGGAATTGCGGTCGCGTCGAAAGCCAACACAGCCCTCCCCTGGATAGGGGAGGGTGGCACGCCGTCAGGCGTGACGGGTGAGGTTGACAGCCTGCGCCCCTTCCACCACGGGCTTTGCCCGCGGATCTCGGCTCCCGCCTCGGTCGCTGCTTCTGCCTTTGGCAGAGGTGTCCACCGGACACCCGCAGCCCCCTTCCCCATGCGCCTGCGGCGCCGGGGACGGCTTGGGCGCCCCTTATGGAGGAGCTGCTTACCGAAGCGAAGCTGAGGGGGCGGTTGCTTTTCCCTTCCCCGACTTCGGGGAAAGCTAACGCAGCCCTCCCCTGGATAGGGGAGGGTGGCACGCCGTCAGGCGTGACGGGTGAGGTTGACAGCCTGCTGCAAGAACACACACCCATCCCGCACAAGGCAGCTTTCGGCGCGTCCCCAACAGCGCCGAAAGCTCTGCCTGCCAAAGACAAAGTCAGCGGTTTTCTTTTGCTGCGGAAATCTGACCGCAAAGGTGCTTTGGGCTTCGATCGGATTTTCGCAAGCTTTTCTTTTTCCGAAAAGAAAAGTATGAGAGAAAAGACCTGAAAGAGATCGGCTTTTGTTTTTTGCATCACAGGCAAAAGCCGGCGCGGTTCGCGGGAAAAAGCTTTTGCTTCGCGCGCGCGTAAAAGTGTCTCTTTTTCTCGTATCTCTATCTATTCTATTTATTTAGTGTGCATCGGTTGTGCAAGTGGTCGCCAAGACGCCGTCAAGTGTGCGTCATGTGCGCGTCATGTGTGCGTCATGTGGCAGCCGTTTTGCAGGCAACCGGCCGCCGGGCGGTCGGCAACTGCTCTGCTGGTGGTTTGCGACTGGTCAGGCTGTGCCGGCTTTTGCATTTTGACTGTGCGGGGACTGCTGCGGTTGTTTTCGGTACCCCCACACGACTGCGCGGCGAGGGACATTCACAGATTTCTCACAGTTCTTTTACAGATTCCTCATGCAGGCGGCAATTATTTCGGTATAGTATGGAGATGAGGGGGAAAACAATCAACGTCGAAGGAGTGGTTTTATGAAAATGCAAACAACATCGTCCGGCCGATCCCTGAACGGGTTGCTGATTGCAAACCTTGCTGCAGCGCTGATTGCCGTTGCCAGCTTTTTATTCACGCTGGTTGCCAATGACACCATGTCATATGGGCTTACATTTTTCGGCGCGATGCTGTTTTATGTGTCCGCCGGGTTTCTTGCAATCTGTGTTTTGCTGACGCCGGTGTACATCCGGAAGCGTTCGCTGCTTGCAAAACCGCTGCTGATTATTACGGCAGTGGTCAATGTGTTCTCGCTTTGCGGTCTTATCTGGTTCGTCCTGCATTTTTGGCTCGATGTATGAAATTACACACTGTTCCTGGCGTTTCTTGCTGAAATCGAAAAATAAACAGCGTCGACGGATGAATCCGGACGTTCGGCGGCAGGGGAGCGGTTGCCCCGTATGCATCACACCGAAGGGTCGAAATCGGCGCTGAAAATTCCAAAACCGAATCAAAAAAGAAAAACCTGCGAAAAAAACGCAGGTTTTTTTGATTTATTTGCAAATTACTATTGACAAAGGGAACGCAATTGTGATAAACTAATGAAACCTATTATGTGATAGTATGCGTAAAAGAAACGTTCCTCTATAAGCATATTATCATTTGTGTTGCAAAATGTCAAGAGGATTTTTGAAATTCTTTGTGCGTTTTGCTGCACGCGGCAAATTTGAAAGATTTGGAGTGATCAGCAGATGGTAAATGTTACCGATGTGAAACTCGGCTCAACCACCCGCAAAAGCTTCGGCAAGATTAAGGAAGTCATGCCGATGCCCAACCTCATTCAGGTGCAGAAGGATTCCTATCAGTGGTTCCTGAAGGTCGGCCTGAAAGAAGTGCTGCGCGACGTCGCCGACATTACCGACTACTCAGGCAACCTTGTGCTCTCCTTCGTGGATTACAGCATGGGCAACAAGGCGAAGTACACCGTGCGCGAATGCAAGGAGCGCGACGCGACCTATTCCGCGCCGATGCGTGTGATCGCCCGGCTGTATAACAAAGAGACCGGCGAAGTCAAGGAAAGCGAAGTCTTCATGGGCGAATTCCCGCTCATGACCGAAAGCGGCACGTTCATCATCAACGGCGCAGAGCGCGTCATCGTTTCGCAGTTGGTTCGTTCTCCGGGCGTTTACTACGGTATGACGCACAACGTGACCGGCAAGAAACTCTTCACCACAACGATCATTCCGAACCGCGGCGCATGGCTCGAATATGAGACGGATCAGAACGATCTGTTCTTCGTGCGCATTGATAAAAACCGCAAGATCCCCGTCACGACCTTCATCCGTTCGCTGGGTCTGTCCACCAACCAGGACATCCGCGACTTCTTCGGTTTCGACGAGCGGATCGAAGCAACGCTGGAAAAGGACGGCACGCAGAACGCCGAAGAGGCGCTGCTGGAAGTCTATAAGAAGCTGCGTCCGGGCGAGCCGCCGACACTGTCGAGCGCACAGAGCCATCTGGACAGCCTCTTCTTTGACGACCACCGCTACGACCTGTCCCGCGTCGGCCGTTACAAATACAACAAAAAGCTCTCACTGGTCGACCGCCTGCGCGGCTTCCGTCTGGCCCAGCCGGTCATTGATGAGCGTACGGGCGAAGTGCTTGCCGACGCCGGTGAACTGATCACCAAGCAGAAGGCGATCGACATCCAGCAGGCCGGCGTGAAAGTTGCCTTTGTCACCGTCGAAGGCCAGGACGCCCCCGTCAAGATCATCTCCAACCACATGGTGGACTGCAAGCCCTACCTGCCGCAGTACACAAAAGAAGAGCTCGAGGAAGCCGGCATCAACGAAAACGTCCGCTTCACCGTGCTCATGGAAGTGCTCGACGCCATTGCCGAAATGGACAAGGACGAAGCGCTCTCCTACATCGCCTCGAGATGCGATGAACTGATTCCGAAACACATTACCATTGACGATATCTTCGCGTCGATCAGCTATCTGAACTGCCTGGCGTCCGGCGTCGGCAGTCCCGATGATATCGACCACCTCGGCAACCGCCGCATCCGTTCGGTCGGCGAATTGCTGCAAAACCAGTTCCGCGTCGGCTTTGCCCGGATGGAGCGCGTTGTGAAGGAACGCATGACGCTGCAGGCGCAGGAGCCCGAAAACGTGACGCCGCAGGCGCTCATCAATACCCGTCCCGTGATCGCGGCGGTGCGTGAATTCTTCGGTTCGTCGCCGCTCTCGCAGTTCATGGATCAGAACAACCCGCTGGCGGAGCTGACGCACAAGCGCCGTCTGTCTGCGCTGGGTCCCGGCGGTCTGTCCCGTGACCGCGCCGGATTCGACGTCCGCGACGTTCACTATTCCCACTACGGCCGCATGTGTCCCATTGAGACGCCGGAAGGTCAGAACATCGGTCTGATCTCCTATCTTGCGACCTTTGCCCGCATCAATGAATACGGCTTTATCGAAGCGCCGTTCCGCCCGGTCGACAAAGAGACCGGCGTGGTGCTGAACACCTATGAATACATGACGGCGGATGTCGAGGACGAATACGCCGTTGCCCAGGCGAATGAACCGCTGGACGAAGAAGGCCACTTCCTGCGCAAAAAGGTCAACGCCCGTCACCGCGACGAGTTCCTGGAAATCGACCCCGCCCGCGTGGATTACATGGACGTTTCCCCGAAGATGGTCGTCTCCGTGGCGACCGCGCTCATCCCGTTCCTTGAGAACGACGACGCGAACCGCGCGCTGATGGGCTCGAACATGCAGCGGCAGGCTGTGCCGCTTCTGACGTGCGAATCGCCGATGGTCGGCACCGGTATGGAATACAAGGCAGCGACCGACTCCGGCGTCTGCGTCCTTGCAAAGAAGGCCGGCACCGTCACCTATGTCAGCGCAGACCGCATTGACATCCTCAGCGAAGGCAACGACCTGCAGAGCTATCACCTCATCAAGTTCATGCGCTCCAACCAGGGCACCTGCATCAACCAGAAACCGATCGTTGCTGTCGGCGATAAGGTGGAGGAAAATCAGGTGATCGCCGACGGTCCCGCGACCTGCGGCGGCGAAATGAGCCTCGGCCGCAACGCGCTGATCGGCTTCATGACCTGGGAAGGCTACAACTACGAAGACGCCGTCCTTCTGAATGAGAAACTCATCCGGGACGACATCTATACCTCG
>CACYCR010000072.1 GCA_902772935.1 Oscillospiraceae bacterium
CGGTGGGTTCTGTGCGACAGAACACCGCGAACCATGTCAGGCGGGGAACCGAGCAGCATTAAGCGGAACGTCTGTGCGACACAGCCTATGCCTGCCGCCGCATGACCAAGCAAATGTGCTTGCCCTGTTTTTCGATATGAAGAAGAAAGGAGCGCGTTGCCCGTGTATCAGGTACTGTACCGCAAATATCGGCCGCAGGTGTTTTCCGACGTGGTCGGCCAGGAACACATCACGGCAACGCTGTCCCGCGAAGTCGAGACCGGCAAGCTCTCGCACGCCTATTTGTTCACTGGCTCGCGCGGCACCGGAAAAACGACCTGCGCAAAGATTCTTGCAAAGGCCGTCAACTGTCCGCATACGAAAAACGGCAATCCCTGCAACGAATGCGAGATCTGCCGCGGCATTGACGCCGGCGCGATCCTCGATGTGGTCGAGATCGACGCGGCAAGCAACAACGGTGTGGACAATATCCGTGATATCCGCGAAGAGTCGAGTTATGCGCCGACGAACTGCAGCTATCGCGTTTACATCATCGATGAAGTGCATATGCTGTCCATCGGTGCGTTCAATGCGCTTCTGAAAACGCTCGAAGAGCCGCCGGCACATGTGAAGTTCATTCTTGCGACAACGGAAGTGCATAAACTGCCGGTGACGATTCTGTCCCGCTGTCAGCGTTTTGATTTCAAACGCGTTTCACCGGAAGCGATGAAACAGCGCATGGATCAGATTGCCGCAATGGAAGGCTTCACGCTTGATGATGAGGCGGCGACACTGATCGCACGCCTGGCTGACGGCGGTATGCGCGACGCGCTGTCCACCCTCGACCAGTGTATCGGACAGGACCGCCATGTGACGGCGGCGCTGGTATCAAAGGTCGCCGGAATCACCGGAAAGGATCACCTGTTTGCATTGGCTGCGGCCGTTGCCGGACAGGATGCGCCCGCAGCGCTGGAGGCGCTCAATGACCTGTATGCCGCGTCCTGCGACATGGAGCGGCTGTGCGCGGATCTGACACTGCATTTTCGAAACCTGATGATCGCGAAAACCGTGCGCAATGCCGCCGGCGTTCTGATCTGTACAAAGCAGGAACTTGAGCAATACCTTGCGCAAAGCAAAACCTTCACGCTCGCGTCAATTCTGTTTACAATTGATTTGCTGCAGGAGACGGCGGCGACAATGAAAAAAGGCGGCAACCGCCGCATTGAAATGGAAATGGCGCTGCTGCGTCTGGCAACGCCGACACTCGATACGGACAACAAGGCACTGCTTGTCCGTATTGCCGCGCTGGAGCGCGCGGTCAGAGCCGGCGTGGCGCCGGCGGCAGAACCGGGGACCCCGGTCGTACCGCAGAGCGAAGCGCCGCAGCCGGCAGCCGAACCGGAACCCCCGGCAGATGTGCCGCAGACACCGCCGGCGGATGTTCCGGCGCCGCCCGCTGCCTCCGCTGCACAGCCGGAACCGGCGGCCCAACAGGCCGCAGACACCGGCGAGGACGCGCTGCTGACGGCGTGGCCGCAGGTGATGGAGGAGCTCGCGCAGCTCAACAAACCGCTGTGGGGCATTTTGCTCAACTCTTCTGCGTACGTGCGCGGCGACTTCGTACTCATCAAAAGTGAAAACCCGACGTTTTCCAGCTTCATCAAAACCGGAACAAACGCCAGAGACGTCAAAGAGGCGATCTACCGCGCGACCGGCAGGAAATCCCGTCTGGGCATTTACAGCCGCCCCGCGCCGCAGAAACCCCCGAAGGAGGAACCCGCCGCTGATCCGCTGGACCGTCTGCTGCAAAAAGCACAGTCGCTCGGCGTGGCGGTCACGGAATAATCGCGAAACCAAAGAATCATAATGATAAAGGAGACTGACCATGAAAGCAAGAATCCCGGGCGCGCAGCAAGGCGGCCAGATGCAGATGATGAAAAAGATCCAGGAAATGCAGGCGCAGATGGAACAAAAGCAGGCGGAGATCGAAGCAACGGAGTTTTCCGCATCCGCAGGCGGCGGCGCGGTTGAGGTCACCGTGACCGGTGCGCACGAAGTCAAAAACATCCGCCTGGAGCCGGACGTTGTGGATCCGGAGGACATTGAAATGCTTTCCGATCTGATTATTGCCGCGACGAACGAGGCGATGAAAAAAGCGGAAGATGCCATGGAACAGGCCATGAACGCCCTGAAGGGCGGCTTGAATCTGCCGTTCTGATGGCGGGGTACAGTATTGCGTCGCTGTCAAAGCTGGTCGAACAGTTTGAGCGGATGCCCGGCGTCGGCCACAAAAGCGCGCAGCGTATGGCATTTTATGTGCTGAATCTGAAACCGGAGCAGGCAAAGACCTTCGCGGAAAGCATCTTGCAGGCGCACGAAAAGATCAAGCAGTGCGAACGCTGCTGCAATCTTTCGGAAGAGGCGCTTTGCCCGATCTGCAAAAATGAGATGCGCGATCAGACCACGATCTGCGTGGTGGAAGACCCGCGCGACGTGATGGCGTTCGAGCGCACGCATGAATTTGACGGGACCTACCACGTTCTGCGCGGTGTGATTTCTCCGATGAACGGCATCGGCCCGGAGGACATCACGATCAAGGAGCTGCTTGCGCGGCTGTCCGACGGTACGGTGAAAGAGGTCATCATGGCAACGAACCCGACCGTGGAAGGCGAGGCGACTGCTATGTACATTTCACGGTTGCTCAAGCCGATGGGCATCACCGTCAGCCGTCTTGCGTACGGCGTACCGGTCGGCGCCGATCTTGAGTACGCCGATGAGGTGACGCTGACCCGCGCCCTCGAAGGCAGAAGAACACTGTAAAAACAGCGGGCGTCCGATTCTTTTCAAAAACGTCCAATGTCATATTTTATGCGAAAGGATGGTGACCGAAGTGGCAGCGGCAAACAAGGATCTTCCGCGCGTGGCGCAGAACAAAAAAGCATATCACGATTATTTTGTCCTGGAGACCTACGAGGCAGGCATCGCGCTGTATGGCACGGAGGTCAAATCCATCCGTGCCGGCAAGGTCAATCTCAAGGACGCTTGGTGCAACATTGAAAACGGGGAGATTTTTGCCAACGGGATGCACATCAGTCCCTACGAGCAGGGCAACATCTTCAACCGGGATCCGATGCGACCGAAAAAGCTGCTCATGCACAAGCGCGAAATTCGCCGCCTGTACGCCGAAGTAAAGCAGCAGGGATTGACGCTGATCCCGCTGTCGATCTATTTCCTCAACGGCAGAGCAAAGCTGGAGGTCGGCCTTTGCAAGGGCAAAAAGAATTATGACAAACGGGAAGCGCAGGCGAAAAAAGACGCCCAGCGGGACATCGACCGTGCCGCACGGCGCAAAGAATAAATCAACAGAAGGGGACGAAAGGATTTCGACGGGGATTCTGCAGCATCTGAAGCGGGTCGTGGTGCGGTACCACGATAAAAATCGCAAACTTTCAAAATTAACTGACAATACTACAGTTTTGAAGGCTGCTTAAGTGCGGCCCGTCTGCACCCTGAGGACTGCGGCAGGGATGCGGGCGTCGATCAGCAGTGAACGTGAACGGCGGATGGTTTCGGCCGCCGTCATGCATCAGAGACTACTGAACCGCTGAGCCTGTCGGCCGGCGCAGCGCAGAGGGAATGTAAAAAGACCAACTGCACCCGGAGAAACAGATGTGAACGAGTTTTCGGACGCGGGTTCGACTCCCGCCGTCTCCACCAACTGCATCTTGGACGAACCCCTA
>CACYCR010000073.1 GCA_902772935.1 Oscillospiraceae bacterium
AATCCGGTGGTTGATGATTTCGGCCGCAGCAGCGGCATAGTTGGTCAGATAGCAGATGGTCACAGCGTTGTTGTATTTTTCCTTCAGCGCCTTTGCCACCGCAATCCCGTCCATGCCGTCCATCCGGAAATCCAGAAAGTACAGATCAAACCGATCCCGTTTGAGCAGCGCCCGTCCGTCGGTAAAGGTTTCGCAATGGATATCGTAGTTTCGGTCAAAGGCATAGCTTTTTATCATGGCGCGCAGATTTTCATTTTCATGCATTTCGTCGTCCAGCAAAGCAATATTCATACAAACGCCTCCCTCGGTTCTGTTTTCGTGTTCAGTATAACATAAAACCGGCAATTTGCAAGAGCAACAGCCGTAGAAAGTCAATTACGGGGAGTGAACTGCGGTTTATCATCTTGAAACGATGGTTTGAACCTACACATTCCATGATGTAGGTTATAACGGATTCAGAACCTGTTATTCTTACCGCTCTCTTCGGCAGAATGTGTGATGCGCGGACGGAAGATTTCTTCCCGCTTTCTCCCCTTTTTCTTCATCGTACCACTTTAAACCGGCGTATGCAACCGTTTTACACCCCTTAAATTCAAAGTCCGTCAATCAGTTTTTGCGATGGATACCCGCTCTGCTTCCAATCCTTTTGGATCTTCTTTGCAGAGCAAAGAAACACAACAAGCAGCAGGCTGCATTACCCGCTGCTTTTCGTCTGTCTGGCAAAAGAAGACCGGGCAGAGGCTCTGCCCGGCGGATACAAATGGATTATTTAAAAACGGAAACAATGATATAGAAAATGTAATGGATGATGCGAATCCACTTGAGACTGTGCGTCTTGCCGCAGAACGGGCAGACGCCTTCGGTCGGGGTATCCGGCGTATCGGGTTCATCCGGCGTCGTGTCGCCCGTTGCCGGAATCACTTCGCCTGTTTGAACCGTCTGGCCGCAGACGGTACAGACCTCGTCGCCGGTGTAGCCGTCTTCGGTCGCGGTGGCTTCCTTCGCGTTCACGAGTGCAATCGAGTGGTTGCCGGTCGGCGGAATGATCTCGCCTTCGGAAAGCCGTTCGCCGCAGACAGAGCAGAATTCGTCGCCGGTGTAGCCTTCATCGCCGCAGGTCGCATCGCCGGCGCCGCGCACGATCACGTCGTGCTCTTCATATTCGGGTTTGCCGCAGACCGTACAATTGCGTACATGCTGATCGGCGCTGAAATACGTCCACTCAACGCCGGTATAGTCATGGTTGCCGGTGGCGGGGTCAACGATCGATTCCAGAAGGTTGCCGTTCGCGTCAAAGTTGTCGCCGCAGACACGGCAGTGCTGATAACCGACCGTGCCGTCTTCACCGCAGGTGGGGGCAACTGCCGGGGTCCATGCGTCAAATTCATGCGCTGCCGGAATCGGGGTACCTTCGTTTCGTGTCTGTTCGCAGACAGAGCAGTATTCATGCTTCACGCCGTCGGTGTAGCAGCCGGGCTCGGTGTCGGTGACCCATTGCCAGTCATGCTCGCCCGTGGCGGGGATCACGATATCGTCGTCGCTCAGCAGATTGCCTTCCGTATCAAACCGCTGTCTGCAGCGTTCGCAGGTAAAGTAGCCGATGCTGCCGTCGTTGCCGCAGTCGGCAAATACGCCGTCGGTCCAGTCGTCATCACCGTAGACATGGTCGTCCGTCTTGTCAAGAACCGTGTTTTCATTCTGCACCGCGCTGCAGTTTTTGCACGCCTGATGCGCAAGGCCGGTTTCGGCGCAGGTGGCGGCCTGATCGGTCACCCATTTCCAATCATGCTCGCCGGTGGCCGGAACCGTTACGGGAACTCTGGAAAGTTCGCCGCCGCACACCGTGCAGCAGGTCACGCCGACGTAGCTGCCGTCGTTTACGCAGGTGGGCTCGACGTTATTTTCTTTGACCGCTTCCCCGGGAGTATGCCCCTCTTCCAGATGCTCGGAAAGAAGGAATTCCGAAACGTCCGTATCGGGAACCAGCGATTCCAGGCGGCAGGCAAGCCGAACACCCCAACCGGTGTTCTGAACCGGGGATGCGGAGCTCGAAACAGTGCCTCTTGTCAATGTAACCTGAAACACAGAACTGCCATCACTTCCATAGGGCGTGCGCAGCGTCCAGGGACTTGCGCCGACACCATCGCCTCCGGCGTTGACATACAATCCCTGCGATTTTGCATAATCCGTACCGTACGCCAATCTTTGCGCATCGGTGCCCATGGCATTGGCTTCCGTTCTGGACAGATAGAAGATCTTGTTGCTGAGGCCGGTTTCAACGTCGGACACAAGAATACCGGCTTTCTGTACGTCTGAAAATGCCGTTGCGTAAAAATTGCAGTTCATCCACTGCCGCAGATCAGACGCCGCGTAATCATTGGAAAAAACGGTCGAATCGATACCGCGGTAGTAATATCCGTCGCTTGGGTTGTGGTAAATGACATTGCAGAGGCTCTGTGAATCAATGATGTTTTCCGTGATCACGAAACCCGTTTGCGGATTGAGGACACGCCAGACCAGCGGCTCATATTTGAAATAATAAACCGTATTGTTGCGGTATCCATTGTTATAAGTGTCATTATACAGCGTTGCATGGCTTCCGGTTGCTTCCGCCTTCCAATAAAGCCATCTGGGACGATAAAGATCAAAGGTCACTGCGCGGTATTTTTCTCCGGCATAGAAGAAATCGGCAAAGCGCATCCAGTCGCCCGGTTCCTGAAGGCCGTCATAGTCGCTGCTTCCCGTGCCGGAATAATACCGGTAGCTCGTCCAGGTTTTTTCGGCAGAGTCAAGCGAAGCGATCAGGTTGGCGTCTGTGACTTTTGTCTGCGGATAGGTGCCGAATTCGATCGTGTCGCCGACACTGTAAGCCTGCGCCGCGACTGGCAGCACAGTCGCTGTCAGACACAGCATCAGCAAGATTGCCATCCATTTTCTCAGTTTCATGTTTGTTCCTCCTTGCCTTAAATTCAATTTTATTATATCAATAGGACGTATGAAATGCAAGATTGTTTTTCAATATAAATTTTTTATACCTTTGTAAGCAGTGATCAGAACAAATCAAGTCGCCCAGCGGCTATTTGAGGAAAGTCTCTTCTTTTCTCTGCGGATGCTGCCTCCTTGTCATGTTTGCCTTATTGACACAAAGTTAGATTATTAACAAGCAAAGCAACAAAAACCAACCTTGTTATCAGCGAATAATTCACTCATATCTTGATCAGGCGATGATTTGAGCCCTGTATCCGGAATCTTTTTTGGATTCCCTGCAGCATAAAACTACCAAAAAGTACACCATAGATTTTTCTCCTGTTTCTCGTAATGTGTGTCCTTGATTTATATGTTCTATCAGTTCTTTCTCATATTCCTTTAAGTGTCTATACTTTCTTGACATAAAAAATCCTCCTGTGGTAGCTTCTTTCATTCTACCATAGGAGGCTGTTTTTTCTATTGTCCGTTTTTACTGGACTTGTTTGCCTGCTGCTTTTGCGTGCGTATGCGTGTTATCTTTTGAATATTGCCAAGATGCTGTGGAAGAACTTGGTCAGCCAGCCGAAGAAATCTATGTTGGAATGTTTCGTCAGCCGTCTGCCCTCCGGGTGCGGATCTCTCCGTCCACCACAGCGGCAAGCGTTGCGTCCAGCCGCAGATTGACAAATCTGATTCCACGGGCGGAATAAAAGAGAAATACCGAACGGGTCGGGGTCGTGGCGTCGGACAGTACACTGTAGCGGCCGCCTTCATAAACCAGCGCCGCGCCGTTTTCGATACAGACGGACGGATAATCAGCCTTCGCAGCTTCATACGTGTAGGCCCGCCAGTCGATGCTGTCATAGTGAGGCACAAGGCAGAAGGGCAGCAGACCCGCGCAGTCGTAATATGCAAAGCCCCGGCCTACTCCCACAAAAAAGGGGCCGTGGTGAATAATGCGGAAGGTTTCCGGTTCTGTGTCGTCCCAGCCTTTGTCGGCCCAGCACATGGCGCCGGAACTGAAGCCCATCAGAACAGCGCCGCGTTTCAGCGCCGCATCCGCCGCCTTGAAAACACCTTTTTCCGCCCAGTTTTCGGTCAGAAATTTGAGACTCCCGCCGGTGGCGTAAACGATATCCGCCCACGCGAACTTTTCCGCAGCCGCTTCTGCGGTTTCTTTGCTGACCAGCAGCACGTCGGTTTCGCAGCCGGCCAAGGCGAACCGAGTGATGATGGCGTCGTTTTCCGCGTATTTGTCATAGCTGGCTGTGGGAACGAACAACATATGCGGATGCGCCTTGTTGACATGGGCCATGCTTCGCTCCAGGATGGGGCGGAAGGTATCGTCTGTATCGAACTTCCCACCGATGGCGATAATCATACCCTCAGGATACGCGGCTTCGGAAGCAGCAGTATACGCCGTGATCTCATCCTTCGTGTAAAACCTCTCCGCTTTGTGCGGCAGCAGGCCACCGAAGAAGCCGGTGACGATGCTCAATAGCAGAGCGACCGCTTTGATAAACAGCTGAATTTTTTTCATGTATCATACCTCTTTGAACGGCGGTTGAATCGTCGGCGTTTTTTCTTTGCTAAGGTACCATTCCAGCAAAGAAAGCCAAAAGAATCAATGTAATAAAAGAAGAAAACCATCAAATTTTTTATTTCACTGCAGGGATAATAAACACCGAAAGCAGCAGGTTTTTGTATTCGTTTTTCCGCTCTCATGTTTTGCCACAGACTGCGACGAAGGGGCTCAGCGGTTCAGAAAACAGTTTACGAACAGCGCCCACAGCCCGGAAAACCACGCAGCGATCCGGGCGAAGAAGGAATCGATCTCGCCAAACTTTTCGATATGCACGGCGGTTTCCAGCGGCTGGCTGCCGCCGCCGTAGGCGTTTTCGGCGATCACGCCCACCGTATAATCGCCTGGCAGAAGGCCGTCAAGCTTCAGCTCCACCGTATTCTGCTCCACGGCGCGGTAATAGCAGGGCAGGATCCAGGTTTTCAAAACCTTCATCCCCACCACGTTTTTCGCGTATGCGCGGTAGAGCACCACCGGCATGCCGTCAGCGGATGCTGCCACCGGTGCTGTTACAGTGCACCCGCCGGCAAAGGTCTCAACGGCGAGGGAGGCGTTATCGGCAAAAACGGGCGGCAGAGAAGCGGCCTTGCGTTTTTTCGGCATATAATCGCGGTTTACGGGATCGGCAGGATTGGGCAGATAGGCCTCGCAAAGCGCGGCTCCGGCGTTCACGTCGTAGCCCCTCAGGCGCATATTGTGCGAAGCGTCGAGCTCGACGATCCAGCACGTGGCAGTATCGTAGGAATCCGCCGGGTGGTAAACGCGGCGGCCCTCCACCGTGAATTCGGAATACTTGATCGCCCCGGTATTGATCGCCGTGAACACGCCCTGCCAGATCGAACGCGGATCGTTGAGCGGATAGTGGGAATGCCCGGAGAAATCCACCACCTGCGGGTACTGCTGCAGCAGAGAGGTAAACCGGGTGATCCCCCAGCCGTCGTACAGCGAACTGCCGTAAACCGTATTGCGCACCGGTTCGTGGTGCATGAAAAAGATCGGGCGGTCCGGATCCTCCGCCACGGCGGCGTCCAGCTGCGCTTTCAGCCATTTGAGCTGCCCCGCGTCATAATGTTCCGCATCATTGGCGGAAGCGGACATGCCAATAAAATGGCAGCCGCCGATCACGACGTTGAAATCGGGATCGTTGCCGGTCACTTCGGTATAATACGCCCGCAATTCTTTCCGGCTCAGCTTATAGCCGTCGTGGTTCTTCGCCACAACGCCCAAAAAGCGGGTCCCCTCGCGGATAGAGCCGTTCACGGCAGCGGCAAAGCGGTCGAATTCTTCCTTTGTGCCGTCATCCGTCAGGTCCCCGACGACCAGGAACGCATCCAGCCCGTTATAGTCGGCGTCCGCATCCGAAACTCCGTAGGCAAGGCGCAGCATTCTGCCGATGCGCTCATCATTTTCATAACTGTTCGCAAGGATATGCGTATCGCTTGCGGCGATAAACCGCAGCACGGGCGTAAAATCCGCCGGGGTTTCCGCGGCGAACGCCGCAGCAGCGCCGCCCAACGCAAAAACCAGCGCCAGCAGCACGGAAACCAGTTTTTTCATTATAATGTGCTCCTCTCTTTCAGGTATAGTCTTATTATAACGCACCGAGGGTAACTTGTAAACCGAAAAGAACGCAAAAGTCTTTTTTTTTTTACACGGTGCCGCAAAAAAACGACGCTGAAAACAGATCCGCAAACGTCCGAAGCGACACCCCGCGCGATGTGCCGGGTCGATAGAAAGTGCACGAGAGCGGCGTAAATTGCAGTAAATGACCGTTGACAGCTTTTGCATGGATTTTATAATCGCCGTTTGGTTTTCTATGATAACACAAAAGCAGCAGGCTCATTGCCTGCTGCTTTTCGTATAGATGTGTATGATCCTTTGAGGATTGCGAAGGGGCGCTGTCGCAAATCGCTTGTGACAGTTGAAAATGCATTTGCAAATCATTTGCCGGCGCCGAAGATTTTCTTGAAGAAATCAACCAGTCTCAGGAAGAACGAGACGATGCTTTTCCAAAGGCTCGGTTTTTGCGGCTTGGGATCTTCCTGCGTACCGGGATCGTCCGTCGAAGTCACGGGCTTCACCTTCACATACGTGAACAGCTCGCTGCTCTCCGGCGTCCAATCGGTGTACGATTC
>CACYCR010000074.1 GCA_902772935.1 Oscillospiraceae bacterium
AGCTTGCAGATGTAGATCGTGTAGCACGGCGGGGTGTTGAACATGGAACCGTTGTCGGCGTGGATCTGATAATTGAACATGGTCGGGCAGATGTCCTGCGCCTTGCCGATGAGATCATCGCGGACGATGACGACCGTCAGACCGGCGGGCGCCATATTCTTCTGCGCGCCGGCGTACAGGATGCCGAACTTCGAAACGTCGATCGGCTCGCTGAGGATGCAGGACGAGATGTCCGCCACCAGTGGCACATTGCCGGTCTGCGGCAGCGTGTGGTACTTCGTGCCGTAGATCGTGTTGTTCATGCAGATATAGAAATAATCGGCGTCCGGCGTAAAGGTTGCCGGGTCAAGCTTCGGGATGTAGGAGAATGTTTTGTCCGCGGAGGACGCAACAACGTGCGCTTCACCGTAACGAGCGGCTTCCTTGTATGCTTTGTTCGCCCACTGACCGGTGATCACGTAGTCCGCCTTATGGCTCTTGTTCATGAGGTTGAGCGGAATGGCCGCGAACTGCGACGAGGCGCCGCCCTGCAGGAACAGGACCTTGTAATTGTCGGGGATGTTCATCACTTCACGCAGCAGTGCTTCCGCTTCCTTGATGATGTCGTCATAGACCTTTGAGCGGTGGCTCATCTCCATAACGGACTGGCCGCTGCCTTTGTAATCGAGCATCTCTTCAGCTGCGGTTTTCAGTACTTTTTCCGGCAGCATGGACGGGCCGGCGGAAAAGTTATAGACTCTGGACATAGAAATACCTCCTGTAAAATCGGCAGTTTACCATGCAAAACATTTCCATTTTTGTATAGTTTTTAACATTTTACAACTGCAATGCGAAAAAGTCAATGCATGAATTTGACGAAATGCACAATAAAAAAGCGCTGTTTTTTATGCTATAGATAAAAGAACAGCAGCCGCCTGCGCACAACGGAAAGCACCGGACAAGACCACCCCGTCGGGATAGGCTTGTCCGGTGTGCATTGCAGGGATGCCCGCGCGAAAAGCGCCCGGGGATCCTCAGCTCATCTCCATCGCTTCCAGCGGATAGACCGCCTTGCCGTCCTGCAGCGTTTCAAAGTGCAGGTGCGGTGCGTCCTCATGCTCGAGCGGCGGCGTTGCCAATGTGCCGATTTGTTCGCCTGCCTGCACGGTATCGCCGATTTTCACCGCGTTCTCCTGGGAGACGCTGCAATAGCGTGCGGTGAACGATCCGTGATCGATCTCGATCACATAGCCCCAGGCCGTATCGGCGCTGACCTTGGTCACAACACCGTTGCCGACCGCAAGAACGGCGCTGTTTTCCTCCGCGGCAAAATCCACGCCGCCGTGGACGCGCCAGTCGCCCATGGTTGCGCTGAACACCGGCGCGTGCGGGCTGTACCCCTTGCTGACGCTCGTGTTTTCGATCGGGAGAACAAAGGATTCATTGCGGATGGTTCCGGCGGCTGCGGCAGTCTGCGGCGCAGCTGTTGTCGGCGCGGTTGTTGTTGGCGCGGCTGTTGTCTCCGGCGCGGCAGTCGTCTGCGGCGGCAAAGCGGTCGTCGGTGCGGTCACCCGCGGATCCGGTACGTCAAACAGCTCCTGCTGCGCGGCGGTCGATTCCGGTGCCGACGGCGAAAAGGGCGTGATCTGCTGCAGCTCGCGCGTCAGCTTTTTTGCGGTGATTTGCGTCGCAAGTACAACGCCGAGGACGGCGCAAAGGCCCAAAAGAACCGCGATTACGGGAAACCGCTTTGCACGTGGCAGAGAACGGAAGTCAAATGGTTTCATGAAAGTTACCGCCTTTTCAAAAAAATCTTTGGTCACCGATGCTGCAATCGGCGGTACCACTGTCATTAGTCTGCAACACCGAAAAAAGAATATGCGCCGCGCCGAAAAAATTTTTTGAAAAAAGTAAAACAAATGTTTGCATTTTTGAAAAAGATGTGATATACTACTTTTGAGTACAGAACAAATATTCAAAGGAGGCTGTTTTATGGAACCTTTAACCGATAATCAACGCCGCGTATTCGAATATCTACGGGAACGGACCGGCGACGGGATTCCCCCGACCGTCCGTGAAATCGGCGCTGCGGTCGGCATGACGTCCACCTCGACCGTGCAGCGCAACCTTGACGCGCTCGAAGAAAAAGGCTATATCATCCGTGATCCGCTGCGCAAGCGTACCATCCGCATTGTCGGTCAGGCGGAGCACGTGCATCATGTTCCCCTGCTCGGTACCGTCACCGCCGGTGCGCCCATTCTCGCTGTGGAACAGATTGAAAGCTACCTGCCCTATTCCGGTTACGTCTCCAAGGACAAACCGCTGTTCGCGCTGCACGTCCGCGGCGAAAGTATGCTGAACGCGGGCATCCATGACGGCGACATCATCTTTGCGGAAAAGACCGCGACCGCCCGCAACGGCGACATGGTTGTCGCCCTGATCGAAGATGAGGCCACCGTCAAGACCTTCTACAAGGAAGACGGTCATTTCCGCCTGCAGCCGGAAAACGACGCGTTCCAGCCGATCATTGTCAACGAGGTCATCATCCTCGGCAAGGTCGTCGCGCTGCTGCGGTACTATTGATCGCCGTACTCGCAAACAAAAAAATGCACGCAGGTTGTTTGTCTGCGTGCATATTTTTATGCGTTTTTGGATGCAATCTCAACCGCCAGCGCTTCCAGCTCTTCAACTGAACTCAGCGCACCGACCTTTTGCCGGTACTGCGCCGCGCCGTGAATCCCCCGGATGTACCACGCAGCGTGCTTGCGCGCTTCACGGATGCCGATACGCTCCCCTTTGTATGCGCAGATGCGGCGGATATGCTTCACCATCACGCGCATCTGTTCGGCAATGGGCGGCTCCGGCAAAATTACCTCATGCTGCAGATAGGCGTTGATCTGACTGAACACCCAGGGTCTGCCGAGAGCGCCGCGCCCGACAAGCAGATAATCGGCGTTGGTCGCCTCGAGCATTTTTGCCGCGCTCGGTCCGTCTGTGATGTCGCCGTTTGCGATCACGGGAATCGATACGCTGCGTTTGACCGCCGCGATCGTTTCCGTGTCCACCGGCGGAGCATACATCTGCTGCCGCGTCCGACCATGGACGGTGACAGCCGCTGCCCCCGCGTCTTCGGCGCGTTTTGCAAGCTCGACGACGTTGATGCTCTCGCTGTCCCAGCCCAGGCGGAACTTGACCGTGACCGGCAGGTTCACCGCCTGCACCACAGCGCGGATGATCGCCTCGGCCAGCACCGGTTGCTTCATCAGCGCCGCACCGCCGCCGTTGCCGGCAATCTTCGGCGCCGGACAGCCCATGTTGATATCAATAACATCCGGCGCAAAGGCCAGACATTCTTTCGCGCTGCGCGCCATGATCTGCGGATCACTGCCGAAGATCTGCGCCGCCGCCGGCCGTTCCCTGTCGGACAGCACCAGCAGCTTGCGGCTTTTGCGGTCCGCCATTGTCAGCCCTTTGCTGCTGACCATTTCACTGACAACATACGTCGCGCCGTATTCCCGGCAAAGCTCACGGAACGCCATGTCCGCGACGCCCGCCATCGGCGCAAGTCCGGCAGTTCGGCCGTCCAGTTCCAGCGTACCCAGCCGCATCACATCACCTGCTTTCAAAAAACACTTTCACTATTTTATCACATTCTTTCAAAAAATCCACCCTTTTTTCAAAAATTGTGCTATACTATAGGCATATTATTCGATGGTTCGGAGGAATTCTCATGCGTTTCCTTGTCATTGACGGCAACAGCATCGTCAACCGCGCGTTTTACGGCATCAAACTGCTGACCACAAAAGACGGTCAGTTCACCAACGGTATCTTCGGCTTTCTCAATATTCTCCTGCGGCTCAAGGAGGACTGTGACCCCGACCATGTCGCCGTCGCATTTGATCTGCACGCGCCGACCTTCCGGCACAAAATGTTTGACGGCTACAAGGCCGGCCGCAAGGGCATGCCGCCGGAGCTGCGCTCGCAGATGCCGATTCTCAAGGAGCTGCTGACCGACCTCGGCTACACCATTGTGGAACAGGAAGGCTTTGAGGCGGATGACATTCTCGGCACGCTTTCCGCGCAGTGCAAAGGGGAAGACCGCTGCTTCCTTGCCACCGGCGACCGTGATGCACTGCAGCTGGTCTCCGACAACACGACCGTTTTGCTGACCGCGACAAAAATGGGCCGTCCGGTCACGACCGCCTATACGCCTGAAACGCTCAAAGCGGAATACGGCGTCGCACCGCACGGGATGATCGAGATCAAGGCCCTCATGGGCGACAGCTCCGACAACATTCCCGGCGTTGCCGGCATCGGGCAAAAAACCGCCGGCAGCCTGATCCAGACCTACGGTACCATTGATTATATCTATGACCATCTCGACGAGATCGAGGTCACAAAAAGCGTCCGCGAAAAACTGCGTGCAGACAAAGACAGCGCCTTTCTCAGCCGGACGCTCGGCACGATCGTCCTTGACGCACCGATTGATCTGAACCTTTCACACTATGTCATCCGCACACCGGACGCCCCCGCAGCGATCCGGCTGCTTGCAAGGCTCGAAATGTTCTCCATGATCGAAAAGTTTTCGCTGCCGGACGTCGGTACGCCGCAGCCGGTTGCCGACGCGCCGCAGAGCACCGCTGTTTTGTTTGAAGAGGAACGCGATCTCATGGGGCTGCTCGGCCGGATCAAAAACGCGGGCAAGGTGTACTTCACTGCACAGGCGACCGCCGACAGCGTCCGCGCGTTCTATTTTTTCCTTGATGGCAAGGTGCTCTTCGTTCCGGCGGATTGTTTCGACTTTTCCACCTTCTGCACCCTCTTTTTTGAGAATACCGCAGAAAAATATACCGCCGACGCAAAGCCGCTGTTCCGCATGGCGCTGCGGCAGGGGCAGACCCTTTCGCACCTGAAAATGGACACCACCCTCGCCGGCTACATCCTCAACCCGTCTGCCAGCGCCTATGATGTGCTGCGGCTTGCGGAGGAGCGCTGCATCCCGCTGCCGGCGGTGGACTGCACCGAAGCGCACCGCCCCTTTGCCGTTGCTGCGGCTGTCCTTGAAACCGTCAGCGACGCACTGCTGCAGGAGCTGCATGAAAACGAACAGGACGACCTGTTTTTCGAGATTGAGCTGCCGCTGTGCGAGGTCCTTGCCGATATGGAAAACACCGGGTTTCTCGTGGACAAAGACGCCATCGCCGCCTACGGCGAAAAGCTGCAGACGCAGATCGAGGCCATCACCGCGCAAATCTATGCCGCGGCGGGCGAAACCTTCAATCTCAACTCGCCGAAACAGCTCGGCGTCATTCTCTTTGAAAAGCTGGGACTGCCCGCAAAGAAGAAAACCAAAAGCGGCTATTCCACCAACGCGGAGGTGCTCGAAGAACTGGCGGGCGACTTTCCCGTCGTCGCCGACATTCTGCGCTATCGAACGCTGTCCAAGCTCAAATCAACCTACTGTGACGGTCTGCTGAAGGAAATCGAAGCCGACGGGCGTATCCGTTCCCGCCTGAATCAAACGGAGACAAGAACCGGACGCATCTCCTCACTGGAGCCGAACCTGCAGAACATTCCCGTCCGCAGTGAAGAAGGCCGGGAGATCCGCCGCTTTTTCACTGCACCGGACGGCCGCACACTCGTTGACGCAGACTACTCCCAGATCGAATTGCGCGTCCTTGCCGCAATCTCCGGGGACAAAGCCATGACCGAAGCGTTCAACAACGGCGAAGACATCCACACCACAACCGCCTCACAGGTCTTCGGTCTGCCGCCGCACATGATTACGCCGCTGCTGCGTTCCCGTGCAAAAGCCGTCAACTTCGGCATTGTCTACGGCATCGGCGCTTTTTCGCTTTCCAAAGACATCGGCGTGACCCGCAAAGAGGCCGACACCTATATCAAAGGCTATCTCCATCATTACAGCGGCATCGACCGCTATATGCACGAGGTCGTGGAAACCGCCCGCGAAACCGGATACGCCGAAACGATTTTCCACCGCCGCCGGTACCTGCCGGAATTGACGGCGTCCAACAAAATGCTCCAGGCCTTCGGTGAACGCGTCGCGCGCAACATGCCCGTGCAGGGCACCGCCGCCGACATCATCAAAATCGCCATGGTGCATGTCTTTCAGAAGCTTCGGACGGCCGACCCGAGTGCAAAGCTCATCATGCAGGTCCACGATGAACTCATTGTGGAATGTGACGCCGACCGTACCGCAGCGGTCGCCGACCTGCTCAAAGCAGAAATGGAAAACGCCGTGCAGCTGCAGGTTCATCTGCTTGCAGATGTTCACGACGGCAAGACCTGGTACGCGGCCAAAGGCTGACGCAAGGCGCATCGCTGTCCCGGAAGGTGCATCTTTGCCGAAGGGACGCGCGCCGCGCCCGGCTTCGCCGGGCATGCGCGGCTGCGTGCAGCCGCGCCGCTGCGCAGCAGCCGGCGCGCGCGTGCCCCATACGCCGGCGGCCACTCCTGCCGCCGTTTCCGAAATAACCAACCCACAGTTTCAGCGCTTAGCTTTCTTGAGGTGATTTCATGTCCAACACCATTGCCGCCATCTCTACACCGCAGGCTGCCGGCGGTCTCGGCGTCATCCGCATCTCCGGCGACGACGCGATCGCCATTGCCGACCGCATTTTTGTACCGACCGGAAAAACACGGCTGACTGCTCTGCCCGGATACCGTGCCGCACACGGCAAAGTCGTTTTTCAGGGCGAGGCCGTTGACGAAGTGGTGGCCCTCGTTTTCCGTGCGCCGAAAAGCTATACCGGCGAAAACGTCGTCGAATTCTCCTGCCATGGCGGTCTGTTCCTGCTCAAGAAGGTTCTGAGGGCTGTTCTTGCGAGCGGCGCAGTACCGGCGGGGCCGGGCGAATTTACCAAACGCGCCTTTCTCAACAACAAGCTCGACCTGACCGAAGCGGAGTCCGTCATGCAGCTCATTCAGGCGCAGGGCGACGCCGGGGCAAAAGCGGCGCTGTCGCAGCTGGACGGCGCCCTCAGCAAAAAGATCGCCGCGCTGACCAAGCAGCTGGTCGCCATCTCCGCGCAGCTCGGCGCATGGGTGGATTACCCGGACGACGAAATCGAAGAACTGGAAAATGATTCGATTTTGCAGACGCTTTGCGGCGTACAGGCGGAGCTGACCGCTTTGCTTTCCCGCTTCGATGCGGGCGCTGCCATCACGCAGGGTGTGGAGACTGCCATCATCGGCAAACCGAATGTCGGCAAGAGCGCGCTGATGAACCTGCTCGCCGGCTTCGGAAAATCGATCGTCACCGACATTGCCGGCACAACGCGCGACGTGGTGGAACAGACCGTGCGCCTCGGGTCGCTGGTGCTGCACCTGTCCGACACCGCCGGCATTCACACAACCGACGACGTTGTGGAACAGATCGGTGTTGCGCGCGCAAAGCAATGTGTCGAACGTGCGGGACTGATTTTTGCCGTGTTTGACGGCAGTCTGCCGCTTGACGCTGCGGACGAAGCGATCCTTGCGCTCTGCAAGGGCAAGCGTGCCATTGCCGTCTGCAACAAAGCCGATCTGCCGCTGAAAACAGATCCGGACCGTATCCGATCCGTAATTCCCCGTCTGATACCGCTGTGCGCGTTGTCCGGCGACGGTCTTACTGCGCTGGAGGCAGCCGCAGCCGACCTGCTTTGCACCGCCGAGATCGACACAAGCGCCGCCATGCTTTCCACCGAGCGGCAGCGCAAAGACGCCGAAACCGCCCTTTTGGCCATCCGGCAGACCATTGACGACCTGCAAAACGGCATGACGCTCGACGCGGTCAACATCAGCATCGACAGTGCCATTGAAGCGTTGCTCGCCCTCACCGGAGAAAAAGTGACCGACGCAGTTCTGGACGAGGTCTTCTCCTCGTTCTGCGTCGGAAAATAAAGTGATACCAAAAGAGCAACCGCAGAAACTTAGCGGCTGCTCTTCTTGTTTTTGTCATGTCCAGTTGAAGCAGACGGCTGTCGCGGAAAGGCAAAGCGCCATTTCGTCATATCGGCTGCCGCGCAGGAAGAACGCCAGGGACAGCGTATCCGTCAGCGAGACTTCACTGAACGTCTTTTTTGCAGCATTGGGAGTGTACGCGGATAAAGGCAGCCACTTTCCCCTGAAGCGTCTGTGCCGCAGATTGCGTATCAGGCGCACCGTCTGCTCACCGGGCAGTGCGTCAGGCGCAAGGCAGATCTCGACCCGGCAGGTGTGATACGCTTTGTACTGCGCAAAAGCGGCAGGATCTGCATAGTCTTCCGAAAAGAACTGCAAACCGTCAAACACCATCGAGACACGGTCCGCTTGCACTGTGAAATCGGTCAGCGTTTTGTCGTGCAGCATCCCGAACGCCCGTTGAAAAGCGTGGAAGGCAAAATCATCCGCCGTCAGTTCAAATTGTTCCTTCATCACAAATTATCCTCCCGGATGATATAATCAGGTCGGTTTTTCACCTCGCCGTAAATGCGCGAAAGATACAGCCCGAGAATACCGATGCAAAGCAGAACAATTCCCGTCAGCAAAAGCAGCATGCAAATGACCGTATGCGTCAGTGCCGCCGCCTTTTTGCAAAGCAGCAAAATCAGCAGCACAAGGCCGTAGATCAGGCCGCTGCACAGCAGACCCGTGCCGCACCACAGCGGCAGTCGGAGCGGCAAATCGGAAAAGCCGAGGATGCCGTCGAGCGCGTACGCCCAAAGCTTTTTAAGACTCCATTTGGTTTCACCGGCGGCACGGCTCCGGTTCTCATGCGGGAACCATTTTGTCCGGAAGCCGACAAAACCGAAAATGCCCTTGGTGAACCGGCGGTGCTCCGACAGGGCACAGACGGCGTCAACGACGCAGCGCGTCATCACGCGAAAATCCTGTGCACCTGGGTCAATCTCCACTGTCATCATGCGGTTCGCAACGCGGTAAAAGCGGTCGGAAAGGCCGCTTTTCAGTTTGCCTTCGCCACTGCGGTCCACGCGCTTCGCTGCCGCAACGTCGTAGCCCTCTTCCAGCGCGGCAAGCATATCCGGCAGCAGCGCGGGGCTGTGCTGCAAATCGGCGTCAAGGATCGCCACAACGTCTGCGGTCGATGCGCGAAGTCCGGCGAGCATGGCGCTCTCCTTGCCGAAGTTGCGGGAAAAGGACAGGTAGTGTACACGCCGGTCATCCGCGGCAATACCTTTGAGAACGGACAGGGTGTCGTCACTGCTGCCGTCATCAACAAACAAAAAGCTGCTCTCATACGACGAAAGGCCGTCCAGCACCTTCACCGTTTCCGCGTAAAACAACGGCAGCACCGCCGCCTCATTGAAACAGGGCACGATGAGCTGCAAGGTTTTCATGGCATCACATCCTAACTTTTGTTATTATACCGCTTCCCCTCAAAAAAAGCAACAAAAGTTTAAAAATCCGTGGTCAAATTCGTCAGGTTGTGATAGAATAAGAAAAAGCGGCCGCAGAGGGTTCCGCGACCGCTATTATTTTTTTCAGTACCGCGCGCCGAAGATTTTTGCAAGCAGGCTGTGCAGCCACGCGATGATCGCGTCAAAACCGCCGCCGTGGGCCTTGCCGCACCAATGGCAGAGATTCTGCGCGGCCTCGTTCTCTGCCGGCGTGAGGTTCAAATAAATGATGTCCGCGTCAAGCAGCTTTTCGTTGTCGTTCCCGATGTCGATGCTGTTCCAGTCCACCTCGGTACCGCCGTAATAAACCGTTTCCACACCGGTGTTAAAAAACGCTCCGATAAGAATATAGCTCAAACTTTTCGGAATCGTGACCGTCTTCAGCGACGTGCAATTGGAAAATGCGGCGCTACCGATGTCATGAACGCCCTCCGGAATCACAATGGAAGTCAGAGACGAACAACTTCTAAACATCTGATGGGGAATAGAATACGGAACACCCAGGAATTCCACCTCTTGAAGCCCGGTACAGCCGGAGAAGGACGATGTCCCGAACTGTACGATATTCGGCGGGAGCGTGATCTCTTCAATCGATCTGCACATATGGAAGGCCCAGTCGCCGAGGAACGCCAGCGTTGACGGCAGCGAAACGGTTTTCAGCTTCAGAAAATTGCTGAACGCCCACATACCAATACTGGTCACGCCGGGCTCGATCACAAGCGTTTCGGCTTCGTTGTAGTAGTCGCCCCACGGCGCGTTGGTATGCCAGACGCCGGGTTCATATTCCACTTCATCTCTGTAGTCGCCGATTTTTCCGTTGCCGCTGATGGTCAAGGTCTTGGTTTCGGAGTCATAATCCCAGGTGACATTACCGTCAACACCGCCGACCGCGCCCGCCGGCAGCATCACCGCGCCGAGCAGCAACAGGCACAGCGCCAGCGCAAACAGTTTTTTCATTGTCTTTTTCATAGAAATACCATCTTTCTTTATATTATTTGGTACGTTTATCGCACAATCAAAGTATACATTCCCCGGGTGTTTGTCAAGTGATTCGGAACGAAAAGATGCTTTGCGGAACCGAAACACTCAAATCAGTATTTCGCGCCGAAGATCTTTGCCAGCAGGCTGTGCAGCCAGGCGATGAACGCGTCAAAACCGCCGCCGTGGGCCTTGCCGCACCAATGGCAAAGGTCTTTGAGATGTTCGCCGCAGCTGGTGCAGTCACCGTGGCTGTCCGGCGCGGTATGCCCAAGGGCAGCGACAGGTTCTGTCTCAGTCGCACCGCACAAACAGGTAAAGGTCCTGACGCCGTCTTCGGTGCAAGTCGGCGCGGTCGTCACAACGCCTGCATCCCAGATATGACCATTGGCGGGGATCGGCGGACGCTTCTCTTCCCCACAGAAAATACAGGTCCGCACAGTTGCGGCGTCTCCGGAACAGGTTGCCGCAACGGTCTCGCACCAGACATGATCAACGGTCGGAATGGACACCGTTTTTCTGTGCGACGGGTTGGTTTTGCAAAGATAGGTCATTTCACCCGGTGCCGTACAGGTCGGCACCCGCGTGACGGTGCCGTCATCCCAGTCGTGGTCCGTTTCTTCAATTGTAGTCAGATCAACGAAAGAACAATAGTGGTGCGCATTTGCAAACGCTTCCACGCTGCCGCCTGCATAGCTGTATATGGTTGAATCGCCCCAAATCAGATTTGCGTCGCCGTTCAGAACAACATATTTCTCAAGCGTATGAACGCCGGTAGAAAACGCACCTTCTTCAACCGTTTCCACATTCGGGCCGAGCACGATCGTATGCAGCAGATCGGGATAGCCGAACGACTGATACCCGACAACCTTCACGCTATCCGGCAGAATCAGCGTCGGATATGCCATTGGAGATTCTGACGCGTACCCGGTGAAGGTCCAGTTGAACGCCCATTTTTCGATGGTTTCCAGCCCGTTGCCGAACTGAATTGTCCGGATTCTTCCGCTTTCACAAAAGCCGTATGTTCCGATGGATGTCACGGAATCCGGAAGAACCACTGTGGACACCGAGGTTTCTTCGAATGCACAGTCCCCAATGCGCGTAATGCCGTCCTTCACAAACAGCTTCTTTATGTCTTTGCGGTCTCTGAATGCGTTTGCGGCAATTTCGCCCCTGCCGCTGATGACGAGCGTGCCGTCGCTGTAAAGTGTGTAGTTTACGTCGCTGCCTTCTGCGCCGCAAGTGCCGCTTTCAACTGCCGTCACAATAACGTCTTCCGGTTGCGCATTCTCCACCGCCCCCGCCGGCAGCATCACCGCGCCGAGCAGCAACAGGCACAGAACGGCGATCAACATCTTCTTTACGGTTTTCCTCATTGTAAAGACCTTCTTTCAAAAAAGTATTTGTACATCGCATCGTACAATTCAAGTATACATTGCGCCAAAAGATTGTCAAGCGACATGGAATGAACAGCCATTTGCAGGGAATGAACGATACTTTTTTCTTTTTTTGAAGGCTTTGGATTTACAACGGTCGGCTGTATCACCAAAAGCCTCCTCAAGTTTATTTCAATAAAAACCATTCACAAAAGGAGATTTCTATGAACCGTTATGATTACATTCTTTGGGACTGGAACGGCACCCTGCTCGATGATCTGGAACTGAACCTCTCGGTGGAAAATACGCTGCTGACCCGGCGCGGTCTTTCAACGATCGCGTCCCGGGAATTTTATCTTGAGCATTTTTCTTTTCCCGTCCGGCAGTTCTATGAAATGGTCGGCTTCGATTTCTCAAAAGAAGACTTCGCGGCGGTTTCCGCAGAATACGTCGCGGTGTATGAGGCCGGGCTGGATCGCGCTGCGCTGTTTTCCGACGCCGTAGGCGTAATCGACAGCCTGTCCGCGCGCGGGATCCGACAGGGCATCATCTCCGCAAGCGAGCACACCCGCCTTCTTGCGCAGGTGGCGCACTTCGGCATTGCGGACCGGTTTGTCTGTGTCCTCGGCAGCGAAAACAATCTCGGCAAAAGCAAGGTGCATGTGGCACTGGACTGGCTGCAGGCCAACCGCATTGATCCGCACCGCGTCGCTTTCATCGGTGACACCATTCACGACAAAGAAACCGCCGACGCGCTCGGCTGCGACTGCTTTTTTGTCTCGCGCGGCCACAACGCCAGACACCGCCTGGTGGAAACCGGGCTGCCGGTCTTTGATTCCCTGCAGGCACTTGCAGAAAGGTTGTGTGATAAATGCGCCGAATAATCCTTGCGCCCGATTCCTTCAAGGGCACCTTATCCGCTGCGGCGGTCTGCAGCTGCATCAAGGCCGTACTCAAAGAACAAGACCCCCTGCTTGAAATCACGGAACTGCCGATTGCAGATGGCGGCGAAGGGACCGTCGACGCTTATCTGCACATCTTCGGCGGTGAAAAACGCATCTGCCGCGTCCGCAGCCCGCTCGGCCGTGCCATCGACGCGGCGTACGCCATTCTGCCGGACAAGACAGCCGTCATTGAAACGGCGGCTGCCAGCGGCATCACCATCGAGCCGAAAAACGACGCCATGCGTGCTTCGACCTTCGGCACCGGACAACTCATCAAAGATGCGCTCGATCAGGGGTGCCGCAAGCTCTTTTTCGGACTCGGCGGCAGCGCCACCACCGACGGCGGCACCGGCTGCGCCAAAGCGCTCGGTGCGCGCTTTCTTGATGCAGCCGGCAAAGACATCCCGGAAGGCGGCAGCGGGCTTTGCATGCTGCACACCGTTGATCTGTCGCATTTGGACGCGCGGCTGCAGGACACTGCGCTGACTGTGCTGTGCGACGTGGAAAACCCCTTGTACGGGGAACACGGCGCGGCTTATGTCTACGCCGGACAAAAAGGCGCTGACGCCGCACAGATCGAGCAGCTTGACCAAAACGTTCGCCGCCTTGCCGAAATCACGGCCGAAGCCCTGCACTGTGATCTTTCCCGGAAAAAAGGCGCCGGTGCGGCGGGCGGTCTCGGCTTCTGCGCACTCGCGCTGCTCGGCGGCAAAATGGTTGGCGGCATCGACTGCATCCTCGACGCGGCAAACTTTTCCGAAAAAGCAAAGCATGCCGATCTCATCATTACCGGCGAAGGCAAAATGGACCGGCAAAGCCTTATGGGCAAAGCACCCTTCGGCGTCGCCAACCGCAGCGGAACCACACCGGTGATTGCGGTTGTCGGTCTGCTGGACGCGGACATTGAAGATGTGAAACGCGCCGGCATCCGCGCGGTATTTGAGACCAATCCCCTTCATCTTCCGTTCGAATTGATCCGCAAAACAGCAAAAGAAGACCTCTTGATTGCCGTAAAGAAAATAAATCTTGCCGATTTCTATTGATTTTTTCAAAAAAATATTATAGTATAATAACGTACTAAAACAAAAGGAGTGCATACCAATGGATCAGATCAAACAACTCAAATATTTCACCGACGGTGAATGGAAAACGTCCAAGTCCGGCAAGTACATGGATGTTTACAATCCCAGCACCGGCGAAGTCATTGCGCAGACCCCCTGCTGCACCAGAGAGGAAGTCGAAGAAGCGATCGCTTCCGCGAAAGCCGCTTTCCCCGCATGGTCCAACACCCCGGTCATGAAGCGCGTTCAGGTGCTGTACAAGTTCCGTGAGCTGCTCGTGGAACACATGGACGAACTGGCAAAGCTTTGCGCGATCGAGCACGGCAAAGTGCTCGCCGAAGCAAAGGGCGACATTCTCAAGGTTAAGGAGCCGGTCGAACTGGCCCTCTCCGCTCCGTCGCTGACCATGGGCGATTCCATGCGCGACACCTCCTCCGGTTACGACACCACGCTCTACTATGAGCCGGTCGGCGTTTTCGCCGGCATCGTTCCGTTCAACTTCCCGGGTATGATCCCGATGGGCTGGATGGTTCCCTGCTGCATCGCCGCAGGCAACACCATCGTTCTCAAGCTCGCGTCCATGACGCCGATGACCGCCATGCGCCTTTGTGAACTGCTTGTTGAGGCCGGTCTGCCGAAGGGCGTTGTCAACCTGGTCACCTGCAGCCGCGTTGAAGCGGACATCGTTCTGACACACCCGGACGTGCGCGGCATCACCTTTGTCGGTACAACCAAGGTCGGTCAGCACGTTTACGCCACCGCAGCCGCCAACGGCAAGCGCGTACAGTGCCTTTGCGAAGCAAAGAACCACGCTCTCGTCCTTGAAGACGCTGCCCTCGAGCGTTCCGCCCGCGGCATCATCAATTCCGCGTTCGGCTGCGCCGGTGAGCGCTGCATGGCGCTGCCCGTCGTCGTTGCCCAGGAATCCATCGCCGACAAGCTCGTCGCTCTCATCAAGCAATTCGCTTCCGAACTGAAGATCGGCCCGGCGTACGAACCGACGTCACAGCTCGGCCCCGTCGTTTCCGCGAAGCACAAAGAGCGCGTGATCGGCTGGATCAATAAGGGCCTTGAAGAAGGCGCGACCATGGTGCTTGACGGCCGCGACACCGTTGTACCGGGTTATGAAAACGGCTTCTATGTCGGCCCGACGATTCTTGACAATGTCACGGAAGATATGACCGTCGGCACACAGGAGATCTTTGGCCCCGTCCTTTGCATCAAGCGCGTCAAGGACTTCGAAGAAGGTCTTGCGCTCATGAACCGCAATCCGTTTGCCAACGGCTCCGTCATCTTCACCCAGAGCGGTTACTATGCCCGTGAGTTCACGAAACGCACGGACGGCGGCATGACCGGCGTCAACGTCGGTATCCCCGTACCGGTCGGCGTCTTCCCGTTCACCGGCCACAAGAAGAGTTTCTTCGGCGATCTGCACTGCCTCGGCAAAGACGCATTCCGTTTCTTCACCGAAACGAAAGCCGTCACCGTCCGCTGGTTCGACGAAGAAGAAAAGAAAGCCACCAACGTGGATACTTGGGACGGTTCCGTCGGCGGCGGCGTATAAGAAATTATCACAACTGCATAACAAACAGCCCGCGGCAGACGCATCTGCCGCGGTTTTTTTAGCCCAGTGCAACGTCAAGGATCATCATGACCAGAAATCCGACCGTCACACCGAGCGTTGCCAAACGCGTGTGCGTTCCCGCCTGCGCGTCGGGAATCAGATCTTCTACCACAACGCAGATCATTGCACCGGCAGCAAACGCCAATAAATACGGCAGCGCCGCCCGGATTGCCGCTGTCAGCAAAAGCGTGATCACCGCGGCGGCCGGCTCCACCGCGCCGGACAGCGTACCGAGCAAAAACGCACGCCCCTTGGACAGTCCTTCACTTTTCAGCGGCATGGAAATGATCGCGCCCTCCGGGAAATTCTGGATCGCAATACCAACCGAAAGCGCAAATGCCGCCGCTATAGTAACGCCCGCATTACCAAGCAGTGCGCCGGAAAAGGCAACGCCGACCGCCATGCCCTCGGGGATGTTGTGCAATGTGACCGCAAACACCAGCAGCATCGTTTTCCGGGACGCAAGCACAGCCGAGCGCTCCGGTGCAGGTACAAAGCGGTCAACCACTAGCAAAAACCCCACGCCGAGAAAAAAGCCGACCGCAGCCGGCATCCATACCGGGCCGCGCTGCGCTTTTGCCAGCTCCAGCGACGGCAGAAGCAGCGACCAGACCGACGCGGCAATCATGACGCCGGACGCAAAGCCCAGCAGCAGCTTTTCCACTGTGCGGTGCAGTCCGCTGCGCATAAGAAACACCATCATCGCGCCGAGCGTTGTTCCCGCAAACGGCAGCAGCAATCCAAACAAAACCTTCATCATCAGCCCTCCGGGTTCGTCGCTACCACAGTGTATGCGCTGCGGTAAAATCGGTGAACACGGTGCAGATTGCAAAAGGCTCTGCTTCCGGCGGCGCGCGCCCCTTCGCTGTGCACAGCACAGCGCGCGTGTCTGCTGCGCAGACACCGCGGCACGGCGCAGCCGTGCAAGGCGCGCGCGCCGGCAGGCAGCAACCGCAAAAGCCAGCCCCGCCGGTCATAACCGGCGGGGCTGCAGACTGTCGATAAAGTCACCAGACCATTTGCAATGTCCAAAGCGGGTCATGCAAGTGGTCTTTTTGACTGGAACTAAAGCAATGATATTTCGACAAATAAAAATGGTTTGTTGATATAATTGCAAATTAGGCGCGTTCTCGCCCTCTCGCGGTACCATCGTACAGCTTCGGGGCGAGAAAAGGAAACAATGCGTAAACACGAGCCGTTTTTTGCGGCAAATTTCCGCCAATGCTGCTTCATCTGCTTGATCATACGCCAGTATGGATTGCAGCAGCTTCATTGCCTTGACGAAA
>CACYCR010000075.1 GCA_902772935.1 Oscillospiraceae bacterium
ATTCCTTGATGATGTCTTCCTTCGTCGCGTAATCGACCGGCGTCTCATCCTTCTTGAGGAACGTGTTGATCAGGCCGGTGCCGATGCTCTTGAGGATCGCCGGCACTTCGAGCTTGTCTTCGTTGTGCTGCAGGTCTTCATAGTTGCGGGTGACCTTCTTGGCGCTGGTCTTGATCCTGTTCGCGCTCTTGGAGAACAGCGCAAGAATCTCCGCCTTTGTGGACGGCGTCTTCTGCACCGGCTTTGTTGTGGTCGGCGCAGTCGTCAGCGCGGGTGCTTTCGTTGTGGTGACGGTGCCGCTGTTCGAAGACGTGGTTGGTGTGGCCGGTACAGTTGTCGGCGCTTCGGTCGGCAACGCATCCGTGGACAGCTCGGTCGGCGCTTCGGTGATCGGCTCCGTCAAAAGCGGATCATCCGTCGGCGCTTGCGCTGTCTGATCTGCGGTAGCGTCAACTTCCACGGCGCTGGGTTCAACAACAGGCGCACTTTCATTGCTGACATGAATGTTGCCGGTCATGCCGATCACGTAGCCGGTACAGAACACGAAAATCACTGTCAGGGCAATGGCGATCGCTTTTTTCAATGTGGGATCAAAGCCGTTGTTCGAATTTGACATAACACATTTTCCTTTCTTTTCCGCACGAATAATCAAAATACCTCAAATTACAGCTATTATAGTATATTTGTGCGTCGAGTGCAAGGGAATTTGAAAAAAATTAAAATTATATTTATTTTCTGTGGCATTTATGAAATAAACGTGTTATAATAATTTTTAATATGTGATATTACGGGGTGAATGCATGAAAAAACTGAACCACATCCCTGTGCTGCCGAAGGGGCATCAGATCTGCTGGTGGGTCTGCCGCGCGCTGCTGTTCCTCTGGGGGAGCTGGGGCTTGCTGCATGGCTACACCTCGGAATTCATTCAGGGCTGTTTCGCCATTGCGTTCACACATTTGTGGGATCTGTTTCAGTTGCTTGGCGGCCGGTCCTTCATCACACGGGTACCTTATCAGCTGCAGACGATGCTCAACTGCTTCATTTGCTTTTCCTGTGTGGTCGGTACAACGGTCAACACACGGACCTCGTTTCCGTACATTGACGTTCCGGAGCACCTGTTCGCCGGTTACATGGCCTGTTACGGCGCGTTCTTTCTCAGCGAGATCATGCAGGGGAAAAAGCAGCCGCTCAAAATATCGGTACAGGGTCTGTTTTCTTTCAACTTCGCCGTGGCGCTGCTGGTCGGCTGGGAATTCTATGAATTTACGATGGACCGCCTTTACGGCTTTGTGATGCAGCATGGAGAGCAAGGAACATATGCCCTGACCGACACGATGATCGATCTCATTCTCGGTACGGCGGGTGCGCTGTGTGCGATGTTTGTCGAATGGTTCCGGCGGGTCGGTTTGCTCGGAAAAAACAAAGCTGCTGTCCGCGCGGCGTACAAGGCAAAGCGGGAGGCATTCAAAAAAGAAAAGGCGCGTCTGTACGCGGAAGGTAAGGACGTGCTGGAAAATTTATAAATTACAGGTGACCGTGCGATGCATCGGTGTGTATGACACGCCGACAAGGGCAAACGCTTTGCCCCGACGGTTATCACAGGGAGAGACAAAAATATGAAGCTTTCAGAAGTCCTTCGCGGTGTCACGGTGGACGTACCGTTTGATCCGGCGCTGGAAATTGAAGATATCGCCTATGATTCCAGAAAGGCGACAGCGGGTACGATGTTTGTCTGTCTGTCCGGGGTGCGTACCGACGGACACATTTTTGCGACGAACGCCTATGCGACCGGCTGCCGTGTATTTCTTTGTGAAAAGCCGATTGATGTGCCTGCGGACGCGGTTGTTCTGACCTGCGCAGACACCCGCGCCGCGTTGGCGGTCTGTTCGGTCAACTTTTTCCGCAATCCGGCGAAGGATATCAAAGTCATCGGTATCACCGGCACGAAGGGCAAAACGACGACAGCGCACATTATCAAAGCGGTTCTCGATCAGGCCGGAATCCCGACCGGTATCATCGGCACGGTCGGTGTGGCTTTTCTTGACCGCCGTCTGCCGACGGTCAACACCACGCCGGAAAGCTATGAACTGCAAAAGCTGCTGCGCATGATGGCGGACGCCGGTTGCAAGGCTGCAGCAATCGAAGTGTCGTCCCTCGGGCTGAAATCGCACCGTGTTGACGGGCTGCAGTTTGCCGCGGCAGTGTTCACGAATCTGTATCCTGATCATATCGGCACGAACGAACACGCCACGTTTGAGGAATACGCCTATTGGAAGAAGCAGTTGTTTTATCAGTGCGATTTTGCACTGCTTTGCAGCGACGATCCGTTTTCGGCACAGATCAGGGAGATCTGTACCTGCCCCGTCTGTACCTACGGCTTTGATCCGGCGGCGGATTACCGGCTGAGCGATGTGCGGCAGATCAAGCGCGATAACCTGCTCGGCGTTGCATTTTCCGCAGCGTATGGCGCCGGTACGCAGGACTTTTTTGCGTCACTGCCCGGTGCGGTCAATGCGCTCAACTGCGTTGCGGCAATCGCGATTGCGAAACAGTTTTCCGTCAGCGATGACGTGCTGCAGGAGAGCCTTTCCCATGTGTCCGTCAAGGGCCGCGGCGAAGTCGTTCCGACCGGTACGGATTTCAGCGTCATCATTGACTATGCGCACAATGGCGTCAGTCTGAAAAGCATGATCGACACGCTGCGGACATATGAGCACAACCGGATCATTGCGCTGTACGGATCCGTCGGTTCCCGGACGGAAATCCGCCGGCAGGAGCTCGGACTGGTGTCCGGCGCGCTGTGTGATCTGACCATCGTCACCTCAGATGACCCCGACTTTGAAGACCCGCAGCACATTGTTGATGAGATTGCGCGGTATGTGGAAGAAGCGGGCGGCAAACACGTGGACATTGTTGACCGCGCCGAGGCGATCCGGTATGCGCTGTCCATTGCAGAGCCCGGCGATATTCTCTTGCTGGCGGGCAAGGGACACGAAGAGTTTATGAAGGTGAAGGGTGAAAAGCTGCCCTTCTCGGAAAAACAAGTGATTTTCGATTACCTGAAGGAGAGAAAGAACCATGGCTAACTATCAGTTCAGAGAAGAGACCGATCTTGCGGCATATGACCGTTTTCTGGAGACACATGGCGGACAGTACATTCAGTCCTCACACTGGCAGACCGTCAAGACCACATGGAGCTGCCGGTATTACTGCGGCTTTGATGAAGCCGATACGCGGGTACTGGCGATTTTGGTCATGGAACGCACGCTTCCGGCTGCGGGCAAGATCTGGTACGGTTCCGGCGGCGCGGTCTGTGATTACGACAATGAAGAATTGCTGCGGCAGTTTACGGAATATATGAAGGCTTTGCTCAAAAAGAACGGCGTGACGGCGTTTATCATGGACCCGCCGATCTCGCTGCGCATCAACGGCGAAGATCAGCCGTACGGACACGAAGTCCACAAACGGCTCCTTGCGCTTGGCTATACGCTCAATGCGAACATTCCGAACTATACCTACAAGCAGCCGGTGCAGTTGTTTATCCCACTCAAAGAAAACGGCACGCCGCTCGCAGCGGAAAAGATTCTCAAAAAGTGTGATAAGGGCGTGCGGTACAGTATCCGCATCGGCGAGCAGCGCGGTCTGGTTGCCCGGACCTATACGTATGAACAGCTCAAAGCGGATCCGAAGCCGATGGACGATTTCATCAGCGTCATGAAAGATACGAGTGAACGCGACGATTTTGTGGAACGCAACGGCGAATATTGTCTCAAGCTGCTCGGTGCATTCCCGGAAAACTCCGATCTCAAGCTGGTCTATTATGATAAGGAGCTCGATCGAAAACTGCAGGCGGAACGGCTGCAGAAGAAGGCGGACGCCGAAGCACAGCTGCCCGGTGCGCATGAGAAAAAAGCGCGGCAGCTCAACGAGATCATCAACAGTGTGGACAAGCAGACCGAGCACTTTGAAAAGCGCATGGAAGAAGCAGAAAGCTACACCGATGAAAACGAAATCTGTGTGGCGGGCGGTTTGTCTATCTACTACGCAGGCATGGGCAGCTGTCTGTTCGGCGGTACCAAAAACGTGATCCGCAACAATACGCGCTCAAGCCATTATCTGAATTATCTGCGGCTGCAGGAGAGCATCAAACGCGGCTGCGACATTCACGACCTCGGCTATGTCATCGTTCATTCGCCCGAGCTGAATGAAGACGGGTCACTCGGTACGTTGGTGCCGGTGGACAATTTCAAGGGCATCTATGATTTCAAGAAAAGCTTTTCCGCGGACTATCACGAGTTCATCGGCGAATATGTTCTGGTCGGCAACAAGCTGAAATATTTTGCGTACGCGCAGCTCATGCCGAAGGCAAAGAAAGCAAAGATCAAGGCAATCAAAGCGCTGCGGCGATAATCGAAAAAAACGGTCACGGGAAAGCACCCGCGGCCGTTTTTCTTATGCAGCTTTCAGATCCATTTTTCAAACATCGTCTTTGCGTCTTCTTTTGTGAAGCCGCCGGGAGATGCCTTGAAATTGTTCGGCACGGCGGTTGTCCACCGGTCGCAGTACGCATCAATTTCGTCCGGTGTCATACGGATGTCACCCAGGTCGGTCAATTTGTCAAGGACCTGATTGAACGATGCGGCGTCGGTTTGCATACAGGTGAGCAGCCGTGCCGCCTTTTGGGGTGTGAACTGTTCGGCGCGCGAGAGAAATTCCGGCAAGAATGCCGCGCAGGCCATGCCGTGGAGGATGCCGTAGTTTTCCGTGAGAACATAGCCGAGCGGGTGCGGAAATGCTGTGCCGCAGGCGGCAAGCGTGATGCCGGCGTACAGAGATCCGTAATAGAGCTGTTCGCGCATGGCACTGTCCGGCAGCGTATCGTTTGACGCGAGCCACAGCAGACCGTCCCACAACAGGGCGACTGCTTTTTCGGCGAACAGCGCGGGAATGTCGGTGCATTTCGGTGAGCAGTAACCTTCCATGGCGTGCGAAAGCGCATCGAGTGCAGTGGAAATGGTGACAAACCGCGGCATGGAGTGCGTATAGGTCGGATCGGCAAGCGTAAAAACGGGATATAGATCGTCACCCGAAACGCTCTTTTTGCGGCCGGTTTCATCGTCAGTGAGGACACTGACCCGGCCGACCTCGCTGCCGGTGCCGGCGGTGGTGCCGATGAGCAGCAGCGGCAGTGCCGGTTTGCGTTGCTTTGTATAAATGTCCCGCGGAGAAAAGGCGGGGTTTGCCGCGTAAATAGCCGCTGCTTTTGCGCCGTCGAGTGCAGAGCCGCCGCCGATGCCGAAGAGGAAATCCGCCTGCATTTTCCGCGCAAGGGTTCCGGCTTCATGACAGACGGACAGCAGCGGATTTTGCCCGATGCGGTCAAAGACATCATAGATCACGCCAAGATCATCCAATACGGCACAGACATCCGCAAGCGCGCCGCTTTTTGCGGCACCGCTGCCGCCGGTCACGATCAGGCAGCGCTGTCCGAGCTGTGCGATGGCGTCCGCGTTTTTGCGGACAACACCCTGCCCGCTGCGGACGCGGATGGGAAAGCAAAAATCAAAGTCCATAAGATCAGCTCCTTTTTCACAATTATAATGGTGCTGCCGCTGTTTGTCAAGCGGCGCAAAAGAATCAAAATCCCCCGGGAAAAGGGTTGCTTTTTTCTGTCGATTGCGGTACAATAAATAATGACTTTATATCGGCTCGGAGGCGTAAGATGACAAAACGCAGAAAGATTCTGATTGCCGTGCTCGTTGTGACGTTGGTCGCCGCGGGCGGTTTTGCGGCGTTGCTGCTGCATGATCGCGGCGCCGAATACCCTTGCGAGCAAAAGAACGCGATCGCCATGGGGACTGTCATCAGCATGAAGCTGTATCATACGGACGAAGCCGATCTTGCGCCAGGCGCACTGCAGGTGATTGATGCCCTGGAAGACACGATCTCCTGGCGCAGAGAAAACAGCGCAGTCGCACAGTTGAACCGCAGCGGCCGCTGTGAAAATACCGTCGTTGCCGAGGCGATTCGGCAATGTGCGCCGATCAGCGACGCAACAAGCGGCGCGTTCGATCTTTCCGTCGGCAAGGTCAGCACCCTTTGGGACTTCGGCGGTGAAAATGAACGTCTGCCGAAAAAAGAAGAGATCCTTGCGGCGCTGCCGTTTGTGGATTACAAAACGATCCGTGTTGCCGATGCTGCTGTGACGTGCGAAAACGGACAACAGATGGATCTCGGTGCTGTCGGCAAGGGCCTTGCCTGCGATATGGTGAAGACCTATTTGCAGAAGGCCGACGTCAAGGGCGCGGTCGTTTCCGTCGGCGGAAGCATCTGCGCGTTCGGTTGCCGTGACAAGGCGGGAACACCCTGGCGCGTGGCGGTCAAAGATCCCATCCGGACCGAGCGGCTGCTCGGTGTGATTCGGATGAAAGAAGGCTTTGTATCCACCTCCGGTGATTATGAAAAATTTTTTGAACAGGACGGACGTCGGTATTATCACATTCTGGACGCGATGACCGGTTATCCGGCAGCAAGCGGACTTAAAAGTGTGACAGTCGTCTGCGGCAACGGGATGCTTTCGGATGCGCTGTCCACGGCGTGCTTCCTGCTCGGTGCCAAAAACAGCAAGCCGCTGCTTGAATCATATGATGCTGCTGCAATCTTTGTGGATGACAGCGGAAACATTTCAACGGTCGGCGATGTCGATTTTGAAGCATATGAGAGCTGATGTGCCGAAAAAGCGCTTGCCGGTCGGCGATGTTGTCATCTATGCCGTTTTGCTTGTGCTGTGTTTGCTGCTGTTTCTATTGCCGATGCTTCGACCGGCGGCGGACAGTCTGACCGCGGCAATCATCGTTGACGGCAATGTTGTGGAAACAGTGGACCTGTCTGCGCTGTCCGGCGACGTCATCCGCAGCGTCAACGGCTGTGAGATCACGGTCACGCCCGACGGGGTGCGGATGACTGCCGCCGATTGCCCGGACAAACTCTGTGTCCGGACGGGAGCGATCCGCGCAGCGGGGGAGAGCATTGCCTGCGTACCGAACCGTGTAGTGGTTATTCTTCGGTCTGCGGCAGAAAACAACGATCCGTATGACGTGGTGGCCTACTGATGAAAGAAAAGCGTTCAATTAAAAGAATCGCGCTGCTCGGTGTTTTCGGTGCGCTTTCGCTGGTGCTTTCGTTTCTGGAAAGCGCATTGCTGCCCGCGGTACCGTTTTTGCCGCCCGGCGCGAAGCTCGGCCTTTCCAATATTGTTACAACGCTTTGCGGCGCCCTGTTCGGTGCGCCTGCGGCATTTTATATCACTGCGCTCAAGGCGCTGTTTGCGTTTTTGACACGCGGCATGACGGCGGGACTGATGAGTCTTTCCGGCGGTATGCTCAGTACCGTGGGGTTGGTTTTGCTTTTGCATTTACAGGGCAAAACGGTCAGCTTTCTCGGCATCAGTGTTCTCTGCGCGGCCCTGCACAACAGCGGACAGCTTTTCTGTGCTGCGGTAATGACGGGAACGGCGCTGCTGCTGCAGTACGGAAAGATCCTTTTGGCTTTTGCGCTGTTGACCGGTACGCTGACCGGCATCATGCTGAATCTTTTGGTGCCGCGCATCCGTACGGCGGTGCAGAACGTAATCTGACAGGCAATATTCCGGCAATTCTGCCGGGATCATATAAATGAAAATATGCAAAAGTTAATAAACAGGAG
>CACYCR010000076.1 GCA_902772935.1 Oscillospiraceae bacterium
ACTATCGAACTGTTTTGTCAGTATGTGTTATTTATTAAAATGAACTATTTACAATCTGTCTGTTTTTTTGCAAGCAGACAGCGCATCTGTTAATTAACAAACAGGAAGATAACAGACTGACTGTTGATTATTTATCACTGTTTTCAGTATAATACTGGAAAGCAAAATTGTCAAGCAAAACAAGGAGGACCCGGAATGAAAACACATTTCAGCGTTGTGACAGGCGGCACCGGCTATGTCGGTCTGTCACTGGTCAAATATCTGCTTTCAAAAGGTGAAACTGTGAAACTGCTGCTGTTGGAGGACCACCCTTGTCTGGAAGGCCTTCCGGTGGAAAAGTATGTTGGCAACATCTGCAACCCGATTGATCTCGATGCATGTTTTCATGGAGCAGATACAGTATATCATATAGCCGGTGTCGTGGATATCTCCGGCAAAAAAGAAGATCTGATGTGGAAGGTCAACGTGGAGGGTACTAAAAATGTGGTGGAAAGCTGCAAGCGCTGCGGCGTGAAAAACCTGATCTACGTCTCTTCCATCGACACCTATCCGGATAAGTTTTCCACCGACATCAAGGCGGAGCTTTCCTCCTACAGCGAAGTCGGTCTGACGTCCGGCTATGCCATCACCAAGGCGATCGCCACTCAGATCGTGCTGGATGCGAAGGACGACCTGAAGGTCTGCTGCGTACAGCCGACCGGCGTGCTCGGTCCGGATGACTTCATGGGTTCCAGCATCGGTGCAATGATGGACCTGTTCATCAAGGGGATGTTTCCGGTTTCGATGAATTTCGGTCGCTATAACTTTGTTGACAACCGCGATATGGCAGTCGCCATGCACAACGCCGTAGAGTACGGACGCAGCGGTGAATGCTATATTCTCGGCGGTGAGGTGATCACCGTGGATGAGATGATGGGCTATATGGCAAAAGCACTCGGCAGAAAGAAGCCGAAAATCAAACTGCCCAAGGGCGTGATTCTGCCGTTTGTTCCGCTGATCTCCAAAATCATGGATTTGGCAAAGCTGCCGCCGATGCTCAACAGCTTTTCGCTGAGCAAGCTGGAGGAAAACTGCAACTTCTCCAACGAAAAAGCAAAGCGCGAGCTGCATTTCACGCCGCGTTCCGCAGAAGAAACCATCCGTGACACCGTGCTGTGGCATCAGCGCAGACTGAAAGGAGAAATATAACATGAAATATGTACTCTTTACCGGTGCGACCGGCGACCTCGGCCGCTGCTGTGTGGAAGCGATTGCAAAGCTGGAGGACTGGACAGTCTTCGCCTGCGGCACCAATGAAGCCAAGCTGGAAGAGCTCGGCAGAATCGAGCGCGTGATTCCGCTGCAGCTCGACGTCACAAGCGAGGAAAGCATCCGCGCGGCATACGAGACTGTGCGGCAGACCACGTACCGCCTGCAGGCGATCATCAACTTTGCCGGCATCCACACCTTCACCTCCATGGTGGAAGGCAACTGTGTGGAAGAGATTGAGCGGATGCTCAACATCAACGTCATGGGCATGGTACGTGTAAACAAGCAGTTCTTTGAAATGGTACGTATCGGACGCGGCCGCATCATCAACTGCTCTTCCGAAAGCGGCTGGATGACACCGCAGCCGTTCAACGGGCCGTACACCATGACCAAGTACGCCGTGGAAGCATACAACGATTCCTTGCGCCGTGAGCTGATGTATCTGGATATCCCGGTCATCAAGCTGCAGCCGGGCTCGTTCAAAACACAACTGACGGAAAAGATCTTCCGCGACTTTGATCAAGTGATCGCCACGACGAATTATTACAAAAAGATTCTGACCACGATGAAGCCGATGATGACGATGGAGCTCGGGCTGGATCACGACCCGCAGAAGCTGGCGAAAAAGCTGATCCTTGCCCTCACGGCAAAGCTGCCGCGCACAAAGTACAAGGTCTGCACCGGCAAGCTGCTCATGACGCTGGAGCTGCTGCCCGACAAAGCCGTGGATCTCGCGTATAAGGCAATTGTAAGATAACGAACAGCCGCCTTCGATTGAACCTCGAAGGCGGCTGTCTCTCTATGCTGTTACATGTTCAGATATTTGATGGCTTCCGTTGCGGCAACAGCACCGTCGGCGGCCGCCGTCACAAGCTGGCGGACCTCCTTGACGCGGTTGTCACCGGCGGCAAAGATGCCCGGAAGATTTGTATGACAGTTTTCACCGGCTACAATATAGCCGCCGGCATCCAGTGTGACCAGCGCACGGAAATTTTCGTTTTCCGGCACCTGACCGACCGCAACGAACAGCCCGTTTACAGGAAGTGTCTGCACCTCACCCGTTTGCTTGTCCGTCACTTCAATTGCCGTCAGCCGGGCATCACTGATGAGCTTCGTGACGGTTGCGTTGAGAACGAACTTGACGTTGGGCTTTTCTTTCAGCTTGCTGACCATCGCTGCATCCGCACGGAAGGTGTCACGGCGATGAATCAGATATACCGTTTCTGCGAGGTCGGCAAGATAGATCGCATCTTCGACTGCCGTGTTGCCGCCACCGGCAACTGCTACGATCTTTTTGCGGAAGAAGTTGCCGTCGCAGGTCGCACAGTAGGAAATGCCTTTACCGATCAGCTTGTCCTCGTCAGCGATGCCGAGCTTCCGGTTTTCGGCGCCGGTTGCAAGAATCACGGTCTTTGCCTCATAGGTATTTTTCGGCGTAACAACCGTTTTGACCGGACCGTCTTTGAACTCTGTCACCTTTTCGATTTTGATCTCGGCGCCAAGGTCTTTTGCCTGGTTATACAGCGTCATTGCAAAATCGAAGCCGGAAATGTTCGGCGCAACCGGATAGTTTGCGATGTCCGGCGTATTGATGATCTGTCCACCGAAGGTTTTCGCTTCCAGCACCAGTGTCTTTTTTTCTGCGCGGCAGGCATAGATCGCTGCCGTCAGGCCGGCAGGCCCTGCGCCTACAATGATGATATCATACATTTTTCATCCCTCCAGAAATGCAGCAATGACGTCCTTCGTCAAAAAGCCGACTTGCCGTCCGGTTTCCACGCCGTCCTTGATTCGTACCATGCAGGGAATCGAGACGACCTGGTAGCGTTCCGCAAGTTCAGGCGCTTCGTCCACGTCGACTGCAACGATTTTATATGCGTCGGATTCCGCCGCAAGTTCCTCCAGTACGGGCTTGAGCATTTTGCACGGGCCGCACCAGGTCGCATTGAAATCCACAAGGACCGGCTCTTTCGCCTGCAGTACCTGCAAATCAAAGTTTTGGCTGTCACACTTTATGATATTCATTTTGTCATCCTCCTGTATTGCAGCATTCATTTATATTGTTTACAATTGTATTTTATCACATATCTTTTTGTTTGTCAAGCAGTTACAAACAAAAAATGCGACGGATTATCTTGCATCCGCCGCTTTTCTTTCGTACACGGTTGCTTTTACCAGAACGTCAGATCTGACAAAAAGCTGAACGGGTCTTCTGCTGCGGCCTGCGTTGTCGGCGCGTCCGTCGGCATCTCCGGCTGCGTTTCGGTCGTCGGTGCCGGCCCCCAAACGCCGAGCGTGATGGCCGCACCCTTTTTGAACGTCAGCCCTGCCACCAGACTCATGGAACCGACGGTGTTTTCCGTCTGGGTGCCGTTATTTTGCAATGTCGTCTGTGACACCTGGAAACCGTCTTCGGTCAGTAAGGTATAGGCTGCCATATACTCCATGCCGACAACGTCTTTCAGGACAACCTGCGCAACGCCGCTGCTGACCACAATGATGATCTTGGTCTCCGCTTCCACCATGGTCCCGGCAGGAATACTCTGCCGGATGATGGCATCTTTGGAAACGGTCTCGCTCGCTTCAAATTCAAACTCAAGGTCAAAGTTGGTGTTGAAGGTCTTGTTGTTGAGAATCTCCTGATAGACGTGGCTCTTGAAATCCGGAACCTTGACCGTCTGCGCGGCAGCCGGCTGCGTTGTCGGCGCCTGCGTCACAGTAATTTCCGGCTGCGCATTGATCGGCAGGAAGGAGATCACGGAAAACGCGTTGTTGAGAATCGGAACATTGATATAGCGGTACAGCACGGTTGCGTACAGGGTACAAAACAGCAGCGCGATGATCACGCCCGCTGTCAGAAAGACCTTCAGCGCCAGCAGCACCGGCGATGAGCCGTGCGGCTGCGCGTCATCCTCCGGCGGCAGTTCATCGTCATATGAGTCCTCCTCCGGAAAAGCGACCACCGGCTGCGGTCGTCCCGTTTCAACGGGACCGGGCGGCACTGCGCCGTTCGGTGCAGCGGAATACAGCAGCTTCATCAGATGATCCATCGTACGGACTCTGCGCTGCGGATAAACCTGCAGCGCCGCCGCGAGCACCTTCGCCGTCTCCGGCGTCATCTGTGCGCCGGGCAGATCCAGAAAGGTCAGTTGGTCGTCGGTCACACGGTCGGGCGCACTTTGCGGCACCGTACCGCTCATGCAGAACCACATGGCCGCCGCAACGGAATACACATCCGAAAATGCACCGAGGCGGATGCGCGGATCATAGCGTTCCAGCGCAGAGAATCCGTCTGTGGGCGAAGCAGAAAGCTGCGGAATCTCCGCCTTTGTCTGCGGGATGGTGAACCCATCGATATGCAATTTCCCGTCAGCGCCGACAAGAAGGTCGGACGCATCGATTGAGGCATGCAGAATGCTCAGGCTGTGCAGCTTTTCCAGCGCAAAGATCACCGGTTTGAACACCTTGCAGGCACTTTGCCACGTCAGGCGTTTTCCGGATTCAATGTAGGATTTCAGCGTGATGCAGTCCAGTGTTTCCGTCACGGCGTAGACCGTCGAGTTGCAGAAAAACACTTCTCGCACCTGTGGCAGCGCCGGGCAGTTCTCCATGCCCATAATCGCACGCCACAAAGATTCAAACGACCCCATGGCATTGTTGAACAACGCGTCCGCGCCGATCTGCACCTGCACCTCTTCGGTGTCCGGTGCGCGGCGGATCAGCCGCTCCGGCAAGAACTCACGAATCGTCACAATGGCGCCGTCCTCCAGCGCCTGCCCGATATAGATCGCGCTGTCCGCCGCGATGCGGATCAGCTTTCCGACCAAATACTTTCCGATCAGAACGGTCCGCTTCGGCAGATACGGCGCATACTGCGGTGTTGTTGCGTCATAACCGCAGCGCGGGCAGACAATCAGGTTGGCGTCAATTTCATGCATGCAGCCCATGCAGAGATGTTGAAACTCCGGCATTGCGTCACTTCCTTTTCATGATGCTGATACTTGCGATTTCTTTGCACCCGATTATTTCAGTGCCTTGACAACAAAGGCCTCGGAACTCGCGGAATAGATCCGGTTGCCGTTGACCGTCACAAATGTACGGATAACCAGGAATACTTTCTTGTCAGTCGGCGCTTTAAATACGGCAGTACAGACGTCGGCAGATGCCGTTTCCAGCACGGCTTTGTATTTGCCGTCCAGCTTGTCGCTGACGTAAACCTCGTAGCCGTCGCAGACCTTTTGCGCGTTCCAGCTGACTTTGATGTTGCCGTCGGCAAGGCGTCTTGCATTTTTGAAGGAGGTGCCCTCCGGCTTTGTTGTCAGTTCCAGCGGCGCGGTCAAACGACCGTACCGACGCGTTTTCAGCAGCGTCGCATAGGCACGGATTTTGTAATAATCCGTTGCCGTCGGCTTTCTGTCGCGGATGGTATAGCTCGTGCCCTGTACGTTGGACAACTCCACATATTTTCCGCTCTTTTCGTCAAACTTGAACAGCTGATAGCCGTCGGCATTTTCCACCGCGCTCCATTCAAGCCGGTAGCCGCTGGTGCTGATATCCGCCGCGGTGAATGACTGGATATCCGCCGGCGTTGTATAGGCATAGAAGGTTTTCGACGCCGGGCCGTCTATTTTTTTGCCGTTCGACGCAATGCCGACCGCACGGATCCGGTAGCGGTAAACCGTCGCCGAATGCAGATTGGAAATCGTTCCGCTCGCTTTTGTCGTCGGCCCGAGCAGCGCAAACTTTTTGGTGTCGGTATTATAGAAATAAATCTTATAGTTCTTTGCGCCGGGCACCTTCGTCCAGGTGAGCTGATGGCTGTCCGCCGTCGTCCTCCCCTGTTTGATGCCGGCGACTGCACCGATCGAAGTGTAGGCACGCACCTTGACACGTTTGCCGGTCACGGTTTTTCCGTTTTCCGTGACATAGGGGCTGACGGCAAAGACATAGTACTCCGCACTTTTCAAGTCATTAAAACGATACTTGGTCTTCGTCGTTTTCGCAACCTCATTAAAGGTTTTCTTTGCACTGTCGTACTGGTACAGCACGCAGCCGGTGATTTTGCCGCTGCTGCTCCATTGCAGGACGATACTGTTTTCCGCACGCTGCGCCACTGTGACCTTCACAGCGGGACCGTTCGCCGCCGCGCAGACAATCCCCGTCAGCAGCAACAGCGTCAGTACAACAAGCACAAGCAGACTCTTTTGCAGAATGGATCTTTTCTTTGTCATTTCAAACGCTCCCTTCCAAAGCAACGTATTCAGATTTACATATTAAAACGCCGCAGCTTCAATCGGCATGGTCGCATAAGCGTTCAGGCCGAGTCCGGCACGGCTGCCGGCACAGAATTCATAATATCCCTGCGCGCCGACCATTGCCGCGTTGTCGCCGCAAAGCGGCTTCTCCGGCACGAACAGCGTCCATCCGTTCGACTTGCAGGTTTCTTCCATGCGCCGACGCAAAACGGAGTTTGCGCTCACGCCGCCCGCCAGAACGATTTTCCGGCTGCCGGTTTCCCGCGCCGCCGCTGCGGTATGCTCACAAAGAATGGACACCACCGCATGCTGAAACGAGGCGCCGAGGTCACGCAGGTCAATAGTTTCCCCTTTTTGCTGCGTGTTGTGCAGCAGATTGATGACCGACGTTTTCAGCCCGGAAAAGCTGAAATCAAACGGTGCGCCATCCACACGCGGTTTCGGAAACCGGAACGCCTTCGGGTTGCCGCCGACGCTTTCTTTGTCGAGGTGCAGACCGCCGGGATACGGCAGTCCCATGGCACGCGCCGCCTTGTCCAGCGCTTCGCCGGCAGCATCATCTCTTGTTTTTCCGATCACGGAAAATTCCGTGTAACTCCTTACCTGCACAAGATGCGTATGTCCGCCGCTGACCACAAGGCAGAGAAACGGCGGCTCCAGTTCCGGATGGCTCAGGTAATTCGCCGCAATGTGTGAACGCAAATGATGCACCGGTACCAGCGGGAGATGCTTTGCGTATGCCAGCGATTTCGCATAATTCACACCGACCAGCAGTGCGCCGATCAGGCCCGGCGCATAGGTCACGGCAATGCAGTCAATCTCATCCAGTGTTGTACCCGCATCCGAAAGCGCCTTGTTCACAACGCCGCTGATGGCCTCTGCGTGACGACGAGATGCGATTTCCGGCACAACGCCGCCATATAGTTTATGCTCCTCCACCTGGGAGGCGATCACATTCGATAACACGGTTCGCCCGTCTTTCACCACTGCCGCTGCCGTTTCGTCACAGGACGATTCAATTCCGAGCACAAGCATGGCTCTCACCCTCTTTTGTATCAAAATCCAACGTCAGAATCCATGCGTCCTCCGCCGGATCCGTGTAAAAGTTTTTCCGTTCGCCGCGTTCGGAAAAGCCGAGCGACGCATACAGCCGCAAAGCGGCCGTGTTGCTTTTGCGCACTTCCAGCGATAAAAACGCAGCCCGTTCCCTCCGGCAGAAGTCCACCGCTGTCTGCAGCAGTGTGCGTGCGTATCCTCTGCGCCGTGCCCAAGGCAGTACCGCAACATTCGTAATATAACCTTCATCCAGGATCAGATGCACGCCGATATAGCCTGCAATCTCACCGAATGCCCGCAGCACATAGAAATGCGCATAGTCATTGTTCAACTCCGCCGAAAGTGCGTCAGCACTCCATGGTGCGGAAAAGCACTGCTGCTCGATCGCCGCCACCGCCGGAACGTCCGCCGCCGACATCGGTGTAATCATCGGTACGGAAAGAGCAGAAAGAAATCTCTCGAGTGCTGCATCCAGCGCGGTAAAACACTGTGCATATGTCGCATCGTCGCCACCGTAGGGATCAGGGATCGCTTCATCCGGGACAAAGATCTTTTCTGCAGGGATGTAGCGAAGCAACATGGCCTTTTGCTGCACGTTCATGCAAAAAACAGCGTCGGTGTCATACAAGGCATCCGTGGTCAACGCGGCGGACCTGTGTGCTGACAAATCCATGCCGTGCAGCGCCGCCACACGGATGGCGGGGGCGCTTGCCGGATCACCGGGTGCAGCGGCCAGTCCTGCACTGGAAACCGTCAAAGGCAAATTTGCCGCCGCAGCTTTTTGCTGCAGAAGCGCCTGCGCCATCGGACTGCGGCAGGTATTTCCCATACAGACACAAAGAATTTTCAAATCGGATGTCCCTCTTCATCTCTTACATAGAATTCGTCATGTTATATTTTAGCATAGGTCGCGCAAAAAGGCAAGCGAAATTTGTCAAGTGACTACGTCCGTCATTCCGTACACAAAAGAAGGGGCGAAACTGCATTTTACAGCGTGCAGTTTCGCCCGCATCGGTCACGGGGTTCTATTTGAAATATTATGTGACTTCTTTGGCCGCGGTCTTGATTTTCTCAGGTAAAAATGGTAAGATAAAAATATATTTTCCGGTGAGGTGTTTCTTATGATTAAGATTTCTCCGTCCATTCTCTCCTGCGATTACGCAAAAATGGGAGAAGAGTTTGAAACCATGAAACGCTGCGGTGCAGACTGGCTTCACATCGACGTGATGGATGGCCACTTTGTGCCGAACATCACCCTCGGTGCGCCGATCGTCAAATGTATGCGCAAGTATTCCGATCTGGTCTTTGATGTGCATCTGATGATCTCCGATCCGAAAAAGTATATCCCCGATTTTGCGAAAGCGGGCGCTGACGTCATCACATTCCACATCGAGTCGGATTCTCCCGTGGAAGAAACGATTGATCTCATCCGTTCGCTCGGCTGCGTTGCGGCACTCGCCGTTAAACCCGGCACGCCCGTGGAAACCGTGTTTCCGTATCTGGAAAAACTCGGCATGGTGCTTGTCATGACAGTCGAGCCCGGATTCGGCGGCCAGAGTTTTATGGAAGACATGATGCCGAAAGTTGCCGCGCTGCGCAGTGAAATCAATCGCCGCGGCCTTTCCACCGACATCCAGGTCGACGGCGGCATCAGCCTTTCCACCGTGGAAACCGCAGCAAGTGCAGGTGCCAATGTTCTCGTCGCCGGCTCCGCCATTTTCGGAGCAGAGGACCCGCAGGCCATGATTGCCGAACTGCGTTCACGCGCCGCGAAGTATTTCTAAGGCGCGCCCTGCGATCAGGCAGCGGCCCTGCTCTTCCAACCGTGCTGCCTGCAGACGCGATTGCGGCAACAGCACAAGAAACTCTGACAACAAGCGTTGCAGTGCAGCGCTGCATCCGGTCAATAAAAGAAAAAGCCCGCTTGCGGTTTGAAACAAGTCGCTTCGACCCGGCGCAGGCAGTTTTTTTGCTGCACGCGCCGCATCAATACACGGCGTGATATCCGCTGCAAAAAAGACGGCTTCGGTTTCTTCTGACTTCGGCTTCTGCGTAAACATCAGCAGGCAGCCGCCATCCGGATCCGGCAGCGCATCAATTTCCAGTTCCCCGCCCGCAAGCTGTCGACCGGTCTTCCGGTCGATTTCACGCAGCAGCACAGACACCAGCGCCTGCGTTTTGACGTTTTCATAATCCAGCGTTTCGTACGTCAGCGCAAACGCCGCAAGTTCCGCGGCGGACACCGCAACAAGAACGCTGCAATCACCCGCAACATCAACCTTCATTGACGTCAACTCCGTTTCGTTTCGTCTGTTTCCATAGTACACCGAAACCGCACGGGAATCAATGCACAAATTCTGCCATGAACGGAAAGGAAATGCTCATGGAATTCCGCAGCTCCAAATCAAAAAAGCGCCGCAGCGACGTCGTCGTCCGCAACGGATATTACACCTTTTCAAAAGAATATCCGGCCGGACAGTTAGAGCGTCCCAGCCGGGCGGTCCGCCACAGGAACCGAAAGCGTTCCGTGCGGCGATTTCTGCTGTTGATTTTGCTGTTTGCCGTCATCGTTTGCGGTACGTTTTTCGCGGTGGATTTCGGCCTAAAGATTTCCAAAAAAGCGCCTGATCCCGCTGCGATCGCCGTCGGACAACCCACCCTTTTGAAAGACGACGGCGTCCGGGCACTGGTGATGCCGACCGAAACCGTGCGCAGCAAAAAAGAACTGCGCGCTTTCATCAAAAAGCTGCGGCGGCGGGACTGCAACACGGTTGTCATTGATTTCAAATCCAGCGACGGCCGCCTGTTGTATTCATCCAACGAACAGCTCGCGCTGCGCGGCAAAGCCAACACCTACAACAATGTCACCGTCCGCGACGCGCTCAAACAGTTTGCAAGTGCAAACATTCATGTCCTCGCACGAGTGTATTGCTTTGAGGATCCATTGATCGCCGCATTGGATGAATCTCTTGCAGTCAAGTATTCCGACACCGATGTACTGTGGCTCGACAAACATGAGCTCGACGGCGGAAAACCCTGGCTCAACCCTTACAACACGATAGCGCGCAGTTATCTCAAGGCGGTCATTCGAGAAATTCACGCATTCGGCGTCAGCGGCATCCTGCTGTCTTCCTTCTCCTTCCCGGGCGGTGAAAACGCAAGCAATGCGAGCTTTCCCGGCGAAAATGAAAGCAACGTCACCCACAATGCGCTTTTGAAAAAATATATCACCACACTCAAAGGCAATCTTTCCGAAGACTGCTGCCTGCTGGTCGAAGCTGAAGCCGACGCTGTGCTGAACGGTGATACCGCACGGTATGACGGCAGACTGACCCCGAACGACGCCGACGGCATTGTTGTCAACACTGCTGTCCGGCCGCCGGAGACCGTACCGGACAAAAAGACAAAATTCGTCTCCATCCTCGCCTATCTTTCATCCGTTCAGGCAAAACTCGACAGCGAAAAGATGTGTGTCCTGCTGCTTGGGGAAGAGGAGGTCAGCAACGCATATCTTCGTGCGCTGCGCAGAAACGGTTTTTCCAATCAGATCCGCTCCGACGAAAGCGGCACGTATTAAAAAAGCGAACGCACAGTCCTGCGGCGGCTGTGCGTTTTTTCATGGAAAACGGGCTGCCTTATCAGACAGCCCATTTATTACTCCTTATTCTTGCTCCTCTTTCATTTTCGCAAAGCATTCACTGCAGTAAACCGCTCTGCCTTCTGTCGGCTTGAACGGAACCTTTGCTTCGCCGCCGCAACTTGCGCAAGTTGCGATGAACATTTCGCGTTCCGGTTTCGCAGCGTTTTTGCGTGCCTGACGGCATTCTCTGCAGCGCTGCGGTTCGTTCTGGAACCCTTTTTCCGCATAGAACTCCTGCTCCCCAGCAGTGAATACAAATTCTTTGCCGCAGTCCTTGCAGATCAATGTCTTGTCTTCATACATGTTTTTTACCTCGCTTGCATATATTTTTGTTTGCCCCCATTCGGAATTGCACCGATTCGTTGAAGCCGCGCCTCAATGCTCAACTTTGAGAAAGGACATATTACGCCAATCGGGTCTGCAGCTTTTTGCGCGCACGCTGCAGCGTACCGTCCACCGCCTTGATCGAAAGATCCATTGCCTGCGCAATTTGCTGGTAACTGTAGCCGCGCAGACGCAGCAAAAAGACTTGCTTTTCCCGCGCTGTCAATGTGACATCGATCAGCTTTTCCAGTCGCGCCGCTTCCGATTTGGATGCCGCCGCAAAAGCAGGATCACCGTCCGGATCGATAATATCAATATCACTTTCCTCCAGCGAAACGAATTGGTTTGACGGAATGCGCCGCTTTGTATCGTCAGCTTTCAGCGCGTTGCGCATCCGGTTGCTGATACAAACTGCCGCATACGTCCGAAACTGTGCCGCTGCGTCCGGACGATAGGAGTATACTGCAGAAAGAAATCCGAACATGCCCTCAGAAACAAGGTCTTCTTCCTGAGCCGAACCGACGGAAAGCTTCACGGCGATCGCCTGCGCCAACGCATAATAGCGCGTGAACAGAACCGACCATGCTTTTTCGTCGTCTTCACGGCAAAGCGCGACCAGCTTTTCTTCCGGCAACTGTTCGTAATCTTTCATACAAAATCCCTTCGCTACCGATGTTTCGTTTATTTTATGATAAAATCACACATTTGTCAAGCTAGTTTTTAACCAAATAAAGTCTCTGTTTTTTGTCCAAAAAGACCGAAAAAACAGAGATTTTTTGTTTATATTTACTTTTTTGAAATATATTGGTTTTCGTCTTTCTAAGATAGAAAAAAGAGATTTTTCATTCGATTGTTCCGCCGCCGACCACAATTTCGCCGTCATATAAAACCACCGCCTGTCCTTTTGCAAACGCGCGCTGCGGCTCATCAAAAACAACGCGAATTCGGTCTTCGCCGATCTGCTCGGCTGTCGCCCATTGCTCCGGCTGCTTATAACGGACCTTCGCCTTCACGCGCAGCGGCGTATCAAGTGCATCGATCGCAATCAGGTTGATGTCCCGGGCGGTCAGCGTTTTGGAAAACAAGCCTTCATTCGGGCAGAGCACAACCCGGTTGCGTGCAACATCCTTTTCACGGACATAGAGCGGTGACGGCAGCGCCAGGCCCAGCCCGCGCCGTTGACCGACGGTATAATGAATGATGCCTTTGTGTCTGCCCAGTACCTTGCCGTCCTCCGTTACGAAATCCCCCGCCGGGAACGTTTTCTGCAAATGCCGCTCGATGAAGCCGGCATAATCGCCGTCCGGCACGAAGCAGATATCCTGGCTGTCATGTTTCTTCGCATTCAGAAAGCCGAGCGACGCCGCCAGCGCACGCACCTCAGTCTTTTTCATGCCGCCGAGCGGGAAAAGCGTATGCGCAAGCTGAAACTGATTCAGGCTGTACAGCACATAGCTTTGATCCTTGGTTTCGTCAACGCCCTTTTTGAGCAGCCAGCGGTCACCGCCGCTATCATATGTGACAATCGCATAATGTCCGGTTGCAACATAATCCATCTGCAACTCCAGTGCACGCTGCAGCAGCCGGTCAAACTTGAGGTACCGATTGCAGTCGATGCAGGGATTCGGCGTCTCACCGCGGACATATGCGTTCACAAAACGCTCGATCACATTGCTGCGGAACGCATCCGTAAAGTTGAAAACATAAAACGGGATCCCGATGCGTGCGGCGACGCTGCGCGCATCCTGTGCGTCATCCAGGGAACAACAGGTCTTTTCCGATAAGAAGGCATCCGCATTGTCAAAAAAACGGCAGTTCACGCCCGTCGGTGCATAGCCTTGCTGCTTGAGCAAATAGGCGCTGACGGCGCTGTCCACGCCGCCGCTCATACCAACCATCACTTTTTTGCACATTCCGAGATCCTCCCTTATGACTCGATCTTCGTTCATTGTATCATTTGTCCCGCAGAAAAACAACCCGCGCAGTATTTCACGTCTCAGCACACGGTATCGAGAATCAGTTGCGGCTGTTCCGGCGGCGTTTCAGCGTAAGTGAGTGCGGCCGAAAGCAGCGTTTCTGCCGCAGGCAACAAGGCCGCATCGTTCGCGTACAGCACAGCCACCGTCTCGCCTTTTTGCACCGCGTCGCCCGTCTTTTTCAGCAGTCGAATCCCTGCCGAGGGGTCGATCGCGTCTTCTTTTTTGCGGCGTCCTGCGCCGAGCGCCACGCAGACTTCGCCGATCTGTTCGGTCTGCATAGCAGACAGGAACCCGTCCTGTGCAGCCGGAACCGTACAATGATATGCCGCTGCCGGGAGCTTCTCCGGTTTTAAAATGCAGGACGGATCGCCGCCTTGCACCGCCACCATCTGCGCCAGCTTCTGCAGCGCAGCACCGCTGTGCAGTGCGTCGGACGCCAGTACTTTGCAATCGTCATACTCCCCTTTTCCCGCAAGCGACAACATCTTCGCCGCAAGCGACAGACAAAGCGTTTCCAGATCCGCCGGGCCGTTGCCGGACAAAACGCTGACAGCTTCCTGTACCTCAAGTGCATTGCCGATACAGTTGCCGAGCGGCCGATCCATATTTGTAATGAACGCGGCGATGCGTTTCCCGGCATTTTTGCCGATGGTGACCATTGCTTCAGCCAGCTTTTTTGCGTCGGCAGGCGTTTTCATGAACGCACCGCTGCCGCATTTGACGTCAAGGACAATGACGTCCGCACCACCGGCAAGTTTTTTGCTCATCACGCTCGAGGCAATCAAGGGAATGCTGCTGACCGTTTCCGTCACATCGCGCAGTGCATACAGACGTTTATCCGCCGGGCAAAAATCACCGGACTGTCCGATCACGCACAGCCCGCAGCGGTTCACCGCCGCCGTAAAATCTGCTGCCGAAAGCGACGTCTGCAAGCCGGGAATGGCCTCCAGCTTGTCGACCGTACCGCCGGTATGCCCGAGGCCGCGGCCGCTCATCTTCGCAACGCTGACACCGCAGGCAGCAACGATCGGTGCAAGAATTAACGTCGTTTTGTCGCCGACGCCGCCGGTGGAATGTTTGTCCGCTTTGACGCCGGCAATACCGGAAAGGTCCGCCGTCTCGCCGGATTGCGCCATAGCGAGCGTCAGATCGGTCGTTTCACGCGCATCCAGCCCGTTGATATACATTGCCATGAGCAGCGCTGAAAGCTGATAATCCGGCGTATTCGGGTCAGCGGCCGCCTGCGCGACAAACTGCAGTTCTTCTGCCGTCAGCGCAGCACCGTCCCGTTTTTTTCGAATGATCTCTGTCAGTTTCACGGCTGCATCCTCACTGCTGTTTTGCCAGCGCAACGATGGCGCTGGTACCGAGACGTTCACAGCCGAGATCCAAAAATGCTTCGGCGTCCGCCAACGAACGGATGCCGCCCGCCGCTTTCATTTTCAGATGCGGCGGAATGTTTGCACGGAACAATTCGATATCCGCGACCGTTGCACCGCCGGTGGAAAAGCCTGTTGAAGTTTTGATGAAATCCGCACCGGATGCGCCGACCACAGTGCAGAGCGCTTTCTTTTCCTCGTCCGTCAAAAGGCAGGTCTCGATGATCACCTTCAGGATTTTTCCTTCGCAGGCCGCACGCACGGCTTTGATCTCTGCAAGAACATCCTCCAAAAGCCCGGCTTTGACCATGCCGACATTGATCACCATGTCGATCTCGTCCGCACCGTTTCTGACGGCGTCTTCGGTCTCGAAGACCTTCACCGCCGTTGTGTTGTAGCCGTTCGGAAATCCGATCACCGTGCAGATGGAAAGCCGGTCGCCAACGTACGCTTTTGCCGCTTTGACAAAGGCCGGCGGAATGCAGACGCTCGCCGTGTGATACCGCAGACCGTCGTCACAGATCTCTTTGATCTGTGCCCAGGTCGCCGTCTGCTTAAGCAGTGTATGATCACAATGTGAAAGAATCGTTGAAAGTTCCATATGTTTCTTCCTTTCCTCGTCAGTTCCATTTCACTATATCACATTTTCCGGATGACGTCAACGTCTGTCATTTTGAAGATTTTGTGAATATTGATTGTCTAATATGGAAAAACCGTCCCTGATGCGGTATAATGACCGTGTTGATTATTTCATGCTGCTTTGCGGCAGAAAGGAATGTGGTTATGAAACTTTCAAAACGCATCTTTACTGTTTTGCTTTCGGTGCTTTTGCTGCTTCTGCCGCTGCAGGCCACTGCGGCAGCATCGCAGCCCTGTCCGATCATCTATGTACACGGCTTCATGTCGCAGTCGATTCTTGCGGATAAGAACGACCCGAATTCCGCTGTTTTGTTCCCGCCGGATGTCAACAGTATTCTTTCCATCGTCGCGAAAGCGCTGCCGGGTATCGCAGGTGCGCTCGCGCTGCAGAATTGGGAGACTCTCGGTGACCGTCTGTCCGATGCTGCGGAGTCGATCCTGTCGCCGGTCTTTCTTTCGGATACCGGCACGGTGCCGAACAACAGCGGCGTATATTACGTCTATCCGAAAGCGGAAACCATCAACAAAAACAGCACACTGGATTTCTTCTACGACTGGCGATGCGATCCGATGGAGATTGCAGCTGAACTTAATGATTTCGTCAACTACGTCTGTGCCGCAGCCGGCACCGAACAGGTCAGCATCAGCGCGCACAGTCTCGGCGGAGTGATCACGCTGACGTATCTGACGCTTTACGGCTTTGAAAAAGTCCGCGCCGTATGCTTCAACGCCTCCGCTGTATTCGGTGAAACCTACAACGGCGAGCTGATGAACGGAAAAGTGGAGTTTCACGGCGCAGCTTTTGACAGCTTTCTGCGGTTTGCGCTTGACGGCACAGATGCCGAAGCGCTGCTGAACGGGCTGATGGATCTGCTGAAAAAAGCCGGGATCTTTGACATCGTTGCTTCTCTCGGAAACAAGCTGGTGGAAAAGGAGCTGGATGCGATTGCGCCGCGCGTGCTGCTGCCGCTGTTTGCAAACTGGCTGACCATCTGGAGCATGATACCCGACGACGCCATTGACGGCGCAATGGATTATGTGTTCGGCGGCTACTATAAGGGTGAGCAATACGCTGCACTGCGGGAAAAGGTGGAAACCTATAACCGCCTCGTCCGCGCAAAAAAAGCCGAGACGCTGCAGGCCTTGAATGAGCACGCAAGTGTCTATGTCCTTTCCCGTTACGGCTACTCCTCGATTCCGCTGACGCCGTCTTATCAATCGCTCGGTGACGGCAACATTGACGCAAAGTATTCTTCCTTCGGCGCAACCACCGCGCCCTTCGGCAAGCAACTGCCCGCTGCATACCTTGAAACCGTTGCACCGGCATACATCTCCCCGGACAAGACCATTGACGCGTCAACGTGTATGTTCCCGCAGCAGACCTGGTTTATCCGCAACATGAAGCACAGCCGTTCCGCACCGTCGATCCGGACCTTCATTACCACATTGCTGAATTACGACGGGCAGGCAACTGTGGAGACTTTTGCCGAATATCCGCGCTTTTTGCAATATGATGAAAAGACCGACACCCTTTTGCCGGACGCGGCGGCACCAGCGCCCACGATTCTTGAAAAGCTCCGCGCCATGTGGAATGAACTCGTCGCTCTGCTGCGCCGTTTATTTGCGAAAATCAAAACCACCTAACTGCATATGAAAAAGCACAGACCATCCGGAAGGATGGTCTGTACAGCTTGTCGAAAAAGGACTTTTCGACAAGCTGATAGACGTCGAGAAAGTCGATCAGAAGGCGTGTTTCTCGCCCCGAAGCTGTACGAGGGTACCGCGAGCGGGCGAGAACGCGCCTAATTTGCAATTAGAATCAACAAACCATTTTTATTTGTCGATGCAGACGCTTTGGCTTCCTTCAAAAAAGACCATCTGTATGCCGATCTTTTGGCATAGCAAATGGTCTGGCGACTTTATCGACAGTCTGACAGATCATCCGGTGGGATGGTCTGTATTTCTTTTATGGAAGAGATGTTATCTTGTTTTCCACGGCAGAACAACCAGAAAGTCCGTATACTGCGAACCGCTTTTTGCAGAAATCTCGCCGCCGTGCAGCTCGACAATCTGCTTTGCGATCGCAAGCCCCAGACCGGAGCCGCCCGTCGCCGTTGTCCGCGCCTGATCCACGCGGTAAAACTTGTCAAAAATGTGCGCCAGCTTTTCCTGCGGAATCGGATCGCACGCGTTGCGAAACTTGACGTAAACCTTGCCGTCCTGCGTTTTTGCACCGATACGGATGGTGCTGTTTTCATAGCAGTATGCCACTGCGTTTTTCAGCAGATTGCCGAAGACCCGCGCCAGCTTGTCCGCGTCGGCAACCATCATGATCCGCTCCTGCAGTTCCACGCTGATTTCCAGGTGTTTGGTGCGCAGCATCGGATAGAACTCATCTGCAATCTGCCGCAGCATCATGCCGAGGTCGATCCGGTTTTCTTCAAGGGTGATCGATTGCATATTGAACCTTGAGATCTCAAAAAACTCATTGATGAGCTGTTCGAGCCGGTTTGCTTTCTCCAGTGTGATACCGATATATTTCGCCCGCTGCTCCGCAGTCAGCTCCGGCGATTCCCGCAACAGCGTCAGATACCCGATGACGCTTGTGAGCGGTGTTTTCAGATCATGCGCCAGATACATCACCAGATCGTTGCGCCGCGACTCCGCCTGCGCCACCGCCTGCTTGCTGCGCAAAACATCATATTTGATGTCCTTAAGCGTAATCTCCACATCAGAGAACTGTTTGGAAAAATGTTTGATCTGTGCATCATCGTCGAGAAGCGCCCCGAGGCTCATCCACGTTTTGTTGAAGCCGAGCAGCGTTTTGACAGAGAACAAAAAACAACTGAACAAAAACCATACACCGTACGCCAACGGGAACATCAGATAAAAGAACGCGCGTTTGTTCTCGGCAAACTCTGTGAACATCGCGTCATCCAGCAGCAGCTTTGCGACGTCCTCAAGCGCATAGTAGATTTCATCGTACTGCCGCGCGGCAAGAAACAAGATCACCCAGATCACAATCAGTACCAAAAGACCTACCGCCTGAAACAGCATAAAGTCCTTGATGATCTTTGTGCTGATCCTGCGGTTTGTCTGCAAAGCACGCCGGCGGCGCGGCCGTTCTTTATTCCGCTTCGATTTTATAGCCAACACCCCAAATCGTCTTGATATAGCGCGGATTCTTTGACTCTTCATGCAGCTTTTCACGGATACGTCGGATATGGACCATCACGGTGTTGTTGCTGTCCAGATATCGTTCGCCCCAGACTGTTTCAAAGATTTCACCGATCGGTACCGCTTCGCCTGCGCGCTCAAACAGCAGCTGCAGAATGCCGAACTCAATCGGCGTCAGCAGAATCTCTTCATCAAAAAGGTAACATTTATGCATCTGCGTGTCAAGTGTCAAACCGGAATATTCGAAAATATTTTTGCGCTGTTCCTTATCACTGTACTGCAAATACCGCCGCAGCTGCGCCTTCACGCGCGCGACCAGTTCCAGCGGATTAAATGGCTTTGTCACATAATCGTCCGCGCCGAGCGTCAGACCGGAAATTTTGTCAATATCCTGTGTCCGCGCCGTCAGCATGATCACGGGATATGTATAGTTTTTACGAATCTCGCTGCACAAAGCGAATCCGTCAATATCGGGCAGCATCACATCCAGAATTGCAAGATCGAAGCGCTGCGCATGAATCTCTTTGAGCGCGCTTGAACCGTCGAAACACTTCACGATGTCCCAGCCCTCGTTTTTCAGGTATAGCCCCAAAAGGTCGGCAATTTCTTTTTCATCGTCTACAACCAGGATTTTCAACGATATCTTCCTTTCCCATTCAAAATAGCCTCTCCCTGTGGAATATTGTACCATAAAATCAGATTTTTGTTTCTTAAGATTTTCTTAATTTTTGACAAACAAACATCCCGACAACGC
>CACYCR010000077.1 GCA_902772935.1 Oscillospiraceae bacterium
ACACGACCAGCTTGGAAGGCTGGGGTTCTGCCATTGAACTACACCCGCAAAGGTGTTTGTGACTTTGATTATTATAGCGAAACGGCAGGGTATTGTCAAGCACTTTGCGGCTTTTTTTGAAATTCTTTTCCCGAAGAAACCGCTTTTGTGCGCGCCGAGTCTTGCAATTCTCAGCAGAACGATTATAATAGAATCACGAACTATCCGGAGGCTGTTATGAAACGACGTCTGCTCTCTTTTCTTTTGGCTTGTCTGCTGCTTTTCGGCGCGGCGTTTGCCGCGTTTGCCGCGCAGCCGGCTTCACCGCCCGCAGCCCGCGCGCCGCTCACGGCGACGAACGAGGGCAAAAAAACCGCAATTCTGCTCACCTGGGATCCGCCCCTCTATGCGGACGGCATGCAGATCTTCCGCAGCGAGACCGGCAAACGCGGCAGCTATGAAAAGATCGCCGCGGTGCGCGACCGGTCGTTCTTCCGCGACGGCGGTCTTCGCGCGAATCAGATCTATTATTACAAGCTGCGCCCGTTTACGCGGACGCCCGACGGCTATGTCTACGGGCCGTTTGAATCGGTTGTCGGCGCAACCGCGCTGACCGCCGGCTTCTTGAAAAAGAAACTGAACGAGGCCCTGACCGCGGCGCATAACTATTTCGATACGTCCATGACGCGGTGCAAAAACGCCGCATCTATTCTTCGGACGGTTGAGACCGACGAGGGCCTTGAAACCTGTCGGTTCTATGAAGTCAACCGCGGGTCGATCCGCTCCACGGCAAAGCTGAAAAAGTATCTTTGCCGCTTTTTCTCGCGCGACCTGGTGGAAGACTTTGTGGATACGCATTACTGCGATGATAACGGAAAGCTCTATCTGATCGAGGGCAAAAACAGCGACCCCTCCTATCTGGTGCTGGATCAGACGTCTGTCGGAAAGCCGGTGCAGAACAACACCGGGGCGACCTTTGACGCGCTGCTGCGAAGACCCGATCTCAATCAGGAAAAGAACACCTTTGCGGCCTACCTCGGCGCGCCGAAGCAAAAGCAGCGCAAAAACAAAGCGACCGGCCGCATCATCGTCAACCTGACCGAGGAGGACTGGAACCTGACGCTGGTCAACAAGCAGCGCGAGCTGCCGCAGGGCTTTGCGCCAGAAACCACGCAGATTCTGCAGTACGGCTACGTGCTGGATTACCGCGTGACCCCGCACTATGAGGCGATGTATCAGGCGGCAAAGCGGGACGGCTGTACGCTGACGCCGTATTCTACCTACCGGTCCTATGATTATCAGAACATGCTGTTCCGGAACTTTCAAAACCAGCTGCGCGCCTCCGGCTATTCCGCAGACCGCGCGGCGCAGATCACGGCCGACCAGATTCTCTATCCCGGAACCAGCGAGCACCAGCTCGGCTTTGCCGCCGATATCAGGGGCACCGGGCAGTGGTTCGCCCAGACGAAGGAATACCGCTGGCTCAAGCAGCACGCGCACGAATACGGCTTCATCGAACGCTACACGGCCGAAAAGCAGCCGATCACAGGCATCATTCCCGAGCCCTGGCACTGGCGCTACGTCGGAACGCCGTGGGCGGAGGAAATCAAAAACTCCGGCCTTTGTCTGGAAGAGTTCCTTGCGCTCCGGGGCGGGCTCTATCTTTCGCAGCGCGCGTCCTACCGCCTTACGGTTGAAAACGGGCGCTGGGTGTTCGACTGCGACGAAAACGGCGACAGCGCCTGGGTCTACGGAAACTATGCGTTCCGCAAAACGGCAGGCGTGTGAGAGCGGTAAAATTTTTCATTTATTTTTCAAATACCCATTGTTTTCTTGCGCCGCATGATGTATAATAAATCGATAATTTGAAACATAAGTGAACGGAGGCTTGACAAATGGATAAGACAATCCCGTTTTCTCTCAATCAGGATTCTTCCAACGAGATGCGGCAGGTCATGAACGCCGTCTATGGCGCGCTGAAGGAAAAGGGATATAATCCCATCAATCAGATCGTCGGCTATCTGCTCTCGGAAGACCCCACCTATATCACCACGCACAACAACGCCCGCAGCCTGATCCGCCGCATCGACCGCGACGAGCTGCTGCAGGAAATGGTGCGCAACTATCTGATCGGCTGAAGAGGAGACGCAAATGGCTACCAAGAAAAACGCATTTTTGATGTATAAGGATCGTCCGCTGGTCCGCAAGGGCAACACGATCTATTACGGCAACATGAGCGATTCCCACGTGCTCATGCTGCAGATTCTCAGCACGAAGGACGTGCAGGGCGTCGCCGTGGCCGACAAGGTTTCGGTGCAGCTGATCAACACCGACCCCAACATCCGTCCGCATGACCGCATTGCGCAGAAGACCGAAAAAAAGGGCCTCTATGCCGCCATGGACATCGGCCGCATCTGGCTGGAACGTGCAATCAGCAAATAACAACAGGCGGCAAAACGCCGCCGCTATACCCGCTCGTGGCGCAGTTGGATAACGCAGCAGATTCCGATTCTGAAGATCGGGGGTTCGAATCCCTCCGGGCGGGCCATGAAAGAAACCTCTTATGTCTACCGGGGCAAAAGAGGTTTTCTTTGTAACCGGATTGAACTAATAATCTTTATCTGTTATAACTTAAGTAAGCTAAACTCTCCCAAGAAAGGAGTGATTCTCATAATCTTCCACCGATTTTCCTCTAAAGAGGAAAGAAGAGCTTATGGCGGTTCGGCGTTTATTGAACTGCAGTTCTGTAATCTTCCTTCAGGGACGAGAATAAAAAAGATTGTCAGCGTTCGAGCAATTACCCATTGGAAAGACGACTCGCTATACATTCATGTTGATGATATTGATTTGTTCTATCAGAATTACAGCCCTGTTTTCAACTGCGGAACATATAACAATTTGAGAACAGGTCCGGTAGATCTATTTGGAATCAATTATTATGCACCGGAACAGATAGAGTTCTTGTTGGGAAGGATACTCGACAAAAAGCCTTCGGATTACGAAGTTCTTGTAGATTGGCTGACCAAGGCAAGGGCTTTTAACGGCTTCTATGTTTTGGG
>CACYCR010000078.1 GCA_902772935.1 Oscillospiraceae bacterium
GATGGATTCTCCGGCACAAGGATCTTCCACGTTTTGTCAATCACGATATCGTGTGATGCAAACGCAACAGGTACTGTGCCAAGCAGAAACAAAACCACAAGAATAAAGCAAATCATTTTTTTCATAAGAAATCCTCCCAATAAATAGAATCAGGGGCCTTAACAGTTTTAATCTATCATATCTTCTAAAAAAAAGCAAGCCCCTTTAAGGTAATATTGCTTTATTACCCGGCTGAAAAAGAAAACCCGGACACAACAGATCCATGATGCAAAGAATCAAAACCACCGGTGAAACCGGTGGTTTTCTTTGTCCTTAAACGGGACTATTACTGGCTTAATCTCTGGAAAGGGCACTGATAATATAGCAACACTGCAAACCGTAAACGGATCGGAAACCATATTCTCCAGTGTTTCAACTATTCTATAAACATCTTTTTCTTTGTCGGCTCAAGCCAAACTCACCATTCTTTTACGGCAATACCATCTATACCTCATTAAAACTTGGCGTTATCTTCCTCATTCGAAGACTCCAGCACAAAATCAAAGCAAGGCTGACACCTTGTTCTGTTTTTTCGCAGTCATTCGAGAAATATATTACCCGAAATACGTTTCACAATACCGGAACAGCGCTTTGTCATACTGGACCTCGCTGACCGGATCCAGCAACAGGCCGTGCCCGGACAATGTAGTGACCGTCAAAACGGCAGTCAGAATCATAGACAGCAGTTTTTGCATCCTCATACTATTTCGTCTACCGAATTCTTTTTCATACTGTAGCACAGAATACTCGCTGCGTAAAGAAATCATCCGGTGCTCCCGCCGGTCTGCTGCATAATCTGTCGTGCAACGTGCTGCATCTGTTCAAAAGCATCCTCAAAAAAAGCACGGTATGCTTCGCAATATCTGTTTTTGGTCAATGCATCCGTCCGGTCCCGCCGGCAGCCGCCGCGGCACAGAAATGCATAGCTGCATGAGGCACAGAAGGCATGGATTTGATGAGACGCCTCCAAAAACGTGCGGTGTTTTTCGCTGCCGGTAAAAGCAGAAGAGTCAAACACACTGCCGAGCCGATCGGAATCTCGGCAATAGAAATCGCAGGGATACAAACTGCCGTCCGCGTCGACTGTATAATAGCGGCCGCAGACGCCGCACATGGCACAGTTTTCCGGCAGATCCCCGAGCAAAATGCGGATATAGTTATCGATATGACGGATTGAAATGTAATTGCCTGCTTGAAAATCACGATACCAAAGTGAAAAGATTCGCTTTAGAAAAAATGCATAGGCGTCATTTCCGAGTGATTGTCCGGTTCCTTCATCGACAAACGGAATGAACTGCAAAAAGCGAAAACCTTCTTGCCGGAACGCTGCGTAGGTGCGCTCTATCTCATAGGCGCTCTCGTCAGTGAGCACAGAAAGAACGTTGAACGGCACATCGTGTTTCGAAAGGATCTCGGCGGCTGCAAGGATACGTGCATAAACGCTGTTGCCGGCCCGGTCCATCCGAAAGCGGTCGTTCGTTGTGCGATCCCCGTCTAACGACAGACCGACAAGAAACCCGTACGTTTTGAACAATGCGGCCCAACGATCATCGATCTGCATCCCATTGGTCTGCAGACTCAAAAACACCGGCGCACCGCGGGTGTTCTTTTCTGCCAGTTGCGTAAGAAAGCGATCATACCAGTCAAGCCCGGCCAGTGTTGGCTCGCCGCCTTGAAACGCGATGGAGAGTGCGGACGGGCGGACAGCAAACACGCGGTCCAGCAAAACCCGGACGGTCTCGTCGCTCATTACGTTTTTTTCATCATCCCGGTCGGCGGTGATCTGTTTATAGAAGCAATAGCTGCAGGCAAGATTGCAGCGGGAACCAACCGGCTTAATCAAAAGAGAAAGTTCGTTCATCATCGTCAGGTCAGCGAATAATTCTTTTTGAATGATTCTTCCCAGGTTTCCTCGACGCCCTTGCGCCAATGCAGTGCCTTTTCCGTCAGCTGCGCCGTCAGTTCCGGCATTGCCTCGGCAAGATTCACCTGTTCGCCGGGATCTTTGGAAAGATCGGCAAGGAACACATCCGCGCGCCGTTCTGCTGTTTCCTCCAACCGACCGTTGAGCACCAACTTGAAGTCGCCGTGACGCACGGCAGTTTGTTCCTCCATCTCCCAAAACAAATCCTCATGCGGATGCTCGTTTGCGTCGATCAGCATGGAGAGCAGACTTTCACCATCCGTCTGATACTCCTCAGGGTTGCCGCCGGCTGCCTGCAGTGCCGTCGAAAACAAATCTGTTGCGATATGCGGACAGGTGGAGATGCCCGGCGCAATGTGCCCCGGCCAGCAGATCATGGCAGGAATGCGGATCCCGCCCTCAAACAAGCTGAACTTATGCCCGGCAAAACCGCCGGTCGTACCACCGTAATAGGGATCCGGCGTGCCGTCGAGCCAGTTGCGGCTTTCGCGGGAGGGTCCGTTGTCGCTTTGAAAATAAAGGAGCGTATCGTTTGTCAGCCCCAACCGTTCCAAGGTTTCACGGATCTCGCCGACGCCATCATCGACAGCGGCGAGCATTGCGGCCATGATTCTTCGATCCCAGGGGAGATCCGAAAACCGATCCAGGTATTTCTGCGGCGCGTGCATCGGATAGTGCGGCGCATTATAGGCTACGTATAAGAAAAACGGTGCATCCTTGTGACGTTCGATGAAGGAAACGCTTTTTCTCGTGATCCGCTCAGTCAGGTATTCGCCGTTGGCATAAACCTCGTCACTGTCTTCCCAAAGGTCGTGCGTGGGGTTGGTGTTGCCGTCAGCCATCCCCCAGTAAAAGATATGGGAATAATAGTCGACACAGCCGGCAAGGAAACCGGAAAACTCATCGAAGCCGTTGGCATTCGGTCGGCATTCTTCTTTGAGACCGAGATGCCACTTTCCGCACAGCCCCGTGACATATCCCATCTTGCGCAGCGCTTGAGCAACAGTCGGTACAGCAGGTGTCAGACCGCTGGCACGGCGATGCCCCGCAAGAATGGCGCGCACACCCGCGTTGGCAGGATATCTGCCGGTCAGCAAGGCCGCACGGGATGGCGAACATACCGGTGAGGCGGCATACATCGATGTGAACAGCACACCGTCCGCCGCCATGCGATCAATCTGCGGCGTTTTGAGATCCTTTGCGCCCATGCAGCCGAGGTCTCCGTAGCCCTGGTCATCGGTCATGATAAAAATGATATTCGGTCGTTTTGACATAGGATCCTCTCCCCTGTTGTTTTTTGCTGAACTGTCGCTCCTGAAAGCGCTCGGGATCATATCTATTATATAACCAAAAACAAAATTGTACAATAGGTAATTAAGATTTCCTCCGGTTAGTGCGTATTTCGCAATGGCATCTGTCAAATCCACTTTACGCGTTGTTCTGAACATGCGGATCTCCGTCTGGTGAGCGTTTACTTATTCATGATAATTGATTGTATCATGTTTTCACATTTTGCAAGCAGAAGCAATGATTATCAACAAAAGACCTATGAAAAATAAGTTTTCCGGCATCTTCTCTTACATGGTGCTTGAACAAACACTGCCTGGCAAAAATGATACAAAACATCCGATGGCGGCAAAATTCGACCGTGCAGCAACATATAACCGATGCTTGCGCAGATGCCTGTTGCACGGACAATCGCCAAAGGGACGCTGCCAATCGTCGGTGTGACAAAGGTCAGATACGTGGAAAACGCAGCCAACGTTCCCGCGATCACACCGACCGGCGAAGAGATCACAAATCCGGAAAAGGTTGTTGATACACGCGGCCTCAACAGGATCCGCTTTTGGGAAAAAGAAATGAAATAGGACCGCCAGCGAAGTTTTCGTTTTGTCAAATGCACAAACGTCTTAAGAAGACGTCATACGCAAAAAGCCGGGCAGAATCGTATCTGCCCGGCTTTTATCTGCCAAGAAAAAAGCAACCGCTTTTGGCAGTTGCTTTTCTGATAGTCTTTAAGACAAAGCGATATATGCTTTTACGGGGGTTACACAAGGGTGCAACGAACCGTGCAGCGGGTTCTGCCGCCGATGTAGCAGGTGAACAGCGTCAGATCCCAGTCATCCTGCGCCTGAATCATCTTATCCACTTCCGTCGGATACAGGGTTTCGCGGTAGGTAATAATATAGCGGTAACGCACACCGTCCACGGAGGTAAAGATCACCTCTTCGCCGGGTTCGATCCAACGCAGTCCATTAAAATGTGAACTGTAATTATGGGCACAGATGACAAGGTCATTTGTATAGTAGGTCCCGCTGTAGCGGCAGGGTGAGATCTTCAGGTTCTCATAACTCCAGTCTTCCAAAACCGGCAGCTTCTTATCCAGCGCAGGGATCTCGATCGTGCCGATATAACGACGGCCGTCGATGATCTCCACCGGCATTTCTTCTCCAAGCGGCCGCTGACCGGGCAGCAGCGCTTTTTTCTTCGCCTCGTTTTGTTTAATCCGCTCATCCAGCTGCAACTGCACCGCATCTGCCTGCTGCTCCGCACGGCGGGCATCGAGTACATTATATCCTGCAAAGCCGAGTGCGCCGAGCAAAAGCAACACACCGAGCAGGATCAGGACCGTGCCGCGTCTTTTTTTCATGATCAGTCCTCCCTGGCAGATCTGCGGCGACCGGCGCCGAGGATAATCAGCAAAAGACCGAAAAATGCGAGTGCGACGACCGGCCACCAAAGCTGACCTGTACGCGGGATCTCCGGCTTCTCAGGCGGCTCGTAAATATTTGTAAACACAGCGCGGTCAACGGCTTTACCGTTTTCATCGATCATGGCAACCGAAGCTCTCGGTTCGCCGTCGCCGGCATCTGTAACCGCAATCGTCAGCGTAAACACCGACACGTCATAGGAAAAATACTGTGCGGTGCCCTTGACTTCATGGATCGTATAACGGTAGGTCTTGCCGATATCCTGCTTGTCAATCGGCAGTGTACCGAAGGATACGGTACCTGCGCCCTTGCGTGTCACAACCGAGGCGCCCGTACGCGGATCAATCTGCGCATTCTCCGTCTTCGGCATCGGCTGATCAGCCTTTTCCGGCGTCAGGATAAAGGAAAACGGTGTATCGGCGGGCGCGGTGCCCCCACGATTGATGATTTTCTTTTCGGCTACGATCTCCAGTTCGATCGCGCCACGTTCCGTCACCGGCTTTGGATAGCAATCCACGTCATAGTTATAACCGCTGTCGCTGACTTCCGGCACCATCACCAGTGCAGGCGGCATACGCGTATAGGATTCGATGGCGGATGCGTCCTGCATGACGAGATATAGACCGGGGGCCGTCTGCTGGAACTTGGCAATGCCCTGTTCAAACGGCGCTTCTGTGAACGGGATCTGCTTTTGCTGCGCAATTTCCGAAAGTGTTTTCGGGGTTTCCGAATCTTCCAAAACGGCAATTGGATCGAACGGCAAGGTGCCAAATGCGGCATTTGGTTCAAAATGAATTCCGTTCGGGCCGTTCAGAAGCAGGCTGACCAGCACCAGCTGCGCTTTGCCATCCAACACCTGATTTTCGTTCACCGTGTTAAGATGCACAGTGATGCTGCCGTCCCGCGTCAGATCCGGCTGCGCAGCGACCGGTTCGGATTGCACCGCAAATACAGCCCCGTGCATACAAAACAGCATGCACAGAACCAGAAAAGCGGTCAATCGTTTTTTCATA
>CACYCR010000079.1 GCA_902772935.1 Oscillospiraceae bacterium
ATGCAGCGCAAAAAGGGGTGCGGACAATGCCGCGAAACAGAAAAACCGGATGCGCTGTGCATGGCGCGTTCTGCCGCGGGCGGCTGTGTGCGGACGTGCTTTTGCAAATTCACGGTTCGTTCACACAATCTCATTACATTTGTTGTATAATATCTTTAATCGCGTGATTGCGCGAGAAATATGATTTGGTGGTGGAGACTGATGAAAAAAACTGTGTTTCTGACCGGTGCTTCCGGTACCATGGGCTGGGCAGCGTTCAATGAACTGTATGCCCGCAAGCAGATGTACAATATCGTGGTGTTGCTGCGTGAAAGCAAGAAAAACAAAGAGAAATTTGCCGCATTCCTGCATGATCCCGACGTGCGGATCGTCTGGGGCGACCTGACGTCTTATGAAGATGTCCTGGACGCTGTGACCGGCGCAGACTTTGTGCTGCATGTCGGCGGCTTGGTTTCCCCGGCGGCGGACTACTTCCCAAAGAAGACGCTGTTCACCAACGTGACCGCGATGCAGAACATCGTGAACGCGGTCAAGGCACAGGAAGACCCCGACGCCGTAAAGGTGGTTTATATCGGTACGGTCGCAGAGACCGGCGACCGCAACGCACCCGTACACTGGGGCCGCTGCGGCGACCCGCTGCAGATTTCCGTGTATGACCATTACGCGATCAGCAAGGTCATTGCCGAGCGCATTCTTGCCGATTCCGGTCTGAAATACTGGGTCTCTTTGCGTCAGACGGGTATTCTGTACCCGGAGATCATCTACAACATGGAGCCGATCATGTACCATGTACCCATCAACGGTATGCTCGAATGGGCAACGGTTGAAGATTCTGGCCGTCTTTGCGCAAAGGTCTGCAACGCGCGTGTTCCCGAAGAATTCTGGCGCCGGTTCTATAACATTTCCTCCGGTCATGATTACCGCCTGACGAACTACGAATTTGAAGAGTATCTGCTCAACGCGATCGGTATGCGCGGCAAAGACGTTGTGAAAAAGCTGTTCTCCCCGAACTGGTTCACCCTGCAGAACTTCCACGGTCAGTGGTACACCGACGCGGACGATCTGGAAAACTATCTGCATTTCCGTGCGAACATCCCCGTGAAGGAATACTTCAAGGGCATTGCAAAGAAAGCGCCGTTCTATTACAAGCTGTCCGGCCTGGCGCCGCTGTCCATCGTGAAGAAGTTCATGATGCAGCCCATCGCCAGTACGCCGCTGTACGGCACCCAGTCCTGGATTGAAAACGGCATCCGCGAACGCATTACCGCGTACTACGGCTCGAGAGAGGCCTATGACAACATCGGCGACTGGAGCACGTTCGAAGTGGTCATTCCCGACAAGGAGACCCCGGAAAACCTGCTGGATCACGGCTATGATGAGAGCAAGCCGTTTGACAAGCTGACGCTTGCCGACCTCAAGAAAGCGGCGGCGTTCCGCGGCGGTGAATGCCTGGAAAAGAAGGCGCCGAAGGATATCTATACGCCGATCAAATGGAAGTGCGCCTGCGGCCACGAGTTTGAAATGTCGCAGAATCTCGTTCTGAAGGGCGGCCACTGGTGCCCCGAATGCCTGCCGATGCCGTGGAACTACGACGCGGAGGCGAAGGTCAATCCGTTCTTTGCACAGGTCTGGTATGCGCATCAGAGCAAGGACGAAAACAACGTCTATGACGAGAACATCTATTTCGGCTATCAGGAGACGATGAAATAAGCGATCATACATCCCTGTTGATCAAGGAGCAAGGCCCCCGGGCTTTGCTCTTTTTTTCATGTCCTGCATACGCCGAAACCTGTCTGCGTTACTGTGTACGGATGGGCGGATTCGTTACAAACTGCACAAATCATTTGTCGCATATTCATAATTTTTGTGCTTTTTCATTGACTTTACCGGCGGAATCATATAGAATAAACATGGAATTTTTTGTGCGCATCATGCGCGGAAAAGGAGACGCTATGATTTATTGCAACAAGGACAATGTGTTCCATCTTCAGACAGCACAGACCAGTTACATCTTCCGGACGCTGCCGTCCGGGCAGCTCGAGAGCATGTATTACGGCAAAAAGATCCGCAACAGCGATGACATGACCTATCTTTATGACAAGCATGAGTGCGGCTACAGCAACGCCTCGCCCCGCTCGCAGAAGGACACCTCGCTGTCCCTTGACCACATCGCGCTGGAATACTCCGCCTACGGCAAGGGCGATTACCGTCTGCCGGCGATGCAGGTGCTTTCCGCGGATGACGTGTTTACGACGGACTTTCTGTTCAAAAGCGCATCCGTGTCAGACCTGAAGCCGACCCTCAAGGGCCTGCCCTCGTCGTACGGCAAAAGCGACACGCTGACCGTGGTGCTCGAGGATAAGGTCCTCGGCGCTGAGCTGCAGATGTTCTATACGGTATTTGCGGAATGCAATGTCATCACCCGCAGTGTCCGCCTGATCAATACGGGCAAACAGCCGTTTCATATCAAGTCGCTCATGTCGATGCAGCTCGACCTGCAGCGCGGCGATTACACGTTTTTGAGCTTTGACGGCGCGTGGATCCGCGAACGGTATAAGCATGAACACGACCTCAACAGCGGCGCGTTTTCCATCGGTTCGATCTCCGGCGCAAGCTCCAACCGCCACAACCCGTTCTTCGCCATCAAGCGCAGCGACTGCACCGAGCAGATGGGCGAATGCTACGGCTTCAACCTCGTCTATTCCGGCAACCACATTGCCCGCGCCGAGGTATCGACGCACGGGCTGCTGCGCATCCAGAACGGCATCAACCCGTTTGAGTTTGACTGGCTGCTGAAGCCGGACGACGCCTTTGATACGCCGGAGAGCGTGATGACCTTCTCCGACAGGGGTCTCAACGGCATGAGTCAGAATATGCACGCCTTCGTCAAGGAGCACATCGTCCGCGGCGAATGGAAATACAAGGAACGCCCGATCCTCGTCAACAACTGGGAAGCGACCTATTTCAACTTCAACGAGCAGAAGATCCTGAACATTGCCAAAGCCGCGAAGGAGCTCGGCGCGGAAATGTTTGTCCTTGACGACGGCTGGTTCGGCAAGCGCAACAATGACAAATGCTCCCTCGGCGACTGGTACATCAACCAGAAAAAGCTGCCCTCCGGCATTGACGGCATTTCGAAAAAGATCAACGACCTCGGTCTGATGTTCGGTCTGTGGGTCGAACCGGAAATGGTCTCGCCCGACAGCGATCTGTACCGCGCACATCCCGACTGGGCAATCAAGACCGACGGCTATGAGCCGACGCAGGGCAGAAACCAGCTGGTGCTGGACCTGACGAATCCCCACGTCCGCGAGTACCTCATCAACACGATGACCGACGTCTTCCGTTACGGCAACATCGAATACATCAAGTGGGACTACAACCGCCAGCTGTCCGACGTGTTCTCGCACGTACCGGGTTCGCGCAGCGGCGAATTCTTCCATCGCTTCATCCTCGGTCTGTATGAGATCTGGGATTCACTGACTGAAAAATTCCCGCACATCCTCTTCGAATCCTGCTCCTCCGGCGGCAACCGCTTCGACCTCGGGTCCTTCTGCTATATGCCGCAGTGCTGGACGAGCGACGACACCGACCCGCTTGAGCGCATCTACATCCAATCCGGTACGTCCTACGGCTATCCGCAGTCTGTTATGACGATGCATGTCGCCTGTACGCCGTCGTTTGCGACGCTGCGTCCCTCGTCGATCGAGCACCGCTTCAACGTCTCCGCCTTCGGTCTGCTCGGCTATGAGCTGGACGTGACCACGCTTTCGAAGTTTGATAAAGCCGCCGTCAAAAAGCAGATCGAATACTACAAGCAGCACCGGCAGCTGCTGCAGTTCGGTGAATTCAGCCGCATCGGCGACTTCTTTACCGACAACATTGCCAAGTGGCAGATCACGAGCAAGGATAAGTCCGAGAGCATGATGGGCTACTTCATCAACCGCGCGATCCCGAACTGGGGCAACGACGTCATCCGCTTTGTCGACCTTGACGCGGAAAAGACCTATGCGCTGTCTTCGCGGATCCAACTGTTCAACATCAAGACCATCGGCGAAATTATCAATACGCCGCTGCCGAAAAAGATCGACCTCGAAGAGAGCAAGCTCTATGAGTTCCTCTGCGAGACGGTCAAGCTGCGCAGCGAAAAGGAAAAATACACAATCGGCGGTGACGCGCTGATGGCGGCGGGCTTCAAGCCGCATCAGCCGTACGTCCTCAGCGGTTACAAACCGGGCACTTCCCGGATCCTGCTGGATACCGACTCGAGAATGTATTATCTGAAAGAGGCCATGAACAACGCATGAGGACCTATCAGACCCTCGCGTTTCAGACAAAACCGGACTGGGACGCCGTCCCTGTGGGAAAGATCGACTGCTTTCAATGGGAAGCAGTCGTTCCCTTCCGCCCGAAAAGCAGTTTTCAGCTTTGCTTTGTCCGGGAGAAAGGCGTGTACTGCCGGCTGAAAAGCGACGAACCCGCGCCGCGTGCGGTCTGCGAACACCGCGACGACCCGGTGTATGAAGACAGTTGCCTTGAGGTGTTCTTTCAGCCGTTTCCGGACAGCGGTTACCTCAATGTGGAGATGAACCCGCACGGCGTGTTTCTCGCCGAGATCGGCGCACAGCGGGAGGACCGCGTGCTGCTGCGGACGCTGACCGCTCTGTCGCCGGTCGTGACGCCGCTTGCCATCGCGGGCGGCTGGGGCGTAGAGCTGTTTTTGCCCTGCGCGCTGATCGAAGAAGCGTTCGGCCGTCCCTTTGCCGCCGCCGCTGGCGTCTGCCGTGCCGGATTTTTCAAATGCGGCGATAAAACGAACACCCCGCACTACGGGTCTTTTACCCCGATGGGCACGAACCCGCCGGGCTTTCACGACCCGGCGCGGTTTGCAGAAATCATCATCAAAGAGGAGTACCATGGAATCATTCAAAAAGATCATTGACGTCTGCCGCCGGTTCGGTATCGCAGGCGACCCAATCCGTTACAAGACCTTCACGGACGGACATATCAACGCCACGTTCCTGATTGTATTTTCCGAGCAGGGCACGCTGAAAAAGTACCTTGTGCAGAACATCAACACCGTTGTCTTCCGGCAGCCGGAGCAGCTGATGGAAAACGTCATCAGCGTCACGCACTTCCTGCGCAAAAAGATCCGCGCCGCCGGCGGCGATCCGGAGCGCGAAACGCTGCATTTTCTGAAGACGACGGACGGTCAGCTCTGCCTGCATGACGGCGAACACTGCTGGCGTATCTATCGCTTCATTGACGATTCGTTCACCTATGACCTCATTGAAGACGCCGCAATCTTCCGCTCGGCGGGCGCGGGCTTCGGGCGGTTCCAGCGGCTGCTGGCGGATTACCCGATTGAAAACCTGTATGAGACGATCCCGGATTTTCACGATACGCCGAAGCGTCTTGCCGCGCTGGAGGCGGCGGCGAACGCGGATGCGGTCGGCAGGCGGCACGAAGTGGAAGCGGAGCTTGCGTTTGCACTTGCACGCAAGGCGGACGCCGGTGTGGCGCTGCAGCTGCTGCAGGACGGCAAAGTGCCGCTGCGTGTGACGCACAACGACACCAAGCTCAACAACCTTTTGTTTGACAACGAGACCAAAGAGAGCATCTGCGTGATCGACCTTGACACCATCATGCCGGGGCTGTCGCTGTATGACTTCGGCGACGCGATCCGCTTCGGCGCGAAGACCGCCTTTGAGGATGAACCCGATCTTTCCAAGGTCTCGATCTCGCTCGACCTCTTTGCGGCGTACACGGAAGGCTATCTGTCGCAGTGCCGCGACGCGCTGACCGAAAGCGAGATCAGCCACCTCGCGTTTTCCGCAAAGCTCATGACCTATGAATGCGGCGTCCGCTTTCTGACGGATTATCTTTGCGGAGACGGCTATTTCAAGATCGACTATCCCGAACACAATCTGATCCGCGCACGCAACCAGTTTAAAATGGTCGAGGAAATTGAGAAAAAGCTGCCGGAAATGGAAGCAATCGTGCAGCGCATTATAAAAACCTGAAAAGGCTCTTTACAATTCCAAAGAAAATATGATATAATAACAAAAACGTACACGGGAGTCCCGTGCGCGGCAGAATTTTTAAAACGGAGGAAAAAGCAATGAAAAAAGGAAAAGGCTTCATCAAGGAATTCAAAGAATTTGTCCTGCGCGGCAACGTGATGGATCTTGCCGTCGGCGTGATCATCGGCGCTGCGTTCGGCAACATCGTCACCGCACTGACGGATGACTTCATCAACCCGCTGATCGCATCCATCGGCGGCGTGGAAATCGCCGGCATGATTCGTCTTCCCTGGGTGGATTACACCGGTCTGGACAGCGAAGCGGTCAAGGCCCTCGCACTCAACTACGGTCACTTCATCACCACCATCATCAACTTCCTGATCATGGCGCTTTGCATCTTCCTGATGGTCAAGGCCGTCAACAAGCTCATGAACATGGGCAAGAAGCCGGAAGAGCCGGAAGCACCGACCACGAAGGAATGCCCGTTCTGCAAGAGCGAAATTGCCATCGAAGCGACCAAGTGCCCGCACTGCACTTCTGACATTCCGGCAGAAGCTGACGAGGCATAAATCCGATGCTCGGCTTTATCGGTACGGGGAATATGGCGCAGGCCATCCTGCGCGGTCTGCTGTCGTCAAAGCACTTTGACAGCACGCAGATCCTCGTTTTTGACATACTTTCTGAAAAAGCTGCGGCCGTTGCGAAAGAGACCGGCGTGCGCGTTGCAAAAGACGCCGCCGATCTGACGGCGCAATGCGACACGGTGGTGCTTGCGGTCAAGCCGCAGGTTCTGCCGGATCTGCTGAAAGAGATCAAAGCGACCGTCAGCAGCAAGCATCCGCTGCTTGTGACCATCGCCGCCGGAAAACCGCTTTCGTTCTATGAGGCGGCGCTCGGCGATTCGATCCGCCTGATCCGCGTGATGCCGAACATCAACGCGGTTGTCGGCGCGGCGGTTTGTGCGTACTGCGGCAACGCGAACGCATCTTCTGCGGATCTTGCCTTCGCAGACAAGTTCTGCACTGCGTTCGGTACGGCGCTGCAATTGCCCGAAACGCAGTTTTCCGCGTTCAGCGCGCTTGCCGGGTGTTCGCCTGCGTTCGTCTATCTCTTTATCGACGCCATGGCGCGCGCCGGTGTGAAGTACGGATTGCCGAAGGCGCAGGCGCTGCAGATCAGCGCCCAGGCCGTACTCGGCAGCGCGAAGATGGTGCTCGAAAGCGGCGTTCATCCGCAGCAGCTTGTGGACAATGTCTGCTCCCCGGGCGGCACGACCATCGAGGGCGTGCTCTCGCTGCAGAAAAACGGATTCGAAGCGGCGGTTGCCGACGCGGTACGCGCGGCCTTTGAAAAGGACCGTCTGCTGTGATGCAGCTGTCAGAGCAGCGGAAACATCACCAGCGCTTCTTCAATCTGTTGATCAATTGAATCGGAATTTGCAGTGGGTGAAGAGACGACCTCTTTGCCCACTTGTATTGTAAAGGCCGGCCGCCGGAAGGTTTCGGAAAACCAGTCGGAAAAGCCGCAGCCTTTGTCAGATGCCGCGCTGTCGCTGAGAAAACAGCCGCTGCTGTGCGCGAGGATACGGCCCAGCGCCGTCTCTTTTTGCGAAAGCCCAAGCTGTCTGCAGAATAACCCGCGGCTGCCGGACGTCAGCGCAAGCGCCTGCCGGAAGGGTTCTTTGCGGCATAGGCGGCAAAGCGTCCGGGTCTCTGCCTCGCTGCTTTGCAAAGACGATTGCGGCGACATAAAGGTTTCCTGCAGCAAAACGCCGAGCGCATTGCCTTCCCAGGGTGTATCGCCGGCGGTTTTGCGGACAAAATCTCGCAGGCTGCCGCCCGCGGCCGGACCGCGCCGTGCAATTTCGATGCCGTCCGGATTCAGACATGGCAGTACCGTTACACCGCAGCGCAGAAACGCGCGGGAAAGCTGCAGGTCATACAGTGGCGTTTCCCGTTGATACGCTTCGCACAGCCTGCGGCAGTACCGCAGCAAAAACGCGCAGAGCGGCGCGTCACTGCCGGAAAAGCCGCTAACGAGCAGCGACCGGTTTTGCCGGCTGCCGAACGAGAGCGTGAAGAGCCCGCGCCCGAGCGCGGTGCGTCCCGCGACGGTGATGCGCAGGAACGGAAAGTCCCGCGAAAGCGTCTCCAGTTCCTGCAGGAGTCCGTCATAAGAAAAGATTGCATCCATTGCCGCACCATCCTTTTTGGTTCAGCTTATGCGGCGATGCGACCATACAGAACCGAAGAGAAAGGGGTTTTCAAATGGAACTCACGGAAAAGACAATACGGGAAACCACCATCTACGACGGAAAGATCATCCGCGTGCATGTGGACGACATTGAACTGCCGAACGGCAAACCCGCCATCCGCGAAATCGTGGAGCATCCGGGCGGCGTCTGCGTTGCCGCGCTGACAAAGGAGAACACGCTGACCTTTGTGCGGCAGTACCGTTATCCGTACCACAAGGTGCTGCTGGAGCTGCCGGCGGGAAAGCTGGAAAAAGGTGAGGACCCGCTGGAGGCCGGCTTGCGCGAGCTGGAGGAGGAATGCGGTCTGCAGGCTGAAACGGTGCGTTCGCTCGGCTGCGTGTATCCGACCGTCGCTTATTGCAGCGAAATCATTCATCTGTTCCTCGCAACGGGGCTTGTGCAAACAAAGCAGCATTTTGACGAGGACGAATTTCTGGAAACCGTGGAGCTGTCGCTCGATGAAGCGGTGGACCTCGTGATGCGCGGGGAGATCACCGACAGCAAAACGGTGGCGATGGTGCTGAAAATCGCGCGTCTGCAGGAAACGGGGGCGCTTTCATGACCCGGTTTGTTCTGGCGTCTGTGTCGCCGCGCCGCCGGGAACTGCTGCGCGATGCGGGGTACGACTTTTCCGTGGTGCCGTCCGATGCGGATGAGCGTCTGCCGGAGAATTGCCCGGCCGCGGATGCGGTGCGTCTGCTCGCAGAGCGCAAGGCGCAGTCGGTGCTGCTGCAGGTACCGGGCAGTGTGGTGCTCGGCTGCGACACGGTCGTCGCTGTCGGCGATGCAATCCTCGGAAAACCGCACACCGAAGAAGAGGCCGCCGCAATGCTGCGTGCACTTTCGGGAAAAGTGCATACGGTTTTTTCCGGCGTATGTGTCACAGACGGGACAAGAACCGAAACCTTTGTCAGCGCGACCGACGTGGTGTTTGCCGAATTGTCGGAGATGACGATCGCGTCGTATGTTGCAACGGGGGAGCCGATGGATAAGGCCGGCGCCTACGGTATTCAGGGGCGCGGCAGCGTCCTTGTAGAACGCATCCGCGGTGATTATTTCACGGTCGTCGGTCTGCCGCTGCAAAAAGCGGCGCGGACTTTGGCGACATTTGGCGTTTATGGAACGGTAAAACTTTAAAAAAACAACTTTCTTTGCAAAAAGACTTGATTCTTTTGCAAATAAGAGTATAATCCTCTGTTGGAAATCCGGTGTACCGCATGAGACGGACGAAAAAAGCGGGTTTCGGAAAGAAGTGGAAACGATGTCAAAGATTTTTGCACACCGCGGCTGCAGCGGTACCTATCCTGAAAATACAATGATTGCATTTCGCAAGGCAGTCGAGCTCGGCGTAGACGGCATTGAGTTTGACGTGCATCTGACGAAGGACAACGAACTGGTCATCATCCATGACGAATCGATTGACCGCACCAGCAACGGCAGCGGCCTGGTCAGGAATATGACGCTTGCAGAGCTGCGGCAGTATGATTACTCCGCGAAGTTTGCCGGTGTATACGGGCACAACGACATTCCGACGCTGCGGGAGTATTTTGAGCTTGTGAAGGACACGCCGATCATTTCGAACATTGAGCTCAAAACCGGCATTCATGAGTACCCCGGCATTGAGCAGGCGGTGATTGACATGGTGAAGGCGTATCATCTGGAAGACCGCGTGATTCTCTCCTCGTTCAATCATTACACGATTATGCGCTGCAAGGCGATCGACCCGACGCTCAAGTGCGGCTTTTTGTCGGAGAGTTGGCTTGTGGATTACGGCAAATACACGGCGTCGCACGGCGTGGAGTGCTGCCATCCGGTGCTGTTCAATCTCATTCCGTCGGTTGTGGAAGAAATGCACGCTGCCGGCTGTGAGATCAACACCTACACGGTAAACGAGGAAGCAGACATTCTGCGTCTTGCCGCACTCGGCGTGGACGGCCTGATCGGCAACTATCCGGAGCGGATGATCAAGCTGCTGCGGTAAGCGAAAACCCTGACACAAGTTCTTTTTGGTTTCTTTTTCTTGTCAAGAAAAAGAAACGCCTGCGCGGCGAGCGCAGGAGAATAATTCGGAATTGCGGTCGCGACGAAAGTTGCGGCTGCTTTTTGCTTGTACCGGTCAGGAACGGCACAAGTTCTTTTTGGTTCCTTTTTCTTGCAAGAAAAAGGAACGCCTGCGCGGCGAGCGCAAGAAAAAGAAAAAAGAATACTGCGCTTGTGCCGAAAGCTGCCTGTGCAGGAACGCTGTGCGTCCAGGTGCCATACATTGCCGGCGCAACGGTCAACCGCATTCGTCCTTCCCTGCGTTCCGCTCGCAGGGGAAGGCAGGGCGCGCCCTGTGCGTAAGTGCCTGTCGGCGGGGCGCCACCGGCACGGTCTTTGACCGTGCTGCCGCACCTGCGGTGCGGACGCTGCGCGCAGCGCGGTGGCGCCCCGCCGCAGGCACCGCCTGCCTGCAATGGCGCATAGCGCATACGATCTGCATGCTTGCCGAAAGTGCTCTTTCTTTTTCGCGGGCGAAATAAAAAAGATGCCGCCCGTTTCGACGCGACATCTTTTTTTCGTTTTCAATTCTCCCGCAGGCACCGCGCAGTCCTGGCTTTCTTTTTCAAATGAAAGGCAAGCAAAAGATCCTTGTTTCGTTTCCGAATGCGCTGCTGTTCAGTTCACCACATTCCGCGGTGTCCCGGCAAGGAACGCCTCGATGTTGCCTTTGAAAATCTCCATCAGCCGGCTGCGTGCCTCAAAGCTCGCCCACGCGATGTGCGGCGTGATGAGACAGTTCTCGCAGGCAAGCAGGGGATTGTCCGCTTTCGGCGGCTCGGTGGATAAGACGTCCACACCGGCGCCCGCAATTGTGCCGTTTTGCAGCGCGGCGGCAAGGTCGGCTTCATGGATGACGGGGCCGCGCGAGGTGTTGATGAGAATGGCCGTGTTCTTCATTTTGGAAAGAAACGCCGCGTCCACAAGCCCGGTGGTCTCTTTTGTCAGCGGACAGTGCAGCGACAAAACGTCGCTTTCTTTTTGCAGCGTTTCAAGGGAGACAAATTCCACCTGACCGAAGCCGCTGTAGGTGCGCGTGTGCGGCGATGTGGCCAGCACGTGCATCCCGAAGGCGTTTGCCACATTGGCAACGGCGGAACCGATGCGGCCGAAGCCGAAGATGCCGAAGGTTTTGCCGCGCAGCTCGGTGATGGGCGCAGCCTGATAGCAGAAGTCGGGACAGCGGACCCAGTCGCCGCGCTTGACGGAATCGTTGTGCAGGCCGACACGGTTCACCAGCTCCAGCAGCAGCGCAAAGACCAACTGCGTCACACCGTCGGTGCTGTAGGCGGGAATGTTGCAAAGCGGAATGCCCCGCGCACGGGCGGCAGCACCGTCAACGACATTGAAGCCGGTCGCAAGGACGGCGATGCATTTCAAGTCCGGCAGCGCGTCAATGGTCTCTTTGGAAAGGACCGTTTTGTTGGAAACGAGGATGTCGGCGCCGCGGCTGCGTTCGAGTACCAGCGACGGCGGCGTCCGGTCGTAGATTTCGTAGCTGTCAACAACGTCGCGCAGCCAGTCCCAGGAAAGGTCGCCCGGATTTTCGGCGTGCGCGTCCAGAATCACAAGTTTCAAAAGTACCCCTTCTTTCGATCATACTGGCCTCATTATAGCACGCTGCTGCAGATTTGTCATGACAAAAATCAAAATTCTGTGAAAACATTTTTAATTTTTGAAAAAACCGTTGACCGCAGGCAAGGTTTGTTATAGAATAGAATAAATTATACTGTTATACTGCGGGTTGGTCTGCGATCAAACCGTCGGGAGGGGAAACAGTTGAAAAAAGGAAAAACCCGGAGCCGAGTGCTGAACCTGGCTGCGTTCGTTTGTTTTTTGCTCGCGCTGACGCTTGTGGTGCTGCTGCGGCTGTCGCAGATGCCCCGTGCGGTGACGTGGTACAATAAATACACCGACACGCTTTCCAACTTCGAACAGTGGATGCAGACCCACGGCGCAACGTGGTACTCGGTAGCGATGATCCTGCTGAATTTTGTGCTGAAAGCGGTCGTGCCGTGGTTCCCGATTTCCTGCATCTGCGTCGCGAGCGGCGTGCTGTTCAAATGGTATTACGCGATTGCAATCAATGTGGCGGGACTCACGATCCTCTTCACGATCAAATATTACTGGGGCCGGCGTTACGGCGGCGGCAACGCGGAAAAAATTCTGGTCCGTTATAACAATGCCCATCAGTTCATCGACAGCAGTCAGATCGGCTCGTCGATCGTTCTGTTCTTTTTGCGGCTGGTCCCCTGTATGCCGGTCAACGCCGTCAGCCAGCTTTACGGCACGACGACAATCTCTTACTGGAAATACCTGCTGGTGTCCCTGGTCGGGTTTTCCTACAAACTGTTTTCATATACGATCATCGGACGCAATGTATACAATCCGATGTCAGCGAGCTTTATGCTGCCGTTCGTTTTTCTGGCGCTGTTCTCCGGCATGGTGATTCTGGCGCTCAACGGCGTGATCGAAGTCTCGCAAGGATGGCTGTTCACCCGCCTGCAAAGAAAGCAGAACGGTGCGCAGGAAACAAATCAGTAATTTCAAAGGAAGGTGACTGTTATGCCTGATTTCAAAACGGTGCAGCGAATGCTGGAGGAGAAAACACTGAATGACAGCTTTGCGCGCGCCTATACGCCGCAGCAGTATGACCGGCAGTATGAACGGTTTGCCGCGGTGCTGCAGGATTTTTCGCGCTTTGACAAGGACCACACGCGGCAGGTGCATCTGTTCTCTGCCCCGGGCCGTACCGAGATCGGCGGCAACCACACCGATCACAACTTCGGCAAGGTTCTTGCGGCGAGCATCAGCCTTGACGTTGTTGCGGCGGCGGCGAAGAACGATGACAACGTTGTCCGCATCAAGTCTGCGGGGTACCCGATGGATGTTGTGGCCTGCGATGACCTTGAGATCCATGCCGAAGACGCGGGACGCAGTGCGTCGCTGGTGCGCGGTATGCTGGCACGCTTCGTCGAATGCGGCTACAAGATCGGCGGCTTCGACGCGACAACGGCGTCGATGGTGCTGTCCGGCTCCGGCCTGTCCTCGTCGGCGGCGTTCGAAATCACCGTCGGCACGATCATCAACGAGCTTTACAACGACGGCAAGGTCAGCCCGGTCGAGATCGCGAAGATTGCGCAGTACGCGGAGAACGTCCACTTCAAAAAGCCCTGCGGTCTGCTCGATCAGATGGCCTGCGCTGTCGGCGGCTTCGTTTCCATCGACTTCGAAAATCCGCAGCAGCCCGTGATTGAACAGGTGGCGTTTGATTTCTCCGCCTGCGGACATTCGCTTTGCATCATTGACACCCTCGGCAGCCACTCCGACTTGACCGATGATTACGCCGCAATCCGCGCGGAGATGGAGGCAGTCGCCGGCTTCTTCGGCAAAAAGGTGCTGCGCGAGGTCACAAAGCAGCAGGTCCTGGACAATGCCGCTGCAATCGCGAAAGCCGTCAACGAGCGTGCGGTCCTGCGTGCGATGCATTTCTTCGGCGAAAACGACCGTGTGGACCGCGAGTTTGCGGCGCTGTCGGCCGGCGATTTTGAAACCTTCAAGGCGACCGTCATCGAAAGCGGCGACTCGTCTTATAAGTACAATCAGAACGTCTTTACATCCAAGTACCCGACCCGGCAGCCGCTGTCGCTGGCGCTTTGCATCAGCGAAGAGCTGCTCAAGGGCAAAGGCGCATGGCGCGTACACGGCGGCGGTTTTGCGGGAACCATCCAGGCGTTCGTGCCGAACGACCTGCTGGACACCTATCTTGCCGCGATGCGCGCGCTGTTCAGTGACGACGCCTGCTATGTGTTGTCCATCCGTCCGGTCGGCGGCATTCAGTTTGTGTAAGCGGGAATTGACAGAATCAAGTGAAGGAGGCATTCAACCCTATGAAGAAATTTTTGAAAGCGGCACTTTCTCTTGTCTTGTGTGTGATCATGGTGATGGGAACAACGGCAATCGCCTTCGGCGCGTCCGTCGGCGCTGTGAAAGTTCTCAAGACAACGGCTGTCAGCGACAGCGCAGTCAAGCTGAAATGGAGCGGCGTTGCAAAGGCGACCGGTTATCTGCTGTATCGCTATAACGCGGCGACCAAAGCATGGGAGCAGAAGGCAAAGACGGCAAACGTCACCTATAAAGACGGCGTTGTGGATGTTGCCACGAAGTATCAGTACCGCGTGCGCGCGTACCTCACCGCAAACGGCAAAACGGTTTACGGCAATTATTCGCCGACTCTGACCGTTCTGACCTGCCCGCTGCCGGTGGAAAACCTGAAGGCGAAGGTCGTTGACGGCAAAACCGTGAACCTCACCTGGACCGCCGCGAAGGGCGCGACCGTCTATAAGATCTTCCAGAAGCTCTCCACCGACAAGACCTATCAGGCCATTGGCACATCAAAGACCGCGAAGTACACTGCAAAGTATGACGCTGCGGTTGGCACGGTCTATTACCGCGTGCAAAGCTTTGTCAAGAACAGCGGATATTCCGCCAATGCCGCGCTCAGCGAAACCGTGAAGGCAACGCTCAAGCCGGGCGCCCTCAAGGACCTGACCACGGAAGCGCTGACGGGCGCGAGCGTGACGCTGCGCTGGGACGAAGTGCCGGGCGCCAATGAATACGTGATCTATAAAAAGGACGCCTCGACCGAGAGCGCCTATGAAGTGCTGGATACCACAAAGAATCTGTTCTACAAGGTGACGTATCCCGTCGCACCGGGCGTCGCGTACTTCCGCGTCCGGCCCGTTGCAAAGACCAAGACCACCAGCCTGAACGGCACAATCAGCTCTTCGGTCAAGGTGGACTTCAAACCGAAGAAGGTTGCCGCGCTCTCCCTCGGCAAGGCGGGCTCCAACAGCATCACGCTGACCTGGACGGCAGCGGACGGCGCATCGAGCTACCGCGTCTACGAGGTCAAAAAGAACGGTAAACGCAGCTTCCTCGGCGAAACGGCAGAGACCAGCTACAAAATCACCGGTCTTGCCTCCAACAGCGCGCACACCTATACGCTTCGCGCAGTTGCTGATTTTGCCGGCAACGTGCAGTATACCGCGTTCAGCCCGAACCTGACCGCATCCACCATCTTCGGCAAGATGTCCGCGCTCAAGTTCTCGCTGGATTCCGGCAACCACCTGTACATCCTCTGGGATCAGGTGCCCGGCGCAGACGGTTATGAGATCGAAAAAGAAACAAACTACACCTGGAAACAGGTCGGCTCCATCAGCGGTACGACCTTCAACGCAACCGAGGCCGAAAGCGGCAAGCAGCTTGTCCCCGGCACGGATTACACCTATCGTGTCCGCGCGTTCATCCGGGAAGACGGCAATCTGATCTATTCCGATTACAGCGAACCGCTGACGGTTCACTCCGTACCCGGCGCGCCGAAGAACCTGAAGGCGGGCACCGGCGCCGACCACAGCATCGTCATCGACTGGGAAGCCGTTCCCGGCGCACAGGGCTATGACGTTTACTATTACAACGACTTCAAAGGCGCGTGGGAGTATTACACGACCACGGACGGCTACCCCTATAATGCAGGCGACACAACCCGTGTCAGCTATATCGACAAGAACGTGGAGGTCTCCGGCGACTATCAGTACAAGGTTCGCGCCGTTTCAATCAATGACGGCGAAAACTACGGCGGCAAGTTCTCCGATGTGATCGTTTATCATTATGACTTCCGCCCGGAGCCGGAAGAAAACTATGCGCCCGGCATTGCAGAAAGCGGCATCCTTGGCTATCTGTATGACGAGCGGCAGCAGGTCTTCTATACCTCCGCGAATCCGTGGCAGAGAAACTTCGGCTTCAACCAGTTCTATGACATCTTCTCACAGCTCGTCATGATTCAGTACGATACCATGCGCATCCAGTTTGTGTATCGGAATTCCAACTGGATGATCCAGCCGTGGAAGGGCCAGTACGGCATGATTCTTTACGGCGGCGAGGTCGGCGTATACAAGATGTACAGCGAACGCGACGCACAGCATTATGACTGCGTCAAGGACGAAGACCGTCTGATGATGGCGATGTCGGTCAATCACTATGACGCCGACAAGAAGGAATGGATCCACGACTTTGACCGTCCGTACGGCACCTATTGGTGGATCACCGGCTTCACCCCGGGCTTCATCCGCTTTGTGACCCCGAGTGCGGCGCAGAGCTTCAACAACTATCCCGACATTCGTCTGGATATCCGGATTACCATGAAAGACTTTGAAATGCTCAACGCCGTGACAAAGGAAATGAAGGCCATGGATCTGACCTATACGGTTTCCGGTCTGGACGTTTACTTCTCATTCTGATAATGCATCGACTGCCTGTGGCGGCGCCTTTCTGCGTCGCCACAGCTTGCATCTCTGCCGGCAAAACGCATCGGCAGGGCGGCGCCTGCCGGGGACGGCCGGCGGACGCTGCCGCGTACCCGTGAATAAACTGTAAAAAAATGCCCGGATTTGCTCTTGCATCTTGCAACGGCTTTCTTTTTTTGCTATACTTTACTATGAATCAGCACGGTTACGTGCGAGTCTAATTCTCATGGAGGAATCGCAATGAAACAACTCAACATCGGCATCATCGGTGCCGGCCGCATTGGCAAAGTCCACATGAAATCCATCACCTACAGCGTACCCGGCGCAAAAGTGCTCGGCATCACTGACGTCTATAAGGATGCGCTGCCGGCGCTTGCCGCAGAATACGGCATTGAAAAGATTTATGAAAACTACGAAGAAATGCTGGCCGATCCCGCGATCGACGCGGTTCTGGTCTGCTCTTCGACCGACACCCACGCGGACATTTCGATTGCCGCTGCGAAGGTCGGCAAGCATGTGTTCTGCGAAAAGCCGGTTGACCTGACGCCGGAAAAGGTGCAGGCGGTTATCGACACCGTGAAAGAGACGGGCGTGAAGCTGCAGGTCGGTTTCAACCGCCGATTTGACCACAACTTCGCACACATCCGCGAGCTGATTAACGAGGGCAAACTCGGTAAGCTCGAGCTCATCAAGATCACGTCCCGCGATCCCGAGCCGCCACCGGCAGAGTACGCGGCAGTGTCCGGCGGTATTTTCCTGGACATGACAATCCATGATTTCGATATGGCGTGCTTCATCGCGGGCAGCGAAGTGGAAGAGGTCTATGTCAACGCAGCGTGCCTTGTGGATCCCGCCATCGGTGAAGCCGGCGACGTGGATACCGCGATCATCTCCCTGAAGTTCAAGAACGGCGCCATCGGCGTGATCGACAACTCCCGCCGCGCCGCTTACGGTTATGACCAGCGCGTGGAGGCGTTCGGCGAACTCGGTGCTGCAATGGCGGCAAACGATACCCCGACCAACGTGACGCTCATGACCGCTGACGGCGTGCAGACAGACAAGCCGCTGTACTTCTTCCTTGAGCGCTATATGCAGTCCTTCCGCGATGAAATGCTGCAGTTTGTGGACGCCATCCAGAATGACAAGCCGACCCCGACGACCGGCGAAGACGGCCTTGCGGCGATCCTGATTGCCCTTGCTGCGAAGAAATCGGTCAAAGAGGGCAGACCGGTCAAGCTGTCCGAGATCATGTAAGGAGGCGTAACCATGGACAAACGATTGCTTCCCGGTCCCAAGGAATGGGACTACGGTTATACCGCCATCTCCTCCTGGCAGGACACCGAGCCGAAGACGCTGATGGACTTCGGCATCCTGCGCCAGAAGGCGGGCGACGTCTTTGAAGAAAGCCAGCACCTGGAGCGCGCGTATCTTTTGGTCTACGGCAAAGCGAAGGTTGAATTTGACGGTCAGTGCTTCGAAATTGAGCGCGAAAACTGCTTCGACTTCGATCCGTGGGTCCTTTCGGTACCGAACGACGTGCACGTGAAGATCACCGCGCTCGGCGAAAGCGAGTGGACGGTGCATCGTACCGACAATGAAAAAACCTTCGACTGCAAGCTGTATACGCCGGAAGAATGTGCCAGCGAGCAGCGCGGCAAGGGCACCATGCGTGAGGCTTCGACCCGTATCGTGCGCACCGTATTCGATTACAGCAACGCGCCGTGGTCGAACCTTGTTGTCGGCGAAGTCATCGGCTTCCCCGGTAAGTGGTCGAGCTATCCGCCGCACACCCATCCGCAGCCGGAAATCTATTATTACAAGTTCAACCCCGAACAGGGCTACGGCTTTGCCGAACTGAGTGAAGATGTGGTCAAGACGCACAACAATGCCACGGTCTTCATTCTGAACGAAGAGACCCATCCGCAGACGACCGCGCCGGGCTACGCCATGTGGTATCTGTGGGTCATCCGCCACCTGGACGGCAACCCGTACATCACGCCGTACTTCCTGCCGGAGCACCGCTGGGTGACTGACCCGGCGAGCGAAGCGCTGATGTGGCCGCAGGCGTAACGAACCAATTCCGAATTCCGAATTTTTTCACCCCCAAAAAATATTAAACGAAAGAGCGTGATGAAAAAATGAAGCTCACCATGGCACAAGCCCTTGTCAAATTCCTCGACAACCAGTATGTCAGCTTTGACGGCAAAGAGACCAAGTTCGTCAAAGGCATTTTCGGCATCTTCGGCCACGGCTGCGTGGTCGGTATCGGTCAGGCGCTCGAGCAGGGCGGTCACAACCTGACCTATTACCAGGGCCATAATGAGCAGGGTATGGCGCATGCCGCCATCGCCTATGCCAAGCAGAAGCACCGCCGCGAGATCATCGCCTGTACGTCTTCCATCGGTCCGGGCGCGCTGAACATGGTCACCGCCTGCGGAACCGCGACGGCGAACCGCATTCCGCTGCTGGTGCTGCCCGGCGATACCTTTGCCTGCCGTCAGCCCGACCCGGTGCTGCAGCAGATCGAACAGTTCGACGCGGTATCCACCACGGCAAACGACGCCTTCCGCGCCGTCTGCAAATACTGGGATCGCATTGAGCGTCCCGAACAGCTCATGACCGCGTGCATTAACGCCATGCGCGTACTGACCAGTCCCGCCGACACCGGCGCGGTCTGCATCGCCATGCCGCAGGACGTCGAGGCGGAAGCCTTTGATTACCCCGAGCATTTCCTGAAAAAGCGCGTGTGGTACATCGACCGGCAGTTGCCCTCGCAGCGTGAGATCGACGCGGCGATCGACATGATCAAAGCAGCAAAGAAGCCGATGCTCATCGTCGGCGGCGGCGTGACTTATTCCGAAAGCTGGAAAGCCGCGCTGGCCTTTGCGGAAAAATACAACATCCCCATCGGCGAGACCCAGGCCGGCAAGGGACAGATCCCATGGAACCATCCGCTCAACATGGGCGGCTGCGGCGTGACCGGTACCGGCAGTGCGAACGCCATTGCAAAGCAGGCGGATCTTGTCATTGCTGTCGGCACGAGACTGACCGACTTTACCACCTGCTCCAAGTGGGGCTTCCAGAACCCGGACGTGAAGATGCTCTCCATCAACGTCTGCCCGTTCGACGCCTTCAAGATGGATTCTGTCGCCGTCCTTGCCGACGCAAAAGCGGCGCTCGACGCCATCATGGCAAAGCTCGACACTTACAAGAGTGCCTGGACCACGGAGTACGCCGAAGCGCAGGCGAAGTTCTTTGCGGAGATCGACCGGATGTACAGCATCCAACTCGAAAACGGCTTCTCGCAGACCCGCGCGCTTGGCATCATCAACGACTTTGTTGCCGACGACGCCGTGGCGATCGGTTCCTCCGGTTCGCTGCCCGGCTGCCTGCAGCGGCTTTGGAAATCCAAGGGCGAAAACACCTACCATGTCGAATACGGCTTCTCCTGCATGGGCTATGAAATCTGCGGCGCACTCGGCGCAAAGCTGGCTGTGGGTGACCGCGACGTCTATACCTTCGTCGGCGACGGCAGTTTCCTCATGCTGCACTCTGAGCTGTATACGGCGGTGCAGGAAAAGGCGAAGATCAACGTCATGCTCTTCGACAACGAGGGCTGGGGCTGCATCGAAAACCTGCAGAACAACCAGGGCACCGACACCTTCGGTACGCGCTTTACCCGCCGCACCGAAAGCGGTTTCCTTGACGGCGACGTGATTATGACCGACTATGCCAAAATCGCCGAGGGCTACGGCTGCAAATCCTACCGCGTCACAAACGAGGACGAACTCAAAGCCGCGCTCGAGGATTCCAAAAACTACGACATCCCGGTGCTCTTTGACATCAAGGTGGCCCACAAGTCCATGTCCGACGGCTACGATTCCTGGTGGCGCGTGGGCGTTGCCGAAGTTTCGACCAGCGAAACCGTGCAAAAGGCGTATGAAGAGATGAGCGCCGAAATTAAGAAGGCAAGACTGTATTAAAAGTAGGGGCGACCCTGTGTGGTCGCCCGATTCAGTCGACAGTCGCCGGTCGGCA
>CACYCR010000080.1 GCA_902772935.1 Oscillospiraceae bacterium
ACGACGCCTTGCCGCCGCGCAGCAATACAGGCGGATTGTGTCCTGCGCTGATGTAAGACAGTACGCCGGTCTGCAGGTTCAGCACACCGACCCAAACCGTCACAAACATATCCGCCTCATTCTTCGCGCAAAGCACATTGTTCGCGGTCACGATTGCCTCGGACAGCGACGGGATATCGCGGATGCAGTTTTGCAGAATGATCTTCGATGAGGCCATGAACAGCGCCGCCGGAACCCCTTTTCCGGAAACGTCGCCGATCAGAAACGCAATGCGGTTGGTGTCCAGAAAGAACGCGTCGTAAAAATCGCCGCCGACCGCCTTGGCCGCCTCCATTGACGCTGCAACGTCGATCTCCGCGCGGCCGGGGTACTGTTCATTGAACGTCGGCAGCAGCGAATGCTGGATCACGTTTGCAATTTCCAGCTCAGAACGGATCCTGCTGCGCTCCAGTGAAAGGTTCCGTTGTTTTTCCATGTAAATGGTGATGCTGATCATCAGCGTCAGACCGATCGCGTTCACAAGAATAAACGGCAGCGCAATCTGCTTGACAATATCCAGCGCCGAATCAAACGGGCGCACCATCAGCAGCACCACGCCGAGGTGCATCCCCTCCATCGCTGCGCCGATCAGAAACGACCAATACGGCTTGCGGATGCTGTTCGGGAAAAAATGGGTCAGCAGACCGCAGCAAAGACCGATCAGGCAGGTTGCCACCACGCACGCCTGCGCCGTGATGCCGCCGAGCGTCAATCGGTGAACACCCGCGATCACGCCCGCAAGAACGCCGCCGAGCGGGCCGCCCATAAAGCCGGAGATCATCGGTCCGATGTCCCGCACAGAGATCACGGCGCCGTTCAGCGCCACGCCGGAAATATTGCCGTATATGCCGAACAGACCGCCGAGCAGCCCGATCACCAGCGCAAATTTCCAGTTCTTTTTCTGGTCAATGTATCGGTTCAGCAGTTCCGTACTGCCGGCAAACGCGGAAATCACCAGGATCACCGCCACCGTACCGATCAATCTTGTAAAGAACTCATAGGTTCCTTCCAACATGGGTTTTCATCTCACTTTCAACGCGTTCTGCACAAATCATGTTTATTTTACAATAAAGCGCACGGAAATGCAAGACGCCCCGCAAAAACACGGTTCTTTTCTGCCTGCCGCCTTGAAATTTCCAAAAAGATATGTTACAATATCCGTAACATACTGAAAGGAGTTCATACTATGAAAACCATGCAAAAAGTTCTTTCCGTACTGCTTGCGGTTCTGCTGCTTGCATCGGCCGTGCCGACGGCGTTTGCCGCGGACGACGCCATCATCGCAAGCGGCGGCATCAACGGTACCACCTGGACGCTGACCGAAAACGGCGTTCTGACCGTCAGCGGCAACGGCCCCATCGAGGATGTGGTGGAAACCGAAGTGGATCCGGAGGACGGATCTGTCTCCTACTCCACGGTCGACTGCATCGCCTGGCAGCTCAGCGACGTTTTTGACGCGCGGACACAGGGCCTTGACGCCGGCGAAGCGGAACGGGTGCGCTTCAATTTAGTCAAGACGCTCATCATCGAAGAGGGCATCACCGCAATTCCGGACGACGAGTTTTCCGACTACTGCCCGCGGGTCATCTCCCTTCCCGCATCGCTGCAGGAGGCCGGCTCCGTCTGCATCAATGCCGCCTTTGCCGAATCGCTGACCGTCAAGAACAAAGATCTGGTTTTGACGGGTTCCCTTCGCGTTCTGGGATATGAGAAGGGCGCGCAGCCATATGCCTCTCTTGACGAAGCGATTGAAGCCAAAATCGCATCGGAGCAGGCGACGGAAGCCCTCAGCCAGAAGCTGTCCGTGCTGTACGATCTGCAAAATGTTTACGGCATGCTCGCCGGCGTCAACACCGATCAGACCAAGGCGGAGTTCCTTGCTTATTTCAACGAAGCCTACGGCACGTCCTTCACCAAGCTGATCCAGTGCCGCAACTTCTGTCTCAAGCGCGTCAACAAGCTGTTCTCCACAAACTACAGCAGCGCAGATGAGCTGTTCAACATCACCGGCGAAGACGACTTCCGTTTTGTTGAAACGAACGAGCAGATCGACCAGCAGGTCAACGCCATGTACGCAGCGGCTACGAACGAGGCCCGTCTGATGCCGATGCAGTTCGGCGCGGAATACCACGACGACGCCACCGCTTATCCCTGGCTGACCATCTATGCGCCGTCCGGCAGCAGCGTCGAAGAAGCGGCGAAGGCCACCGGCGTAACATTCCAGCCGACGACCCCGCCGCAGAAAGTCACCCTGCTTGACAAAATCAGGCAGTTCTTTGCAGACATCCGGGCGCGGATCGAAATGATTCTGACCCTGCTGCGCATGCGCCTGCAGCAACAGTAAGCCAAAAAAAGCGGACGGCCGGCTGACCGCCGCAAATTCATACAGAACCACAGGAGGTTATACCCTATGAAAAAAACCGTAAAAACCATCGTTGCCCTGCTGACCGCTGCGGCGCTGCTCTTTGCGCTTGCCGCCTGCGGCGCAAAGACGGACGGCCCCGACGCCAACCTGATGCAGAGCATTTATGAAAAACTCACCGCAAATAAAGACTACGCCGAATGGAAAGCCACGTTGAACGCCACAACGTTTGAGGAAAAGCTGGACGGCAACACCATCACCGTTTCCGCGGTCGGCGAAGAAGGCGTCAACGGCGAATTCGCGTTCACCCTTGACGGGGACTACATCGTCAACACTGCCGCAGAGGGCGACTATGCATCCTATGCGATCCTGATGGAGATCATGAACGCCGTTGCGGAACACTACGGCATGAACGCCAGCCTGATGCGCGGCTACATTGCCGGTCTCGACGCCTTTGAAAAAGAGAACACCTTCTTCACGGCGGAAACCGCAGACGGCAAAACCAGCTATCGCCTTTACGCCGCAAAGGCCTGGGATATGGCGGGTCTGGACGACATGTACATCAATGAAAAAGCCCTCGCCTACACAGACGCGCTGACGGACAACTCGGTCAACAGCGTCATCAACACCGGCAAGATTTCACTGTTCGCTATCGGCAGCAAAACCGATGAGGAAATTGTCATCGGCGAATACGGTGAAAACACCGAGCTGACGCTGAAATCCCTGCAGAACGTCGTCGCGAAGCTGCAGCCGGTCGGCTATGAAGCGTTTGCCAAGGACTTCACCGAGCTGAAGGAAGGCAAAGGCAACGGCTATACGGTCACCAGCGGCATTGCGCCCGCATTTGCCGAAAATCACGAATATCAGGCGGTTGACGGCTACAGCTACTTCACCGTGGTTTTCACCGGCGCATAAGTTCCTGCAGCAACCGCTGCCGCGTACCCCGAACAACACCTGCCCTGCATCTGCTGCCCGCCGGCACAAACGCAGGGCGTTTTCTTTTGCATTTTCTTTGCAGACGGTGTTGCATCGGCGGCAGTCTTTTGCTATAATATTTTGCAGAGCTGTTCTGCAGCCCGCAAAAACACACAAGGAGGTTTCTCATGGACAAGCAAACCAAAACCTTTCAGCCGTTCACAAAAAAGAGAAAGCTCGGATATGCGTTCGGCATTTTTACGGAATCCCTGCTGTACAATATGTTCTACACCTATTTCCTGACGTTTCTTGTGCAGATCGTCGGCGTCAAGCCGGCCATCAGCGGCGTGGTGATCTTCATCTCCATCGTCTGGGACGCCATCACCGACCCGATCATCGGCGCCTTCACCGATCAGGCCGGCGTTGACAAGCGCCGCGTCATGCAGCACGCGATCCTACCGCTGGGCATCGTGTTCGCGCTGTCATGGCTGAACTGGAAATCCATCCTCGGCCTGACCTCCCCCGTCGGCATCGTCGTGCTGTACATCGTGCTCACCATGGGCATCTGGATCTTCTATACGCTTTACACGATCCCCTATTACGCGGTCGTTGCGGAGATCACGCAGGACTACGATGAGCGCACCTCCATCCGCAGCCTGAGCTCGCTGCTCAACGCGGTTGCCGTCGCGCTGGGCAATGTGGTGCCCGCGCTGGTCACGACCGTTGTCTTCAACCACGCCGTCACCTACTTTGACGTTTCCGTTGTTCTGGCGGTACTGGCGGTGTTCCTCGGCTTCCTCGCCGTGGCGTCACTCAAGAGCATTTATCTGGAAAAAGCCGAGCTGCCGCGCGGCAAAATCAACCACGGCGCCGCCCTCAGAGAAACCTTCCGCGGCTTTGCGGACATCGTCAAGCTCAAGCCGTTCAAGTTCTTCATTCTCTTCGTTTTTTTCTTCCTGTTTGCGTCCAGCATGATCCAGTCGAGCTTCTCGTACTCCATCGTCTACTGCATGGGCATGCCGTACGACACGGGCATCGTTCTGGTGGTTGCCTCGCTGGTCGTCACCATGGCGGTCATCACACCGCTGGCGGAACGCTTTGCCAAGCAGAAGGACCGCCGCACGTCGGCGCTGCTGTTCATCAGTATCGCCTGCGCCGGTCTGCTGGCGCTGCGCATCATCGGACTGGACGCCGAAATCGGCGGCTTCAAGGTCATGGTCATTGGGCTGCCGGTCATCTGCGCCATCGGCCTCGGCGCGTTCTGGACGCTGTTTTACTCCATGGCGTATGACTTTGTGGAGATTGACGAATACGTCAACGGCGAACGCCGCGAAAGTCTCATCACCGCGGTGCCGCAGTTCATTCAGAAGCTCGGCTCCGGCGCCGGCATCCTGACGCAGGGTCTGCTGCTGTCCGCATACGGCTATGTGCGCACCACGGCGGACTACGACAACATTTTCAGCCCGATCAGTGATCCGAAGATCGTTCAGGGCATGGAGAACATCACAACGCTCTTCCCGGCGATCCTGCTGCTGATCTCGGTCTGCGGTCTGCTGTTTTTGAAGACCTCGCGCAAGAACATGGCGGTGCTGACCGAACGGCTCGAAAAGCGCAGAGCGGGCGAGACCACCACGAACGAAGGTCTCGAGGCGTTGATTTAAAAAAAACAAATGGGTCTGTTGCAAAATAGAAATCCAATTGCAATTTGCACAAAGAAGTCAAGATAAAATCAAAGAAAAGACGCTTTTCAGCGGCGGTTTGCCTCTAAAAGCGTTTTCTTTTTGTGCATGCTTTTTCGAATCATCTATTTTGCAACAGCCCCATTTTTCTTGTCTCCTTCAGCGCAGGATCTGTTCCATCGCCTGCACCAGCGCCGTCAGGCCCGCCGCGTCTTCGGCGGTGAACCGGCCGGGCAGCGGACTGTCGATATCCAGCACGGCCGCCACCGCGTTATTGCGGTGCAGCGGCACCACCACCTCCGCGCGCGACGCGCTGTCGCAGGCGATGTGTCCCGGAAAGGCGTGTACATCCGGCACAAGCTGCACTTCGTCCTTCGCATAGGCGGTGCCGCAGACGCCTTTGCCCTGCGGGATTGTGACGCAGGCGACCTTGCCCTGAAACGGGCCGAGCAGCAGTGCGCCGTCTTTCACCAGATAGAAGCCCGCCCAGTTGACGTCCTCCATCCCGTGATACAGCAGGGCGGCCGTGTTCGCCATCAGCGCAATCGGGTCGGCGGAGGCTTCTGCCAGCGACTGCATCTGCCGGATGATCTGCGGATAATCTGTCATGGGATTCACCTCCATCATCTGCCGGTGACCGCAAACTGCAGTGCCCGGGGGCTGTCGGCGTTGCACGATACCACCAGACACCCGTCGTCTTTCTTCACGAGCGTCAGTCCGTCGGCGCCGGTGAACGTCCCGTTTTCATAAAGGACATTGCCGTCGCAGCGCACCGTCTGTCCGTCGGCACAGGGCAGGTACAGCAGTGCCGCCGTGTCTTTCGGCAGCTGCACGTCAAGGGTCAGCGCAGCGTCTGTTTTGTGCGTTTCCAGGCGGACGTACCCGCGCACCGTGGGCACCGTGCAGTCCATCTCGGCGCAGATGTCGGTCTGCGGCCGCAAAAGGATCGTCTTCCACCCGGCCTCCAGCGGCCGGATTCCGGCCAGATATTTGCTCATGATGATCAGCGGGCCGCCGGACCAGGCGTGGTTGCGCGTGCCGCCGACTTTAAGCCAGTGTTCCCACAGCGTGGAGTAGTCCTCGCGAATCATGTTGCCGTACCGCTGCAGAATGCGCGTCTTTGCGCAATCGACCCGGCCCATCCGGCACAGCGCCTCCAGCACGTAGTATTCCATGTAGGGACTGGCGTTTTTCGTTTTTGTCAGTACGCGCGTCAGCACGTCGTATTTTTCGGGGGCGGCAAGGCCGGAGATCACTGCCAGCGCGTTTGCGCGGTCATCCGGCAGCAGCCCCTTGCTCTGATAGCCCTGTGGCGTCCAGAACGCTTCATAGCCCGCTTTGATGCGGTCCATTTTTTCCGTGACGGCATCGCTGCTTTCCCCGAGGACATCCGCCATCTGCCGCAGGCAGGACAGCGCGTCGTAGTACCACGCATTTTCGATTGCGGCCTCGTCGGCGAACATACCCCAGTCCATCCAGTCCCAGGAGCCGCCGCGGTGTTCGACAAGGTTGTCTTCGCCGATCGTCCAGAGGTTCAGATAATCGGTCGCCGCGCTGTAGACCGACCGCAAAAAATCACGGTCGCCCGTATACAGATAATACATCCAGAAGCCGCACACGCCGGCAAGCTGCTGCATGGGAAGCTCAAAACAATCACCGTTGGTCGGCACGACCGTCTGCAGCACGTTGTCGGCGGGGTCGATATGCCCGAGCATCGAGGCAACGCCCTTCTGATAGAGCAGCAGCGCCTTTGCGTCGAGCGCGTACATTGACTCCATCATCTCGTTCGTGACGTCGCCCCACCATTGTGCGCGTTCCCGGTCGGGGCAGTCCATGAAGTTGTCACGCATGGTGACGTACAGCGTGCGCAGCGACTTTTGCCAAAGCGTGTTGAGCGCTTCGTCTTCACAGGTAAAAGAACCGGCAAAGGCGGTGTCGTACCCCGTCTCCCGGTATTTCAGCGCAAGGACCGTCGCGCCCGCGGGGATCGTATAGGAGATGTGCGCGCCGTTGAACCAGCCGAGCGCCTCAAAGGCCTGCGTGCCGTCCTTTGTGATATAGGCGTCGCGGACGGTGCCGATCGACGTGTTTTCGGTGGTGATGCGGACGGTCTTTCCGGCCGGCGAATCAATTTTAAGGTATGGCGTACACTGTGCGTTATACGGAATATCGAGCGTGATCTTTGTCCGGGATGAGAAGGTGACGCCCTTGTAATCGTCCGCGTTTTCGTAATCCCGCAGCCCGTAATCCCGCAGCAGCGGAATCCCGCGCGGATACAGCGTTCCCCACGGCGCGCAGCCGCCGACGCCGTTTTGCGTCGCGGCTTCCCAGGCGCTGTCGTCAAAATCAACCGCCGTCCAGTCGCCGATGTCCCGCCGCGCATCAAAGCAGATATTGAACTCCGGCAGCCGGTAGTTGGGTTTCTTTTTGGCCGGATCGTTGATATACGCCGGGTGGCGGCTGACCTTCCAGCTGTTGTCGGAGCGGATGGCCCCCGCTTCGAACAAAAAGCCGGCCTTGCCGCTGTCCGTGTTGGAGAAGCTCGTCTCCTTGCCCCAGTACCAGACCAGGGCACAGATGACGTTTTTGCCGCGCTGCAGGTATTTTTCGATCGGCACCGTGTCGTAATAGCTGCCGTCCGGCGTCGGTCCGCGTTTGACGCCGCCCTCAAAGACCGCGCAAGTGCCGTTGATATACAGCCAGTATTTCGAATCGGCTGAAATATACGCATTCAGATTCTGCGGAACGGCGGACAGCTCAATGGTTTTGCGAAAGCACATCCACACATTTTCCTCGCTGCCGTCCGAGGCGTCCCAGATGTACTGCGCTGTCCAATCGGTCTTCGGCTGCGTGTCGATCACTGCATACGGTGCAAGCGTTTTCGGCACCGTATAGTCATTTTGAAACGGTTTTTGCATTTTTCCACACCCACTTATCAAAAAGATTGTTGCGATCACAAGGATCGCCGCAAGGAATCGCTTTTTCATGGTCCGACCTCCCCGGGCGCCGCCTGTCGCCGCGTTTGTTTTCTGTCGTTTGTGTTTCACCGTCCGCTGCAAAGCACGCGCCGTAAAGCAGAACGCGCATACCCGCGTCACACACCGGCATCTGCTGCCGAAGGGCCTGCAAAGGCTTCGATTTCCAGCGTCAGAAGGCGGAAGACGTTTGCGACCAGAAAGCCGTCCGCAATGGCATGATTCAGGCGAACCGTCACCGGCATGACAAGCCTGCCGTTTTCCTCCCTGTATTTTCCCCAGTTGACAATCGGCGCAAAGTGCAAATAGCCGTCGGGCAGCTCCAGATGCAGCGCGTCATAGGAGAGCCACGGGATGAACGAGGCATCGAACCAGTTCGGATGGTTCTCCATATCCAGGTTGTAGGTCCGTGTCTGCTTTGCTTCTTCCAAATCCCGCAAAGCCGCCGCATAAAACGTCGCATAGTCCGCGGAATACGTCGTATACACCGGCGTACAGGTTTGTGTGTCTTCATGAAACACATACTGGATCGGATGAATGACATCGTAGCAAACGAGTTCCTCCGTCCGCCAGAGATAGCCCATTCTGTAATCGTCGCGTGCGTTCAAAACCTTGGAGAGAAGATACAGAAAATTGAGATAAAACTTTGTCCCCGTCTGTTTGGAATACGCGGCAAGCGCGGTGACGTCAATGCGCGCCGTCATGGATGTCGAGCATTTGCAGTCTTCCGTAAAGTGGCGGAACACGCCTTTGCGATAATATGTTTCTTTATCAATGACTTTATAGTTCATTTGCATCGCCCTCATATATTCTGTGCTGTCTGTTTGCTTGTTGTCCGTACCGCACACGCCACATGCCTTGGAGCAGCAGGTCAAACAAAAAGGCTTGTATTCGACCCGCCGGCTCATCCCAATGAAGGAATGGGGCAATTTTCCGATATGGGCAAGAGTTGAGACAGTAAGATGATTATCGGCAGACCGATAAACCGGAATTTGTCCGCTTTTATTATACGTAGCAATAACGCAGTAGCCTTTGCAATTTGTAATTCTACCACGTGTCAGCAAAGCTTTTTGAGCGTTTCGCCCAAAGCGGCAGCGTCACCATTGACGCCGTCGAAATAATAGTCATATACGCCGCCGTCAAATATCCCGTGTTTTTTCTCCAGCATTTGCTCCACAGGTGCCGGCAAATTTCCATGCATTCTTGCCTTGAAACGCTCTTTTATGGTGTCAATATCTGCGCTTACCAGTATTCTGATCGCGCTGTCGGGCAACAGATTTATATGCTCCGGTTCGGAAATAACATAGATCATGTTTTCTCCGGACACCGCATTGCGAAGCTTTTCCTTAAACAGAATGACGGCTTCGCTTTCGGATTTAGCCATTCTGATATAATCCTTACCTGAAATTACTTCTGCGTCAATGATTCTTTTTAATTCATTTGCCAGCGTCGATTTTCCGCTGCAATTTTCCCCGATGATACAGATCAACAT
>CACYCR010000081.1 GCA_902772935.1 Oscillospiraceae bacterium
CCTGCGTCCTCTGCCTTGCAGAACAAAAATCTGTCGTGCAAATCTTGCTCCGGTTCCGGTCAGATTTCCGCAGGCAAAAGAAAACTTATGTACCGTTTCAGGGCCGCACCACGCAGCCCGCCACTTCCAATCTCTTTTTCACCCATTCCCTTTTGAGGTGTCCTATGAACATTCTTTTCGAAGACCACGCGATTATCGTCTGCGTCAAACCGGCCGGCGTCTCGTCACAGGCGGCGCAGCCCGGAGAGGAGACCATGATTTCCCTTTTGCAGCAGCATACCGGCGGCACGGTTTATCCTGTACACCGCCTTGACAAAGCGGTCGGCGGCGTGATGGTGTACGCCAAAACAAAGGCGGCTGCCGCGTCGCTGTCGAAGCAGGTGGCTGAACGCACGATGAAAAAAGAATACCGCGCGCTGGTGCACGGCGTGATGGACCCGCAGGACGGCACAATGGAGGATCTGCTTTTCAAGGACAGCCGCACGAACAAGGTGTTTGTTGTCAAAAAGGAACGCAAGGGCGTCAAGAGGGCACGTCTGTTTTATGAGACGCTGGAGGTTCGCGGAGACTGCACGCTGGTGAAGGTGGTGCTGGATACGGGGCGAACGCATCAGATCCGGGTACAGTTTGCGTCGCGGCGGCATCCGCTGGTGGGTGATGCGCGGTACGGTGCGCGGGATGGAGAGAAGCAGCTGCATTTATGGTCGTACCGGCTGACGTTTTGTCATCCGGAGACGGGGGAGACCCTTTCTTTGGATGCATCGTGTCCATACTTTTCTTTTTGAAAAAAGAAAACCTGTGTATCGTTTCAGGGACGCACAACGCACCCCGACACAAGTTCTTTTTGGTTCCTTTTTCTTGTCAAGAAAAAGGAACGCCTGCGCGGCGAGCGCATACTTTTCTTTTCGGAAAAAGAAAAGTATGCAAAAGAAAACTTGTGTACCGTTTCAGGAACGAACAACGCACCCCGCCACAAGTTCTTTTTGGTTCCTTTTTCTTGTCAAGAAAAAGGAACGCCTGCGCGGCGAGCGCTTACTTTTCTTTTCGGAAAAAGAGGAGTAAGCAAAAGAAAACCTGTGTACCGTTTCAGGGACGAACAACGCACCCCGGCACAAGTTCTTTTTGACTGCTTTTTCTGCAAAATGAAAAAAGTCCAGAATATGAAAAAACGAAAGAAAAAGAAGCAAAACCGTGTATAATGATTGTATAAAGAAAATGCTACAGGAGGTATTCTTATGAGCAAATCCCTGGTCGCCTATTTTTCCGCAAGCGGTACCACCGCCGACGTCGCAAAAGCACTCGCTGCAGCCGCTGACGCCGATCTCTTCGAAATCCGTCCGCAAACACCGTATACCGACGCCGACCTGAAATGGACCAATCCGCTCGCACGCTGCAACCGCGAAAAGATCGGTAAAAAGGATGTGCCGATTGCCGGCACCGTGGAGAACATGGCCGATTACGACACCGTTTTTCTCGGCTTCCCGATCTGGTACTACGGCGCGCCGAACATCATCCAGACCTTTTTGAAGGGGTATGACCTCGCCGGTAAAAAGCTCGTTTTGTTTGCCACCTCCGGCGGCAGCGATATGGGCAAAACCGCCGCAAAGCTGCAGCCGTACCTCGGCGCTGCAACTGTCTTTGCCGCAAAACGCTTTGACGCCGGCGCGGATGTCGGTACCATGAAACAGTGGCTGGAAACAATCTGACCGCAAAAAGCAAACCCCGCAGAGAAGATCTGCGGGGTGTATTTCATTTCAGAGGGGGGTCTGCGGATTCAGACAACCTTGACTGCTGCTGCGTAGGTGCAGGCGCCGCTGAGGGTTACGCCGCCGCGCTTTGCAACGGCACGGACGGCGAACCAGAGGTCGCTGTCCTTTGGAAGCGTTTTGGATGTCCAGGTTGTGCCGGTGGCACTGCCGATTTTTTTGAAGGGGCTGTCCGGCTTGTCTTTGTAATAGATCAGGTATTTTTCCGCACCGGGCACGGCCGTCCAGCGCAGCGTCACTTTTTGCCTGGCTGCAGTTGCGGTCACGGTCTCGGGTGCGGCCGGAACGATCTTGAATTGCAGCGTTTTGCTGCCGGCGTAGTTGCCGATGAAGGTGACGGTGACCTGATAGACGCCGAAGTTCTTTCGGCCGGCGGCATACTGCACGGTGTAGGCCTTGCCTTTTTTCAGCGTACGGTTCATCGTGTCTTTGACAATGACGGTCGGCGTGATCTTTTTGCCGGTTTTGGCAAAGACGGTGCCGCTGAGCCGGACACGGTCAATGCCCGCAAATGTCTTTTCGGTACGGGCGCCGCAGACCTTGCAGGTGTAAGTCACAATGCCGCCGTCCTGCAGCGTTGCCGGGCGAACGGAGCGTTCCAGTACATGCTTGGGACGGGGCTGCAGCGCATGGCCGGAAATGAATTTTTTGCAGTCGTCGCAATAGATGCCGTCGGTGTAGGTGCGCTTGGCGCAGGTCGGCTGCTTTCCGCGAATCTTGCGCGTGTGCACGTGGACGTCCGGGGCGAGGACTTTGCTTTTTGTGGTTTTCATGCCGCACTGCTTGCAGACCAGATGCAGCGTGCCTCGCTTGACGCAGGTTGCGCCCTCGTTGCTGATGATTTCCCAGTCGTGTTTCAGCAGCGGCTTGCGCTCCGGTTCCACAAGGATGAGCCCGCAGCTGCTGCACTGCTTGCCGTTTTTGGTACCCGGTACGCGGCAGGTGGAGTCGGTTTCTGTTGTCGGTACGGGTGAGAGCGTGAGCGCGTTCCCGTCAGCGTCTTTGCAGTGGATGTCAGCAAGCAGCAGCGACAGATTCTTTGTACCGCAGATGATGGTGTGCCACTGGGTCTCTGTACCGGTGAACGTCACGTCTTTGAGGCTGCTGCAGTTCGAAAAGGCGGCGTCGCCGACATACCGCAGACTATCGGGCAGGGTGATTTCTTTGAGATACAGTTCTGTGCTGAACAGACTGTCGGCGATCAGCGTTGTGCCGTCCTTGACGGCGCAGGTCACGAAGTCCGTGAGCGGCACCCATTTTTTCTCAACAAGATAGCTGCCGATATACAGGAAAACGCCGTCGTAGTTTGCGTCGTTTGTTGCAAGGGCGGTGCCGTTGAAGGCGTTAAACCCGATGGACGTGATGCCGTCCGGCAGCGTGATATCTGCCAGGGACTGACATTGGGAAAACGCATCCCCGCCGATCGTTCTAAGGCTTTGGGGCAGCTGCACGTCCGTCAGGTTTGCGCAGAATTCAAAAGCGTTGCGTCCGATGGTTTCCAGCTGCGGCGGCAGGATGATTTGCTGCAGCATCGCGGCGTGGCGGAACGCGCCGAAGCCGATGTCGACAAGGCTGCCCGGAAACTCGACGCGCTCCAGCGAACTGCAGCCGCTGAACGCATAAGCGCCGATGTGGGTGACGGCGTCGTCCATGACGACGGTTCTGATGCGCTGTGCCGCGGCGGAACCGTTTTTGCTCCACGGTGCAGCGTAGTTGGTTTTGTAGTCGTACATTCTGCCTTTGCCGGTGATGGTCAGCGTGCCGTCATCGGTGAGTGTCCACAGCAGCTCCGGGCCGCAGGAACCGCTTTCGGCGTCTGCCGGTGCCGGAGTAACTGCGAGCGTGGTGCAGGTCAGCAGCAACGCGCAAAGCACGGTAAGGCACAGGACGGTAATGATTTTTTTCATAAACAAGAGCCTCCTGATTGTGTGATGAAGTGGGGGTCGGTTCTGTTTTCGGGCGCGAAAAAACGGCGCATCCGATCAAACGATGCGCCGCAGTTGGTTTTTTCTGTACGAAAAAAGACAATGCAGGATCGCTTGAAACGGCGCCGACCGCGCTGAGCGATCGCCTCCTGTTTCTGCACGAAGTCCGGTCAGCGACGGTTACCGCTGCCGGGTGCAATTGAATTTCTCCCTATCCGTATTATAGCATGGTTTTTTTTGTTTTGCAAGGGGAAGGATTTTACTCTGTCTCGGTGTCGATCTTGAACTTGTGGAAATTCAGCAGGTGCACAAACACCGAAACGCAGATGATGCCCACGGCGAGACCCGCCGCCGTGCGTGCGGTCTGCGTCAGCGCCGCGCGAAACTGCGGCATATCGCCGGTGACAAAGTAGTACATGGTGTAGTAGAGCGCGCCGCCCGGGACGAGCGGAATGATGCTGCAGGTGATGTACTGCGTGGCGGGGGACTTGGTCAGCCGCGCAAGCAGCTCGGAAAACAGCGTTGCCGCGAGGGCGGGCAGCAGATTCTGGAAAAAGGCATGCTCAAAAAAGTGGATGCAAATGATGTAGACGGCGACCGTCAGCGTACCGCCGAGCAGCGCCCAGCCGACCAGCCGCTTGCGGATGCGGAACAGCAACGCAAAGCCGAGTGTGCCAGCCACCGCGGACAGAAAAAGAATGAGTGATTGTTTCCAGTCCATGACGTCGCCTCCCTTATTTGAAAATCAGAATCGGTATTGCAAAGCCGCAGGCGATTGCCGCGGAGATGATGACCGATTCGAGCAGCCGCAGCAGACCGCTCATCACGTCGCCGCACAGCATTTCCCGCACGGAGTTGATGAGCATCAGCCCGGGGATGATGACCATGATGTCGCCGATCATAATCATGGAGGCATTTTCCGCAAGCCCGAGCTTGACAAAGCCGATGGCGAGAAAACCGCTTATGGCGGAGCTGAGCGCAGTCAGGAAAAGCTTGTTCATGCCGCGCACCTTGATGAGCGTGCTCAGCAGATACAGGATCACCGCGATCGGCGCAGCGCAGAGCGCATCCTTCCAGGAGCCGCCGAAGAAGACCGTGAACGCGCTCGCCGAAAGGATGTAGCCGAGACACACGGTGGGGTGGAATCGCTGCTTTTCCGCGGTGATTTCATCCAGGCGGCTGCGGGCCTCCGCCGGCGGAATGTGCTTTTCAAAGATGCGGCGCGATAAGGCGTTGAGCTTTTCGAGCTTTTGGAAATTTGTGGCGTAGGTGTAGATGCGGCGGGACTGCGTTTCGCTTTTTCCGTCTTTGTCAAACGCGGTTGCGATGATCACGGAGATTACGGAAAAGACCTGGGTGTCCTGCAGCCCGTAGGCATAGCAGACCCGCAGGATCGTCTCCTCTACACGGGAGATTTCTGCGCCGCACTGGATCATGCTTTTCCCGAGATCCATGGCAAGGGTGAGCACATCCTGCGTCTGAACCGGCTGCTGTTCCAAAATAATCGCCTCGGCTTTCTTTGGGAGTTCCTGTCCATTATAGCCGCGCTTGGACGGCTTGTCAAGGACGGCGGGCGCTTTTCCGCGCGGGATGCCCCGAGTCCCGGCTGCGGGAACCGAGCAAAGCGCGGCGCACTGGGAAACGGCGGCGTTTTGGTCAGATGTGTTGAAAATTAGGAAAAAGCCTTGCATTTATGAATGAAAAGGAATATAATAAATAAAAATATGCACCTTTGCCGCCGCTTTTTCGGCGCAGGGGGTTGTGGACACAGTGAGGTGGACCAAAAACAAATGAATTCCAAAAACATCATGTACATCCTCAAGCGTATCGCACTGGCGCTTCTGACGGTCTGGGTCGTCATCACGGTCACGTTCTTCGTGATGCACGCCGTACCGGGCGGCCCGTTCCTCGGTGAAAAGGCGATGTCGGAATCCGCGATGAAAGCCCTGGAAGCAAAGTACGGGATGGATCAGCCGCTGATGACGCAGTACTTCACCTATCTGAAAGATATTGTGACGCGCTTTGATTTCGGCCCGTCGCTGAAACAGCGCGGCCGGATGGTCATTGACGTCATTATGGATGGTCTGAAAACGAGTGCAAAGCTCGGTCTGATTGCCGCGGTGATCGCGCTCATTTCCGGTGTGGTGCTCGGCGCGGTTGCTGCGCTGCGCCGCAACAAGATCGTTGACAAGATCATCATGGTGGTCACAACGGCGTTCGTTTCGATGCCGTCGTTCATCATGGGTGTGTTGCTATTGATTGCGTTTGTCATCAAGCTCAAGTGGTTCCCCGGCAACGGTGCGAGTGCGGGCGGTCTGGTTTTGCCGATCATCACGCTCTCGCTGTACCCGATGGCCTACATCACGCGTCTGACGCGCTCTTCGATGCTTGACGTTCTCGGACAGGACTATATCCGCACGGCGCGTGCGAAGGGCGTTTCCAAATGGAAAATCATTTTCGGTCACGCGATGAAGAACTCACTGATCCCGGTCATCACGTACTTCGGCCCGATGATCGCCTACATCGTCACGGGCTCGATCGTTGTCGAGCAGATCTTTGCCGTGCCCGGTCTCGGCCGTCTGTTCGTCTCTTGCATCATCAACCGCGACTACCCCATGATCATGGGTACGACGATCATCCTTGCGATTCTGATCGTTGTGATGAATATGGTCAGCGACATTCTCTACAAGATCGTTGACCCGCGGATCAAATTTGATTAAGGAGGTGTGCGCAGATGAATAAGAAACCGTTTTCCTTGCAGGTCGATGTTGACGCATTCCTCCCCGCATCCGACGACGAAAAAGCCTATATGGTGCAGATGCGCCCCTCAACAACGTTTTTCAAAGACGGCGTCAAGCGCCTGATCAAAAACAAGGTGGCGCTCGTCAGCTTCATTGTGATCGTCGTGATCACGCTTTCCGCCATCATTATTCCGGTGTTCTGGCCGTACGGCTATGAGCAAATGCTCGGCGTCACGCCCGGCAGCCCGGTCGATTCATCCTATAACAACCTTGCGCCGATGAAGTACGGCAGCACGGAGCAGGCAAAAATCGATGCCGGCGAAAAGGTGTTCCCGCATCTGTTCGGTACGGATTCCTCCGGCCGCGATTATTTCATCCGTGTGGTCTACGGCACGCGCATCTCGCTGGCCGTCGGCTTCTTTGCGAGCATCATCGTTCTGATTATCGGTATTCTGGTCGGCTCCATTGCCGGTTACATCGGCGGCAAGGTGGACCTTGTCATCATGCGAATTGTTGATATCATCTATTCTCTGCCTGATATGCTGATGGTGATCCTGCTGGCGTCCGTGCTGCGCATGACGCTCCAGCCGGTCATTGAAGGAACGGTTCTTGCGAAGATCGGTTCCAACATTATCAGTCTGTTCATCGTCTTCGGTCTGCTGTACTGGGTCTCGATGTCGCGTCTGATCCGCGGACAGATTCTCTCGCTGCGTGAACAGGAATACGTCCTCGCGGCGCAGGCCACCGGCGCGAAGAGCGGCTGGATCATCCGCAAGCATCTGATTCCGAACTGCATTTCCGTGGTCATCATTTCCACGGCGCTGCAGATTCCGAACGCGATCTTTACGGAAAGTTATCTGTCGTTCCTCGGCCTCGGCGTCAACGCACCGATGCCCTCGCTGGGTTCTCTTGCGTCGGACGCGCTCAACGGCATCACGTCCTATCCTTCCCGCCTTGTGATTCCGGCCATCGTGATCTCGCTGATCGTGCTTTCGCTGAACCTCTTCGGCGACGGTCTGCGTGACGCGTTTGACCCGAAGCTGAATGCGTAAGGAGGTGCCGAATATGCGTTTATTGGAAGTCAACAATCTGCAAACGTCCTTTTTCACCGACGCGGGTGAAGTCCGCGCGGTCAACG
>CACYCR010000082.1 GCA_902772935.1 Oscillospiraceae bacterium
GAAAAGATCTACCGTTACATATTGGATTGTGCGGTAATCATCATCGACGATGTGATGTACGCGAACATCACGCCGGAAGATCTGCCGATATTCTATCGTGCGATCTCATTTCTGAACGAGGCAAGGAGCCTCATCATCATTACGAACCGTGAGCTGTCCGGCTGGATCAGTGCAGCGGAAGATACACACCTGATGCAGACCCTTGTGGACCGCATCACAGCAAACAGCCAGATTATTCGACTGAGCTAAAAAGAAAAGGAGGACCGGGCTGTGCCTCCAAAAAGCTTGATAGATACTTGAATTTGAAAACAATATCCTCTTCTGAGGATTGCATATACACGGGGAACCATTCCCAGAGATCTTCCGAAAGTGGCAGATTTTCCGTGACGTTTTGCCACCCGGGAAGGCCGGGTTAAATCTCCAGGCCTGATCTTCCGGACAACGGCGCGGGGTCACGCGTTGAAAATCGGGAAATCAAGAACATGGGGTTCCATGCGTCCGATTATTTCGGAAACCGTTGCGAAAATCGATCTTTACTGGGCGATCGCAAAAAAGCTTGCAAACGAAGAACAGCGGTCGAATCTGGAGCGCTCGGAGCTTTCGTGGCGTTGGTGGAAGGCTAATGCGGCCAAGGGTGAATTCTCGCACCTGAATCCCTGTCGCGCAGACAGGCAGGAAGAGTTGTATCATGACCTTCTGGACGCGGGCGTGACAATTTTGCAGGAATTTACCTACGAGGATCTCACGTCGATTGACCGTGACGTGATCCGCTACGCGCCGCCCGATCTGTGGCATGTCGGTGTGGAAGACGAAGCGCCTGTGCAGGGCTTCATCAAAGCCAACAAGCTGGTGGAAAAGTTTCCGCCGCTCTTTGCGATCTACGGCTATATCTATTATCTGCAGAACACATAAGCTTTTTTAACAAGGCTACAAGGCCTTGAGATAGATCCGCATTGCAAGCAAGACCAAAAGACCGGAATCCATTGTGGAATCCGGTCTTTTTTGGTATCTTTTGATGTGGAAATAAACCACCGGTTTCACCGGTGGTTTTGATTTACGCTTTGCGGGATTCGAACCCAAAGCAAACACTTAGGCGGGAAATGATTCTTCCGGTTTTCTCAAACGCGAAATCATCGGTTCAGTACAAGCATGCAGCCGCGATCCAGCAGGGCGCCCTTCATCGCTGTGACGATCTACATGAAACTGCAGACCTGCGATGCCCAATAATAAAGATAACCCGGACAGACGAAATCTGTCCGGGTTTGTGCGTATTGTGGAATGCTTTTTGCGTTTCGAGGGAGCGATCGTGTAAACCGTGGGTGATAAATAAACATGTATTTTGCGGAATGATATTGCTTTTTTCTATATTTCTTGGTATAATACTACAAATGTAATACATTCATCGAAAAGGATTGATGATCAATGGATAATTTGACGCTGCGAATCGCAGCCAAACGCTACGGCAGCGAATCCACTGTTGTTTCCTTCCGTTTGCCGAAGGATATGCTGCGCGATATTGACAACGTGGCAGAAGCGACCGGACGCACAAGAAACGAGATCATGACCACAAGTCTGGAATTTGCGCTGCAGCACATGGAGATTGTGCTGTCAGCAGAAAAAACGGAAGCATAAAAGGGGAGAACGACCATGGCAATCTTCAAATGCAAAATGTGCGGGGGCACGCTGGACGTCCGCGAAAACGAAAGCGTCTGCATCTGCGATTACTGCGGTACAAAACAGACAATTGCAACCACGCAGGATGAGGCGCTGCAGGGACTGTTCAACCGCGCAAACATCCTGCGCATGAAGAGCGAATTCGATAAAGCCGAATCGCTCTATGAAAAGATCATTCAGACGAAGCCCGACGAGGCGGAGGCATACTGGGGCCTGATTCTCTGCCGGTACGGCATCGAGTACGTGGAGGACCCGAAGACGTTCAAGCGCATCCCGACCTGCCACCGGACGTCGTTTGACTCCGTGATCGCAGACGCAGATTACAAGGCCGCGCTGCAGTACGCCGATGCGGCGCAGCGTACCATTTACGAAACGGAAGCCAAGGAGATTGACCGGCTGCAGAAGGAGATCCTCGCACTCTCGAAAAAGGAAGATCCCTACGACGTGTTCATTTGCTACAAGGAGACCGACGACAGCGGCCGCCGCACGCCCGACAGCGTGATCGCAAATGACATCTATCACCAACTGACGCAGGAGGGCTTCAAGGTCTTCTACGCCGCGATCTCGCTGGAAAACAAGCTCGGTTCGGCGTATGAGCCGTGCATTTTCGCCGCGCTCAATTCGGCAAAGGTGATGCTTGCCGTCGGCACAAAGCCGGAGTATTTCAACGCCGTATGGGTCAAAAACGAGTGGTCGCGGTACCTCAAGCTGATGAAAACCGACCGCAGCCGCATTCTGATTCCGTGTTACCGCGACATGGACGCCTACGAGCTGCCGGAGGAGTTTGCTCACCTGCAGGCGCAGGACATGAGCAAGATCGGCTTCATCAACGACGTGGTGCGCGGCATCAAAAAGGTGCTCCAAAAGGACGCGCCGCCCGCGCAGCCTGCCGCGGCGCCGGTCTCCGCCAATGCAGCGTCCGCGCAGCCGCTGATCGACCGCGGCTACATGGCGTTGGAGGATCACGAGTGGACCAAGGCGGACGAGTTCTTTGAACAGGCGCTGAACCTC
>CACYCR010000083.1 GCA_902772935.1 Oscillospiraceae bacterium
GTCCGCTTTCTGGACAGCCCGCCGGACAAATTCGCCGTGGACGGCGTGAGCTTTTCCATGGAGAAGGGCGGCCTGCTCGGGCTCGTCGGCGAATCCGGCAGCGGCAAATCCGTCACCGCCTATTCCATTATGCAGATTCTTGCCGAAACCGGCAAAATCGTCGGCGGCTCGATCAAGCTCGACGGACAAGAGCTGGTCGGCGCGGGCGAAAAAGTGATGCGTACCGTGCGCGGCAACAAAATTTCGATCATTTTCCAGGATCCGATGACCTCGCTGAACCCGACCTATACGATCGGACACCAGCTGACGGAGGCAATTTTGCTGCATACCAACCGCAACAAGCAGCAGGCCAAAGAGCGTGCCGTTGAAATGCTCCGGCTGGTCAACGTCAACGAACCGGAAAAGCGTATGAAACAGTATCCGCATGAGTTTTCCGGCGGTATGCGCCAGCGCGTCATGATCGCCATGGCGCTTGCGTGCGAACCCGACATCCTGATTGCGGACGAGCCGACAACGGCGCTCGACGTGACCATTCAGGCGCAGATCCTGGAGTTGATGCAGAGTCTGCAGAAAGAGCTGGGCATGGCGATCATCATGATCACGCACGACCTCGGCGTTGTGGCACAGCTTTGCGACGAAGTGATCGTTATGTATGCCGGTTCCATCTGCGAGCAGGGGACAGCGGACGAGATCTTCTATAATCCCCGTCACGAATACACCAAAGGTCTGATGCGCTCCATTCCGAGTGTGGACTCCGCAGGGACGAAGCTGCAGCCCATCACCGGTACGCCGATTGACCTGCTGAATATGCCGAAAGGCTGTCCGTTTGCGCCGCGCTGCGACGCCGCCATGAAGATCTGTATCCGCGAGCGCTGCGAACGGATGGAGATCAACGAAAACCATGCGGCGGCCTGCTGGGTCAACGTGAAGAACGCCGCAGCGGACAAGAACAGTGAGGAGGCATAACGATGGCGCAGAATAACAATACGCCGCTTGTGGACATCCGGCACTTAAAAGAGTATTTCAACATCACCGTCGGCCCGTTCAGAACAAAGCCCCTCAAGGCGGTGGACGACGTATCCTTTACGATCAACCGCGGCGAGACGCTCGGTCTTGTCGGCGAATCCGGCTGCGGCAAAACGACAGTCGGCCGGACGATTCTGCAATTGTACAAGCCGACCGGCGGCGAGATCTATTACGACGGCAAGATCGTCAAAACCAAGCGGGACCTCAAAGCGTTCCGCACCAAGGCGACCATGGTGTTCCAGGACCCCTATTCGTCGCTGAACCCGCGCATGACCGTTTCCGATATCATTGCCGAGCCGCTGGATGTGCACGGCCTCTGCAAGAGCAAGGAAGAGCGCCGTGAACGGGTGCTGGAGCTGATGAACTATGTCGGTCTGAACAGCGAACACGCGTCCCGCTACGCCCATGAGTTTTCCGGCGGCCAGCGCCAGCGCATCGGTATTGCCCGGTCGCTTGCCGTTAATCCGGAATTCATCGTCTGCGACGAGCCGGTGTCCGCGCTCGACGTGTCCATCCAGGCGCAGGTCATCAATATGTTCGACGAGTTGCAGGACAGACTCGGTCTGACCTATCTTTTCATTGCGCATGATCTGCTTGTCGTTCGCCACATCAGTGACCGCATTGCCGTCATGTACCTCGGCAAAATGGTCGAGCTTGCGGACGCAAAGGAGATTTATGAGCATCCGCTGCATCCGTATTCGAAATCCCTGATTTCTGCGGTGCCGGTGCCCGACCCGAACATCGCCCGCGCCAACCGCCGCATCGTGCTCAAGGGCGACATTCCCTCGCCGCTGAACGCGCCGTCCGGCTGCCCGTTCCGCACCCGCTGCCAATATGCCTGCGATAAGTGCGCCGAAAGCATGCCGGAATTCAAAGAGGTCGCACCCGGCCACTTTGTTGCCTGCCACCGCACAGCGGAGATCAACGACTGACGCGGTATTCATTTCAGTAAATTGCCCGGCAAACGGGTAAAATATAAGGAGGAAACTCACCATGAAAAAAGCACTCGCAATTCTTCTCGCGCTCGCTATGGTCGTGACGCTCTTTGCAGCTTGCAAAAAGACGCCCGAAACCACGCCGACGGGAGAAGGAGAACCCACCGCAACCGCTGAGGAAATCAACGTTTGCATCGCGTCCGAACCGGACAACATCGACCCGGCGCTCAACTCTGCTGTTGACGGCGCAACCCTGATTGCGCACCTGTTCAGCGGCCTTGCAAAATGGGCGCAGAAGGACGACGGCAGCCTGGAAATCGTTGCTGACGCAGCGACCGAACTGACCGAAGGTGTGAAGAACGATGACGGCACCGTCACCTATACTTACACCCTCAAGGACGGCCTGACCTGGTCTGACGGCCAGCCCCTCACCGCGAAGGACTTCGAGTTCTCCTGGAACCGTGCGGCTTCTCTGGAACTCGGCGCTGACTATGGTTACATGTTCGATGTTATTGACGGTTACGCCGACACGCAGGACGAAACCAAGACCGACGCGAAACTGAACGTCAAGGCTGTTGACGACAAGACGCTGGAAGTCACCCTGACAACGGACGTTCCGTACTGGAACGAACTGCTTGCCTTCCCGACCTACTTCCCGGTCCGTGAAGACGTCGTTGCCAACGAATCCTGGGCAACCGATCCCGCAACCTACATCTCCAACGGCCCGTACAAGATGACCGCATGGAACCACAACAGCGTGATCACCCTGGAAAAGAACGACAACTACTATGACGCTGACGCCGTCACCATGAAGAAGATCAACTTCTATCTCTCCGATGACGCAAACAACATGCTCGCCAACTTCCAGAACGGCGACTGGAGCCTCATCGACGACGTGCCGACCAACGAAATCGCAAACCTGAAGACCCAGTATCCCGACGAGTTCAAAGTGGCCGGCCAGATCGGTACGTACTATGTCTGCTGGAACATCAACGAAGACATCCTGCCGAAGGGTGCAAACGTTGAAGATCCCGAAGCTGCGAAAGACGAGATCCGCAACGCGATCAGCCTTCTGTTCGACCGCAACTACATTGTTGACGAAGTCTCACAGGGCGGCGAGGTTCCCGCTTCTTCCTTCGTCGCCATGGGTCTGACCGACGCTGACGGCGTAACCGAGTTCTACAAGAACGCCGGTTCCAGCGATGCGTTTGACGGTTACTATGACGTTTCCAAGGATGCGCTCAAGGGCAACTATGACAGCGCAATCGAAACCCTCAAGAAGTACTATGACTTCGACGAAGCGACCGGCAAGTTCACCAACTTCCCGACGCTGACCTACCTCTACAACACCAGCGAAAACCACAAGGCCATCGGCGAATATCTCCAGAGCGCTCTTGACGCTGTGGGTATCACCATCAAGCTGGAGAACCAGGAATGGAACACCTTCCTGAACACCAGAAAGCAGGGCAATTTCTCCATCGCGCGTAACGGCTGGCTTGCAGACTACAACGATCCCATCAGCTTCCTTGACATGTGGACCTCCGGCTCCGGCAACAACGACGTCCAGTTCGGCAAGGGCGCAAACAAGGATGTCAAGCACTACAGCCTTGACCTGTCCGAGTACGGCATCGATGTGAAGGTTGAAAACGGCACATGGGCTGAGACCTATGACGTTCTCATCGCACAGATCAAGTCCTGCACCGACACGGAGACCCGTTATAAGCTCATGCACGTTGCTGAAGATATGCTCATGTCCACCGGCTGCATCTGCCCGCTGTATTTTTACACGGATCTGTTCATGATCAGCAAGGACGTTCAGGGCTTCTTCTCCAACCCGCTCGGCTACAAGTACTTCATGTACACCACCATCGCCAAATAAGTTGACGAACTCTTTCGCACCCCGCAGAAGCGGGGTGCTTTTTTATGCAAAAAACTGCGTGCTGCGATTTTTTGCATGCTATCTTTGTTATATATTGTGAAGCAGCAAAAGCCGCTGCGGAAAAACGTACCCGCCACGCGGAAATCCCCTGCAAATATTGACAGTGTTTTTGAAAATATGCTATAATTTTCAGGAATGGACGGCAATGTTCAAAACTGTTTTGCGGGGGCGTGAGCAAGGTGTATCGGTACAGCGCGGAAGACTTCTATATCATGGTCGATCAACTGATCCGTGAAGAGCCTGTCCGCTTTGACAAGCTGCTGTCGATTGCCGAGCAGCTGCTGACGCCGGCGGTCCGGCAATGGTGCCGGGAAGACCCTGCATTGCGATACGGCGCACACGAGGCGGATGTGATGCAGGAGGTGCTGATCCGACTGGTCAAAACCTGCAAGCCGATGTTTTTGCTGCGTCCGGGCGTAGAGGGTACGTTCAACGACGATCCGCAGGGCTTCAAGAACTGGATGTACAAGGTGGCGTCCAACATTTTCAGGGACTACGCCAAAAAAGTGCGCAGAATCGGATTCCGGGAGACAGCGCTTTCAGACGAGGAAAACGAACTGCCTGCGGTTTCCGGCAATCTCATCTTTGCGGAAACCGCCGGACAGGAAAAGCTCGCTGCCGCGTTTCAGACTGTGCTGCACGCTGATGCGCAAGTGTATAAGGTGCTGGCATGGATCGCGCAGTTTGTCTTTGTCGTCTCGCTGGATCTGACAAGAAAGCAGGCCACGGAGCAGTTGATTGCAGCGTTTTCCGAAAAGAGCCTGTCCGAACTGTTCGACGGCATTTGCCGGGCGGCAAAGCAGATTCCCTGGCTTGCGCTTTCCAAAACGGACGTTGAAAGTGTGGCGCGCCGTCTGGCGCAGCCGTGGGACGCCGAACGTACTTACGGTATGGTATCGTTTCAGGAATTCTTCATGAAGAAGGGAGGCAAGGCATCCGTCAGCGACTGGGTGAACCGCCTGGATCGGCTGATTCAGCGGATGCTGTGATATGGAGCATTTGACAATGGAAGAGATCATCGACTACGTTTCGATGACGACCCTGGATGCAGCGTCCCTGCGCCTTGCGACGGCAGTCAATACGCATATCGGACAATGTGAAACGTGTCTGAAAACCGTGCAGGCTTTTCAGACGGTGTATGACGCGATGCTGCAGACGCCGGCACAGAAGGACAACCAAAAGGATCCGGCGTCGCTCAAAGATGCGCTGCGGCAACGCGCGCTGCGGACCGCAGCGGTTTACCGGGAAGAGGGGGAATCCGGTCGCGTCAGGCTGTCGCACGGAGAACTCGATAAAAACGAGGAGGAACAAACATGACGTATGTAGAATTTTTCGATAATGAAGTTGCAGAAAACATCAGTGCCTGCGCGGCAATCGCACCGGACAGGGTGATTCTTATTGGCAAAGACCGTTCGCCGATGGAAATCCATGCGCAGCGCTATCGGCGTGTGTTCTCGTCGCGCGGCATTACGACCATGTTTGAGGTCAGAACCGTGAACGTCAATTCGCTGCCGGACATCGTGGAAAAGCTGACCGCAATCGTCGAAGAACACGGCGACTGCGCGTTTGATCTGACCGGGGGCGACGATCTGATGCTGGTCGCCATGGGCATTGTGTTTGAGCGGTATCGCAATCAGGAACACGTCCACCTGCAGATGCACCGGTTCAATCTGCGCTCGAATCGGGTCTATGATTGTGACGCGGACGGCAACATTCTCTTTGAGACGCAGATGCCTGCGATCTCCGTCGAAGAAAACATTCAGATCTTCGGCGGCGTCATCCGGTACGATTCCGCAAAGGAAGCGGGGACGCGGCGCTGGCAGCTGACGGCCGACGACATGGCCGATCTGCAGGCGCTCTGGGAATGCTGCCTGACAGAAAACCGGTTGGGCAGCGTGGACGTGCGCGCATGGAATGCGCAGGTTTGGGTTTTTAAGGCCGCAGAGGAAAATTCGAAGGACCCGGCATCACTGGAAACGATTGCACTGCTGAGCGACGTCAAAGCGTACCTGAAGCAAAAGAACGCGGATTACACCTATATCCCGTGCTTTATCAATGAATTGAAGAAAAGAAAACTCGCGGTTGTCAACGTGAACGAGACGACCATCCGCATCAGATATAAAAATCCCTTGGTGAAATACTGTCTGACAAAAGCCGGACAGACACTGGAAATGTATGTGTATATGCTGGCGTGTCAAGCAACGGAAGCCGACGGGCAGCCGACTTATAACGACGTGATGACCGGTGTGCAGATCGACTGGGATGGCAAACTGCTTCTGGAAAACCCGAAATCCGACACCGAAAATGAAATTGACGTGTTGATGATGCACGGCATGATCCCGGTGTTTATCTCCTGCAAAAACGGCGAGGTGACCGTTGACGAGCTGTATAAGCTGCAAACGGTGGCTGTGCGCTTCGGCGGCAAATATGCCAGGAAGTATCTGGTTGTGACTGCTTTGGGAGAAAACGAAAGCGCAAAAACTTTTCGGCTGCGGGCTGCGGACATGAACATCAAACTGATCGAGCCGCTCAAGGAGACGCCCGGCGCATTTGCCAAGGCGATCCGCGGGGCGTGGAGATCCTGATATTTATGATCCGCCCGGCAGCAGGACAAAGCGCAAAAGCGCAAGATACCTGAAAAAACAAAGGAGTGTTCCCTGTGGCGATAGAAAATCGGATTTGGATTCCCATAGCGCTTTCCGTGATTGCGTTTATCATTGCAATCTACTGGTTTGTTCGGCTGTTTCGGCATGACAGCCGGGAACGAACAACAAAGGACGGCTTCCCGCAGATGAAAAAAGCGGGCAAGGAGCTGATGTTCATTTCCATCGCTCTGCTGGTGTCCGCATGGATGCTGCGGCTTGCCGTGGGACTGTTTTCCGCTTGGGTGGAGGCGCACGAAGGTATTCCGGAAATGCCGTGGCCGGATCAGGTTGCCAACAGCTTCCTGCACGGTCTGCAGACGTTCAGTATGGATGAAAACTATACGGCATATCTGGAGCACGGCAGAAAAATGATCGAACACCTTTTGCCGAAATTTGCAGCGGCGCCGGGTTTTTACGCCGTTTATAATTCGGCGCTGAATGTCACCGCGCCGATCATCGGCGGCGCGTTTGTCTTTGAAATTCTGGCGAACGTCTTTCCACAGATCCGTTTCTGGGTCACAAAGCACTTTCTGCCCCATAAGGAGTTCTTTTATTTTTCCGCACTGAACGATCAGTCGATCGCCATGGCAAAGAATATTCTGCTTTCAGAGGACTATCAGCATCCCTGCGTCGTGTTTACCGACGCCTATACAGATGACGAAAATGAAGAAAGCACGGAATGGCTGCTGCAGGCGAAAGCAATCGGCGCCATTGTTCTGCGCGATGATCTGCTGCACATCTCCTTCCGGCCGCTCAAGTTCCTGGACCAGACGGTCCGGCTGTTCCTGGTGGATCAGAAAGAGGATGACAATTTGTCTGTCCTGGCCGCGCTGCTGGATGACAAAGAGAAAAAATCGTATGATACGAAAATCTATATTTTTGCGACCGACAAGAAAAAATCCGACCTGGAGGACGCGGTATCTGCCATCGTGAATATGCGCTGTGTCCAGCTGCTGAAAGAGCATCCGGCACAGATGGAGATGTCGACGCCAGAGGATATGGCTGCCTATAAAAAGTACAAAGAAGACCTGTTCGTTGACAACATGCCGCAGATCATTCCCGTAAACCGCGTGTGCAATCTTGCGCGGAACCTGTTTCGGGATTATCCGCTTTTCGAAGCTGCGAAGGAAGACCCGGCGGAGCCGATCAAGCTGACGATCTTCGGCAGCGGCAGCATCGGCACGGAGCTGTTCCTTTCCGCGTACTGGCTGGGACAGATCCTGCACCGCAAGCTGCTGATCAGCATCGTTTCCAAAGAAAAGCAAGCAGATTTTGAGGGGCGGATCAATTATCTGAATCCGGAGATCATGCTGTCGAACGGCTGGAACGAGAACCGCGGCAAGGTATTGCAGTATGAGATGAACGGCAAACCGATGGACAGTGAGCCGTACTTCTATTATCACTACTACGAAAAAGACGTGAAGGCTTCCGATCTGCGGACCTTCCTTGGCGCGCCCGCAAAGCACACAGATGCGCAGGACACCGGCGCACAGGACAAAGACGACACCAACCTGCTGGATACGGACTACTTTATCGTTGCGTTCGGCTCTGACGAAGAAAACTATTCCATCGCCGAACACCTGCGCCGGCTGGTCGGCAGCCATCATATGTATGAAGCGCCGGACAACAAAACGATTATCAGCTATGTCATTTACGATTCCGCGCTTTGCAAAGAGCTGAACCAGCAGATGCGCTTCCGTTATGCCGGAGCGCCGGTACAAGGCGGCGCGGCTACGGACGATAATACGCCGAAAAACAATCCGGATGAATTTGACGTCTATATGCACGCATTCGGCAGCCTGGAGGAAGTCTTCAGTCTGGAAAACATTTTTTACGCCGGCATCCGCGCTTCGGCGCAGAAAATCGGTGATGTCTATGCCCGCGGCATTCACGGTGACCGTGAGAGTGAAAAGGTCGAAAACAAAGCGGGAGAGTTTCTGGATTACTATAACTATCAGGCGAACCTCGGGCGGCGGCTGCATCGCTGCTACAAGGCGTATTCCGCGGGCAGCCTGAAGCCAACGCTGTTTTTCTCTAAGGACGAAGCGACCTATCGGCAGTGCCGGAAGGACGGCGCAGCGGCATACCGCAGTTTCGTCTTAAAGCCCGGAAAGACCGCGGAGGAACTGCAGATGGTGCATGAGCTTGCCTGGCTGGAGCACCGCCGCTGGTGTGCGTTCATGCGTGCCAACGGATTCCGCCGGCCAAAGAATTTTGAAACGTATTTCTATACGCAAAGCGACGTGCATGACCGTTATGACCACAAGATGCTGTCGCTGAAGCTGCATCCGAGCATTCTGGAAATCCCGCACGGAAAAATCCGCGCGGATCTTGATGACGCCGGCCGTGTGATTGAATCAACGGAATTTCGCGGCATGGAAAAAGACGAAAGCGGTCATTGGACGTACCCGGATGATCTGGACCCGCTCGATCGTCTTGGGTACCGGATCTACGAACTGCGGGACGGCCGGAAATGGTATGACTTCAAACGTTGGGATTATCCCAGCAAGGAAGGCTTTGATTGATCCGCTGCAGACAATCGGAAGAATAACCTGAGTGAAGTCCAGGTAAGTATACAGGAGGAGAAGACATGGAACAGCAATATCAATTTGATGCGTTTATTTCATACCGTCATGTGATGCCCGACATGAAAATCGCGGAGATGATTCAGAAAAAACTGGAGACCTACATCCCGCCGAAGAATCTGCGTGAGGCAAAGGACTTTAAAAAGTTCCGGATCTTCCGCGACCGGACGGATATGCCGGGCAGCAGCGATCTGCGCGAGGACATCGAAAACGCGCTGAAAACCTCACGGTTTCTGATCGTGGTGTGTTCTCCGGCGCTGAAAGAATCCATGTGGTGCCTCAAGGAGATCGACACCTTCAAGGCGCTGCACGGCGGCAGCAACGCCAATATCCTGACCATCGTCGCCGACGGCGACCCGAAGGAAGCGTTCCCCGAAGCGCTGCTGCACGAAACGGTGCAGGCTGAAGCGCCGGACGGCACCGTCGTTTCCCTTGAACGCGAGGTCGAGCCGCTTGCCGCGAATGTGGCGTCTGCCAGTCTGAAGGATGCTTCGAAAAAGATGAAGACCGAGATTCTGCGCCTGATCGCGCCGCTGCTCGGCTGCAGCTTTGACAATCTGTATGACCGTGAACAGCGGCGGCAGCGGAAAAAACGGCTGACGGTCACGGCGGCGTCAATAGCGATCCTGTCGGTCATCACTGCGATCAGCATCATTGCCGGCCTGACGTTTTTGTCGCAAAAGAACCAGATTGCGGAAAACATGGCTGCACTGACGCTAAGCTATTCCACGCTGCAGCTTGAAGAATCCAAACGGCAGTCCGATATCGGCGAACTGTATGCATCGTTGGAGACCGTGCTGCAAACTTTCCCGGAGAAAGGTGACGACAAGCCGCTGCTCAACGGCGCGGTGGAGCAGCTCTCCTCGCTCGTCGGCGCCTATCAGCCGTGGCTCTTTACGCCGGTCAAAGAGTTTTCACACACCTATAAAATCAAAGACTTCTGCCTGTTTTGCGGCGGGACGCGGCTCGTGACGGTCGACGAATATCAAACCTATCTGTGGGATACGCAGACCGGCCGCTGCATCAAGCAGTTTGACAGCGGCAACGGCTTTGGAGTGAAGCTTTTGAAACGGTCCGATGTGAAGGAATTGCACGGCGAGTATTACGGCGTCGGTGTATACGAGCGGGATCAGAACAATCTGCTTCATGGGTTTCGAAAAAAAGATATAAAAGAAGAACCGTTGCAGGAAAATGCATTTTTGATCCTTGAAAACAATACGCTGCAGCGCATCGATCCGGAGAACGGCGGTGTGCTTTGGGAATATACGGTTGAAGGCAGCAATAGCAGCAGTCTTACTGAGGTGACATCGGAAATGGCCACGATCCGCTGCGGAGGGACCTACCCTGCAGAAACCTACATTTTTGTGGACGTTGAAACAGGCAAAGAACACAGCCGGATCGAAATCGATTATCAGATCTTTACCAGCGTCTTTGGCTTCGCGGAGACGATCGTGGAACGCGGGGAAAAATACATAAAGCTTTATGACAGCAAGACGGGAACCTGCATCATGGAGGATGCATTGCCGGAAAACTATTCTCATGAACTGTACCGGTATGGAAATCTGTTGTTTTTGGGCGATGTGAGCGGCTTTGCCTCTGACGACTTCTTTATTCGCGTTTATAACATTAAAACCGGACAGCGGCTGTTTCAGCATGAAGAACATA
>CACYCR010000084.1 GCA_902772935.1 Oscillospiraceae bacterium
AAATCAAAATCCGATGATTTTTACGACACTTTTTACGACATTTCAGTGAAAAGATATGGGCTGATATAAAAAGATAGTACGTAACAACCTCAGTAAAATAGGCATTTTAAGAAGATATGAGCGCTTATAGAATGATTGGAAACCAATCCCGACGATGAAGTCTGCCAAATCCGGCAGCGAAGAGAAGGCCGCCCCCGCAGCCGCGCCGGCTGAAGAAGCAACGCCGGAAGTGATCGACTTCTCGAACGTGGAGATCGAGCCGCTGTTTACAGAAACCGTCGATTTCGACACGTTCTCCAGGAGCGATTTCCGCGCGGTCAAGGTCAAGGCGTGCGAAGCGGTGAAAAAGAGCAAGAAGCTGCTGAAGTTCACCCTGGATGACGGCACCGGCACCGACCGCATCATCCTCTCCGGTATTCATGAGTACTACGAACCGGAAGACCTGGTCGGCAAGACGCTGATCGCCATCACAAATCTGCCGCCGCGCGCGATGATGGGCATCGACTCCTGCGGCATGCTGCTGTCCGCCGTTCACAACGAAAACGGCGAAGAAAAGCTGCATCTGCTGATGGTCGACCCGCACATTCCGGCCGGCGCAAAGCTGTATTGATTCATTTAGAAAGCCCGCTGTGTTTGCAGCGGGCTTGTTTATATGAGACTTGCAATTTTCTGAAAAAATGATACAATCTAGCTGTAGCTTTTTGTGAGGAGGAATCACCATGCCGCTTGAAATCATCCGCGCAGACATCACCACCCTGCACGTCGACGCCATTGTCAACGCCGCCAACGAAACGCTGCTGGGCGGCGGCGGTGTGGACGGCGCCATTCACCGTGCCGCAGGGCCGCAATTGCTGGCGGAATGCCGCACGCTCGGCGGCTGCAAAACCGGCGAAGCCAAACTGACGCGCGGCTATCATCTGCCGGCGAAATATGTCATCCACACGGTCGGCCCCGTCTGGCAGGGCGGCGGCTGCGGCGAAGAGGCGCTGCTCACGGCGGCGTACCGCAATTCGCTTCTTCTTGCGGAAGAACACCACTGTGAAAGCGTTGCGTTCCCGCTGATCTCCGCCGGGGTGTACGGGTACCCGAAGGCACAGGCCATCCGTGTCGCGGTGAACACCATCAGCGCCTTTCTGACCGACCACGAGCTGCGGGTACTGCTTGTGATTTTTGACCGGGCGGCGTTTCAGATCAGCGAACAGCTCTTTGCCGGTGTGCAGGCGTACATTGACCAGCATTATGTTGACGCGCACACGGACGACCGCAGTCTGCAGCTGCGCCGGATGGAGCGGTACGCTGCCGCCAAGCGGCCGGCGTTCGATCAGGCGCCGTCTTGCTGCGAAGAAGCAGCGCCCTACGCCGCACCGTTTCCGGGCACATGCGGACAAAGCGCCGCAGAGGGGTCCGAAAGCGATCTGCAGCACCTGCTGCAGCAGCTTGATGAGGGCTTTGCCGATATGCTCTTTCGCAAGATTGACGAAAAAGGCATGAAGGACAGCGACTGCTATAAGCGCGCCAACGTCGACCGCAAACTGTTTTCGAAGATCCGCAGCAATCCGCAGTACCGCCCGAGCAAGGCGACCGCGCTCGCGTTTGCCGTGGCGCTGGAGTTGTCGCCGGAAGAGACAGCCGAGCTGCTGCAAAAGGCCGGGTACGCCCTGTCACACGCGAGCAAGTTTGACGTGATCGTGGAGTATTTCATTCTCCACCGGAATTACAACATTTTTGAGATCAACGAGGCGCTGTTCGCCTTCGATCAGAAACTGCTCGGCGCGTGAATTTGTCGCCCGAGAGGCGACCTTTTCCCAAAGGAAATCCGTTATACTATGGTTGTCAGTTGAAAGACCGGCAACCATATTTTCTATGACGGAGGACATTCTTATGAAAAACAATCACGACAACAATCTGACCGAACTCGTCTTCATCCTTGACCGCAGCGGCTCCATGGCCGGCCTCGAAAGCGACACCATCGGCGGCTTCAACGCCATGATTGAAAAGCAGAAGAAGCAAAGCGGCGACGCCTTTGTTTCCACGGTGCTGTTCGACAACGTCAGCGAGGTTCTGCATGACCGCATCCCGCTCAAAGACATCGCCCCCATGACCGATCGCGATTACACTGTGCGCGGCTGCACGGCTCTCCTTGATGCCATCGGCGGCGCCATTCGCCACATCGGCAATATTCACAAGTACGCCCGCAAAGAGGACGTCCCGGCGCATACCATGTTTGTCATCACAACTGACGGCATGGAAAACGCCAGCCATCGCTTTGACGCCGAAACCGTAAAGAAGATGATTGAGCGCCAAAAGAAACAGCACGGCTGGGAATTTCTTTTTCTCGGCGCAAATATTGACGCTATCGGTACCGCCCGCCGCTTCGGCATTGATGAAGACCGCGCCGTCAATTATCATGCCGACGCCGCCGGCACCGCACTCAATTATGCCGCCGTCAGCGAGGCGATCTGCTGCGTACGCGAAAGTCGTCCGCTTTCCGCAAAATGGAAGGCGGCCATCGAAGAGGACTATGACCGCCGCAAATAATCGGCATAAAATCTTTGCACTTTCCAAAATGAAATTGACATGACCTTGCGGATGTGCTATGATACAATTAACTTGATTGTATCGGAGTTGATTTTATGCAAGCGATTCTGCATCATCTGATTTACAAGGTCATCAGCCTGGTTCTGTCCATCACCATGCTCTTCGGCGTCGGCGAAACCGCGCTGCAGGTCGATCAAAGCGCCTGGAATACGAATTACAGCTACGTCTTTGTGCATGGCCTTTCCGGCTGGGGCAGCTATGACGACGTCTATAAGCTTATGCCGTACTGGGGCATGTTCGGCGGCGACCTGATGGAGTACCTCAACAACAGAGGCTTCCACACCTACGCGGCCTCCGTCGGCCCGACGGACAGCGCCTGGGACCGTGCGTGCGAGCTGTATGCGCAGCTGACCGGCACGGTGACCGATTACGGCGTCGCGCACAGCGAACGCTGCAAGCATGAACGCTTCGGCAAGGATTTCACCGGCCGCGCACTGATTCCCGCCTTCGATGAAACGAACAAGATCAACCTGCTCGGTCACTCCTTCGGCGGTGCGACGGTACGGATGTTTGCCGCCGTGATGGCGCAGGGGAGCGCGGAAGAACGCGCCGCGACCGACCCGGCAGAGCTGTCGCCGTATTTCGTCGGCGGCAAAGGCGGCTGGATTCACAGCGTGACGTCCCTTGCCGCACCGCACAATGGCACAACTGCCTATTCCGATGATGGCAAAGCGGACGAGCAGACGCCGCTGCAAAAGGCGCTGGGCGATATGATGAGCTCCTATAACAACCGCACCTTTGATGACCGCATCGAAAGCGACCACGCGAACTATGATATGTACATCGACAACGCACTCGCGCTGAATGAAAAACTGCCCGTCTTTGCCGATACCTATTACTTCTCCTATGCCTGCTCGGCGACGGAAAAGCAGGCGGATGGGACGTACAAGGCGATCAACAGCAAGATGGAATTCCTTTTCCGCTCTTCGGCGAACCGCATCGGCGCCTTCACCGGCGTCACAGACGGCGGTTATGTGATCGACGAAACGTGGCTCGAAAACGACGGTTTGGTCAACACGATCTCCGCGAAAGCGCCCTTCGGACAGCCGCAGCAGGACTACGACGCCGACCGGGTGACGAAAGGCGTCTGGAACATCATGCCGACCATTCTCGGCGACCATATGTCGCTCGAAGGCGGCCTGTTCCATGTCAACGACATCAAGTGCCTGTACACCGAGCATCTTGACCGGATCAATCGTCTGCCGGCGTAACAGCGTTGCCGGGAATCATTTGAAACGAACAGCATAAAAAACGAGCAAGGCGTCTGCCTTGCTCGCAGCTTGTCGAAAAAGGTTTTTTCGACAAGCTGGCAGACATCGAGAAAGTCGATCAGAAGGCGTGTTTCTCGCCCCGAAGCTGTACGATGGTACCGCGAGAGGGCGAGAACGCGCCTAATTTGCAATTATAATCAACAAACCATTTCTAATTGTCGAAATAAAATGGTTTGCGTCCAATCAAAAAGACCATCTGCATGCCATGCTTTTGGCATTGCAAATGGTCTGGCGACTTTATCGACAGTCTGCGAGCAAGGCGTCTGCCTTGCTCGCTTTATTGTTTGTGCTTATTTTTCCCATTTCATGATCGTTTTGCCGCCGGCCTTTTTTGTGTCCATATCAAACGCATCGCGCATATCCTTGATGTTGCGTACGGTCTTGACATAGCCGACCATTCGACCGAGATAATCGACGATCTCGGGGTACTGCTCATACATTTCAACGGTCTTGAGGAAATCCACGCGGCCGCTGCGGCTGCTGCCGAACATCCGCAGACCCTTTTCCAGAATCATGCGCGTGTTGATCGGTACGGGATATTCGCTGACGCCGAGAATGGAGATGGTGCCTTCGGGATTGATATAGTCGATGATCTGATTGATTGCGATCTGCGACGCATTGCCGCCGACACATTCAAAGGCGTGATCCACACGCAGGGCATCCGGAATCTCGGTCGTGCGGTAAGTTTCATCGACAAAGGTGAAATCGCTGAGCTTCTTGTCGTCGATGCCGAAGACGCAGAGCTTCGTATCGGGGAAGAACTTGCGCAAAAAGATGCAGGTCATGTAGCTCAGGTTGCCGTCGCCCCAGATGCCGATGGTGTTGCGGCGGCTGTGAGCGATCTTGTCAAAGCGGGAGATCGCGTGGACGCTGACGGAAACAAGCTCCGTGAATGCGGCAACGTGCGGGTCGATGCCTGCCGGCAGCCGGACAAGCCGGTCGGCAGCGAGCTGGACATATTCCTGCATGAAACCGTCAAAGCCGCTGGCGCGGAATTTGCTTGAGCGCAGATAGTTTTCCGCAATGATGTCATCCTGTTCGACCGGGGTGTTCGGAATCATGACAACCTGTTCGCCGGGCTTGAAGCTGCCGTCGGGGCAATAGACCACTTCACCGATCGCCTCATGGATCAGCGCCATCGGGAGCTTCTGTGCCAGCACCTTCGGGTCGCGGGTACCCTGATAATACCGCTGGTCGGCGTGGCAGATGGAAAGATAGGTGGGTTTGACAATGACCTCGTTTTTGAACAGGTCGATCTCATTGAACGCGATTTCGATCTTGCGCGGCTGCGTCAAACGATATACGGTGTTGAGCATAGCGGTTGTCCTTTCATTTGGATTCTTCTTCGTCCAGCAGTGCCTTTGCGACGCGCAGGTCGTACGGATAGGTGATCTTGATGTTATGGAC
>CACYCR010000085.1 GCA_902772935.1 Oscillospiraceae bacterium
AGTACTCAAGTTGGTGACGAGGCGCCCCTGCTAAGGGCGTAGGTCGGGTAACCGGCGCAGGAGTTCGAGTCTCCTCTTCTCCGCCACGATAAAAGCCTCTTTTGTCTACCATGGCAAAAGAGGCTTTTAATGTCATCATAGAATAATAAAGGCGAAAATTTGGAAAAAACTAGCAAATTCGGGCTTTGGAGCAGTCGATCGGCTGCTTCGAGGCCCTATTTTTTGTTTTCAGGGTCCGAAAACGGGCAAAAAACGCTGGTGTACTTTTTGTGTTTCTTAGCTCTGTAAAGAAACGTAAAAAGTGTTGGGGAGGGAGGATTTGAACCCAATTTCACTCAATAACATTAGACATAATCGCAGCTATACGCGACATGTAGATTAACACGAGTGAAAGAGCTATATTCATTCAAATCCTTTTCCATGAGTTGGTTGTTAGATATGTTCGCTATAAATTGCGAAATATTATTGAATATTTCGACTATATCTGCTATACTATTTAAAAATTCTTGACAAAAAAAGTATTCTATAATGAATCAAATTCAAATCAGGAGGAGAAGTTCCTATGGATAACAAAATCACAACGGAATGCGGTGATTTTTCATATCGGATAGAAAATGAGGCATACGTCGTAATAACAGGCTTCTTTCATAAAGACGGCGATATTCCTTTTTTTATCGTTAAGGATAAGAAACACAATACCAAGCATCGCGGCTTCCGTCTTATCATACCGGAAACGATCGAAGACCTTCCCGTGTTAAGAGTTCTTGAATTGACCCTCGAGCCGGAACTGCGCGATCCTGATCTCTTCATTATTCTGAGCATTCCGGAAGGCTGCGCGTTCTTTGGGTTCTATATGGCAACAAGTAACAACAAAGATTTTTGGCCTGAATATGAAGTTGAATATTATCCCCGAAAAGATCCCGACATCTTTACAGTTAAACAAAATGGGATCACGCTTACTGCAGCGCCGACGCAAGACGGCGGATATCGTATTTTACAGATGAGCGGTGAATTCAGACTTACCTATACGAATCAATACAAATTGAATGCGACCTCCGAATCGGAGACACTGATTATTCCCTCCGTAATCAATGGCAGACAGGTAACGTCAATCGGTGATCATACGAAATGTCTCCTGCCCGACTCGCTGAAAGAGATCTGTATTCCCGATACGGTCGAGACTATCGGTCGAAATGCATTTCGGAATCTGCGAAATCTGCAGACCGTACGATTCGGAAAAGGCTTACGGTTCGTTGGAGGTAACGCATTCTCCTATTTTTACGAAAACTGGGAATCATACACCAAACCGATACCGATTCTCACCGTGTATTATTATTCTGCTTTCGAAAGCCCGGATTCCGCGTTTTCGCGTGTTGTAGAATCCTGGATCGCTGAAGAGTATAAGGACTGGGGATGGATGAAGACGGGCTCCAAAAAAACCGAATATGCGCCTGAATTCGTCCAGATCGGGACAGACTAAGACTGGCGCTTCATGAAGCCGGCGCAGTAAACTGCGCTCGATAAAGCGAAGTGTACATGGCCAACAATCAGCCCTTCAGAAGCGTAAAGAATGATTGTCCACATTTTGTCGAAATTGCAATCTTTATTAATACTTTTTAATGAAGGTCAGTTTTATGAAAAAGGGAAAAGTCTATTATGGGATTCCATATCGAAATTGGAAGTCCGATGGAAAGGGTGGAGCTGATGTTGCAAGCTTAAATGAGTTTAAAAACTATTTGTCAAATATATCGCTCTTTGAATGCGCAATGCACGTCTATTCGGGTAATGCTTGTTGCTTCATGCAGAACAGCGAAGCAAACCTTGGGAGAAAAGCAATGATTTATCTGATTCGACACGGCACGGATGATGATACTTTGAAAAATGCTTTTGGGCGATGACACGCACGCATCCCCATAAAGTCTCGTGTTTCAGGGCTTTGTGGGGTTTTCTTTCATTTATTATTACGTCTGTTTAGGGGCGCTGCATTGGTTCAAAAGTTTAGTAGAGTTGAGTAAAGACGAGTTGTGTTACCCTGTCTGTTACCATCTAACAAAGCGTTGCGTTACCCTGCCACAGCGTGCCATGTTACCCGAACAGGAGGCGTTCGTATGCAAAAGTGGAGTTCCATCCCCCTCGTTCCCTATACGAAAACCGAAGAAGTGCTGCATACTGTGACGCATGCGGCGGGGCTGATCCTCAGCGCCTGGATCGTCAAGGACTGCCTGCTGCCGTCGATCCGCAGCGGCGACCGCCTGCGCATGGTGTGCGCCGCGCTCTATCTCTTCGGCACAACGATCATGTTTTTGATGTCGGCGGCTTATCACGGCGCAAAGCCGTCGGACGCAAAACGGCTGCTGCGGCTGCTCGATCACTGTATGATCTTCTTCACCGTCGCCGGGACCGCAACCGCCTGCGTACCGCCGGTTGCCGCGACCGCCGGGCCCATGCCTGCCGCCGTGATGGGCATTTGCGCCTGGGTCGGCGCGGTCAGCGGACTGGTGCTGACGCTCGTCGCCTTTGAAAAAACAAAGACGCTGCAAATGGCGCTTTACATCGGGACCGCTGCCGTCTGCGCGGTCAGCGGCGCAAAGGCGTTCACGATTTTGCCGCACGGCGCGTTTTACTGCTTCCTCGGCGGCAGCACGGCGCTGCTCATCGGCGCGGCGCTGTACGGCGTCGGCAAAAAACACCGCTACATCCACGCGGTATTCCATGTCTGCATCGACATCGGCCTTGTCATCTTTTTCATCGGCATCCGGAAGTACTGCTTTTAACTTGACACAATTGCCGATTCATGCTACAATACTGTTTGCCGCACGGGACACACCGGCGGCAATTTTTTGAATTTCACGGAGGACAGCATTATGAAACTTGCCATCGGAAGCGATAAATCCGGCTTCAACCTCAAAGAGAGCATCAAGGCCTATCTTGCATCGGAGAACATCGAAGTCGACGACCTCGGCACCGCCGACCTGGACCACGTCAAGCCGTACTACGTTGTGGCGTCCACGATTGCGCCGCTGGTACAGAACGGCACATACGACCGCGCGATTCTCATCTGCGGTACCGGCGCCGGCGTCAGCGTTGTTGCCAACAAATACAAGGGCGTTTACGCCGTTGCGTGCGAGAGCCTTTACGCCGCAAAGATGTGCCGCGCGATCAACGACGCGAACATCCTTTGCATGGGCGGCTGGATCGTTGCGCCGGAAATGGGCATCGAAATGACCAAGGCGTTTTTGCATACCGACTTTTTGCAGGATCTCGAAGAGTGGCGGCAGGCGTTTTTGACGAACGCGAAAAAGGAAGTCGCCGCTGTGGAGGATGGGATCTATGATTGATGCGTTCCGTTATTTTCTGCCGGTCGACATCCGCTTCGGCTGCGGCGCACTGCAGGAACTGCCCGCGCTGCTCGAGAGCATCGGCAGCGACAAGATGGTTCTGGTCTGCGACCGCTTTTTTGACCAATTCGGCAAGGACCTGCAAAAGAAGGTTCCTGCCATCGTCGCGGTATTCAGCGACGTGGAGCCGAACCCGCAGCTCTCCGGCGTGGAAGAGGTCGTCCGCCTCATGAAAGCCACCGGCGCTTCGGCCGCTGCCGCCATCGGCGGCGGCAGCGCCATTGACACCGCAAAGTACGCGGCAGCCTGCGCCTACAGCGACCACACGCCGACCGCACACTTTGAAGGGCTGCCGTTCCCGCAGAAGGTGGCAAAGATCATCGCCGTCCCGACGACCGCCGGCACCGGCAGCGAAGTGACGAGCGTTTCCGTCATCAGCCGCGGCGACGAAAAGAAAACCACGCACAGTCCCCTGTTCTGCCCGACGGCGTGCATCGTCGATCCGGAGCTGACGTTCACCGTACCGCCGAAAACAACGCTCATGACGGGTCTGGACGCTTTCACCCACGCCATTGAGGCCTACTGGAGCATCCATCACAGCCCGATGACCGACCTGCTTGCCATCGAAGCGCTCAAGGCGATCGTGCCGCATCTGGAAAAATCCTACCGCGACGGCGACAAGGACGCGCGCGTTGCCATGTCCTACGGTTCGCTGCTGGCCGGGCTTGCGTTCTCCAACGCGAAGACCGCCGCCTGCCACGCCTGTAGCTATCCGCTGTCCAGCTATCACCACCTGCCGCACGGGGAAGCCTGCGCGTTTACGCTTGACAGCTTCATCCGCCTGAACGCGGACGACCGCCTGCAGACCCTTGCGAAAACGCTCGGCTTTGCGGACTGCGACGCGCTTGCCGATGAGATTGCCCGCCTGAAGGAGACCGGCGGTCTGCGCACCCGCTTTGCGCAGCTCGAGGGCGCCGTGGACCTTGACCGCATCGTCAGCGAAAGCAACGTGCACATGCTGATGAAGAACAACCCCGTGCAGTTCACCGACGCGCAGCTCAAAGCGATGTTTGAGCAGCTGCTGTAAGGCGCACAGAAAAAGAAAAAGATCACTTGCGAGGAACATGCAAGTGGTCTTTTTTGGTTGTATATCCTGTTCTATTATCCATTCTTTTCACGCGAATAATGAGCTGCATACCAACTATGGTTGGTTTTTTGAAATTGATTATGAAAACCCAATCACAATAAATACTCGAAAACTATCCACAATAAAACACATTATTTCAATAGGATAAGATACCAAATATACGCTCACTTCTTGTTAAATACAAACTCAGGGGAAACGCATTTGTCTCAATAATCCTTCTCCCGCCCACATTTACTGCACGTCTTCTTTGTGAAGCCATTGAAAGATCCTCCACAGTGCCTGCAGAGTCCCTCAGCCATATAGACATCTATCCAACAAGCTGGACGAATGCCATGGTAACAAGTTTCCCTGGTGCCACTATACAACCCTCCGTTTTCATCAACGCGGCCAGCTCGTTTCTTATCGGTAAGGATCCACCAAGATGTAAACACATTTGAATCCGGACAAATTGCTAATGCATACTCTGTTCCTTGTGCACGTCTCGTAGAGTCAGAACCAATCTTCGCAACAAAGCCATAACGCCTATTTTGCACATCATCATAAGAAAGAAGGAAAAACTTATCTTTCTGATCGTCTTTATTCGTCTGTCTTTCTTTTTGAGCTGACTCAATCAATGCCTTTTCAGAATCATCCAATGCTCTATTAAAAAATGAACCGTTAATCCATTTTCTCAATGAACAGTTTTCCCACTCTACTAGAGTTCTCTTGTTATTGAATTGTTTAAAATCTAATATAAATTTACTGAGCAAAAGGGCTTTTCCGTTTTTTATTGCTAATACCTTCCATTCTATGGGAGTTCGATCTCTGCCCAAACTTGTTTGAGCATATTTACCAAATCGAATAGTATCGCCTACCTTACAGCCTAATATGCCTGTATCACTCGAAAAGCAATTCCTCGAAAATGGTTGTTTGCTTTTTTGATTTAAGGCAACAGGATCTTCATCCCCTGAAACCTGGCTTTTCGAGGTATCGGTAGATTTTTTAATAGTAGATGTATGAACAGAATGTGAGTTTTGCTTTCTTGATGTGTGGTTTTTTTCGCCGGTATAAGCCCTCACTGCTTTTAAAAGCTTTTGTATATCAGAATTATTCTCATTAATTTTTCTTATCGCAATGGCCTGAGTTGTACTTAGCATAAACTCAAAATCATCATTCATTGGTACATCATCAAGCAAAACCGTAAAGATCGTTTTCCCTGTACTAACTGCACGTTCCGTTTCTTTTAAAACCCATGGGGACACCTGGGCACTTCCAGATAAAAGTATGGTAAAACATGCCGCTCCTTTGATTGCCCTGTTAATCGTCGAAGTATAAGTAGAACCAAACGGGATGTCGCCTGGAGCCATCCAAGTATCAATCCCATTTCGATTAAACAATTCTCTGAATGAATCAGCCATTTGCTGGTTTTTTGTACTATAGCTAATAAAAGTATACCCCATTTCGTGACACCTCTTTTCCAATAATTCATTACATATGTTGCAATTATATTCTGTATCATTGACAAATTGTATTTTTAACAAGAATTGATAACAGAGATGAAACACAGTTTCACAAAAACGTTCTACCGCATTATCCTATCACGGTTTCATGCTTTTGTCAAGTTGGCAGCCATACCGTTCTCGACGTCTTGCCTTCCTGCCCGTACTGCACGCAGACAAACAGCCGGACGGTTGGCACCGCCCGGCTGCATACTGTTTTTAATGGTTTTATCCGACGAACATCACGAGCGACGCACTGCTGACGCGGCTGAGGGTCGCGCCCTCGCCGTTGCCGTGCTGCTTGAAGACGTTGCTCTTGGCGGGCTTCATCATGTGCGGCGCACCGCCGGAGCCGATACGGCCCTTCACAACGATGGGCAGCATATGATAGCTGACGCGGCTGTCGGAAACGCTGTTCCATACGCGGGTCGCAAAGTCGCAGCAGTTCTTGCTCATCGACCAGCTGTTGCGCGCAAGGATCTGCCCGTTCACCGTGTCAAGCTGTTCCTGCGTCAGCAGCATGTTGCGGCCGACGGTACCGGAACCGCCCATCTTGTGAATCATGTACGCTTCGACGTTGTAGTAGATGCCTTTGCCGTCCACACGCGACGTGCTCATCGTACCGACCGAAACGCCTTCGCCCTGTGGCAGCGTGTAGACGCCGACGCGCAGATCGTGATCCGTCAGGTTTTCAATGTAGATCCAAACGTGACCGAAAAATACCACCCGCGCGCAAATGTACATCCGCGCGACATAAACCGGTTCGGCCGGGGCTTCGGTTCCGTCCTCCGCAAAGCCCGTCACAGAAAACGCGGTCACCAGCAGCAGTGCCGCAAGCAAAACGGCAAGCATTCGTTTGATTGTTGTTTTCATCTTCACAGCCTCCTTTTGAACTATTATATACATCTTCGCGCCATCCGTCAAGCAATATACACAAGGGTTTCTCTTTTGGAATTATTATTTTTGGTAAATCTATTGCATTTATTGCTTCTTTGTGTTATTATGTTTTATGCAATAATATTTTGTTATGTGCTTTAGGAAAGGAGTCATTTTATGCGTATCTATGATTACACCGTCACCCGCAACAACGGCAGCGAAGAATCGCTCTCCGTCTACGAAGGCAAGGTCCTTCTGATCGTCAACACCGCCACCAAATGCGGTTTCACGCCGCAGTACGAAGGCCTGGAAGCGCTTTATGAAAAATACAACGCACAGGGCTTCGAAATTCTTGACTTTCCCTGCAACCAGTTCGCCTTTCAGGCGCCCGGCGACGACGAAAAAATCAACAGCTTCTGCACCCTGCGCTACAACACCAAATTTCCGCGCTTTCAAAAAATCAACGTCAACGGCAGCAAAGAAGATCCGCTCTATACATTTTTAAAAGCGCAAAAGCCCGGGCGGATCAAGTGGAATTTCACCAAGTTCCTCGTCGGTCGGGACGGCACCGTCCTCGAGCGGTTCTCCTCGTCCGTAAAGCCCGAGGATTTGGCGTCCGCCATCGAAACCGCGCTGGCCTGACCCATTCACCATTGCAGCCCCATCGGATGCGGGCTGCTTTTTTTCGTACCACTCTGCCGGTCGGCGCGGCGCCCCTTCGCTGCGCGCAGCGCAGCGCGTCCCGGCGCAGCCGGGGCCGGCACGGCCGCAGGCCGTGCAAGGGGCGCCGCGCCGCAGGCAGCCGACCACGTTACCGGCACCGCAATGCACGCACGTAAAAGCAAAGACAGCACGTAAGTCGTGCTGTCCGCGTTCCATATACGATTTATCTTGTCCGCAGCGTCCGCATCGCGTTCAGGATCGCAATCATCGAAACGCCCACATCGGCGAAAACCGCCAGCCACAGGTTCGCCAAACCGAGCGCGCCGAGCAGCAGCACCAACACCTTCACGCCGAGCGCAAACACGATGTTCTCCTTTGCAATGCGCATGGTCTTGCGGGCAATACGCACCGCGGCGTTGATCTTTTGCAGATCGTCATCCATGATTACGACGTCCGCCGCCTCGATTGCCGCGTCAGACCCAAGCGTGCCCATGGCAAAGCCGACGTCCGCGCGTGCCAAAACCGGCGCATCGTTGATTCCGTCGCCGACAAAACCGAGCGTTTCGCGCTGTCCCTGCGACGCCAGCAGCGTTTCCACCGCCGCGACCTTTTCCTGCGGCAGCAGTTCGGCATGCACTGCGTCAAGCGGCAGCAGTTTCGCAGCCGTTTCTGCGGCCACCGCCCGGTCGCCGGTCAGCATGACAAGCGTTGTGACGCCGTTCGCTTTGAGTGCAGTGAGCGCGGCATTGGCGTCCGCCTTCACGTTGTCGCAGATCAGAATCACACCGTAATACGTCTTTTCGTCCGCGACGTGTACGGCTGTGCCGTCTGCGGTTTCCTGCGGCGTATGCCCGAGCTGCGCCATGAGCTTTGCATTGCCGGCCCAAACATTGCGGCCGTCCACTTCCGTTTTCAGTCCCAGTCCGTGCAGCGTTTCACTTTCGCCGACGCGGGAAAGCGCGATCGCCGTACCGTTCGCCGCGCGGATTGATTGCGCAATCGGGTGGTCACTATAAGTTTCGGCAGCCGCCGCAAGATCCAGCAGTGCGGCTGCTGTTTCCGCCGCCGGCAGCACTTGCGTCACACGGAACGTCCCTTCGGTCAGCGTACCCGTCTTGTCAAACACCATCGTTTTCAGGTTGGCAACCGCTTCGATGCAGTTGCTGCCCTTGACCAGCACGCCGGCTTTCGACGCCGCGCCGATTCCGCCGAAAAACGACAGCGGCACGGAGATCACCAGAGCGCACGGGCAGGAAATGACCAGAAAGATGCAGCCGCGGCGAATCCATTCGCTCCAATCGCCGCCAAGCAGCGGCGGCACCACCGCCAAAAGCAACGCACAACCCGTCACGATCGGCGTATAATATTTTGCAAAGCGCGTGATGAAGTTTTCCACCTTCGCCTTTTTGTCGCTTGCGTTTTCCACCAGGTCGAGGATCTTTGCAACGGTGGAATCTTCAAACGCTTTTTTCACTTCCACGCGCAGCGTGCCGGACAGGTTCACGCAGCCGCTGAAAATCTCTTCGCCGCGTTGCACATCCCGCGGGGCGGCTTCGCCGGTCAGCGCCGCCGTGTCCAACGTGGAACTGCCGTCCAGAACAACACCGTCTACCGGCACCCGCTCCCCGGCCTTGATGACGATCACGTCGCCGGGAACCAAATCCTCCGGGTCGATCTCTTCGAGTGCGCCGTCGCTTTCCCGGTACGCCACCGTCGGACAGATGTCCATGAGATCGCTGATGGATTTGCGAGACTTGCCGACAGCGATGCGCTGAAACAGTTCACCGATCTGGTAAAGCAGCATGACCGCCACCGCCTCTGGGTATTCCCCGATGCAGAACGCGGCGACCGTCGCCAGCAGCATCAGCAGGTTCTCATCAAAAAACACGCCGTGCAAACAGCCGCGCACAGCCTTTTTGATCACGTCGTAGCCAATCAGCAGATACGGCAGCAGGTAAATCAGCCGCACGAGCCATTCGTTCGGCAGCAGCGCCAGCCAGCCGACCGCCTTTGCAACGGTCAGCGCCGCAAACAGCCCCACTGTGACCAGGATGCGTATCAGTACACGCTTATCTTTCTGATTCAGGCGCATGGCCATCCCTCCGTTTCTCTCTTTCCGGCATCTCCGGCGGCTGCCGGCGTCACTTTGTTCAGACCATGATCAGGCAGCCGTCATCCACCTTGTCGCAGGCTGCCTGTGCCTGTTTCAGAATCGCGGGGAAGTCGCTTTCCTCCGCCTCAATGATGAGGCGCTGTGTCATGAAATTGATTGACGCCGCCTGTACCCCGGGGATCTTTCGGATCAGTTCCGCCATTTTTTCCGCGCAGTTTGCGCAATCCACCGCATCGAGTTTAAATTTCTTTTTCATTGTAAGCACTCCTTCGCTTGAACGGTTGAGCAATCGTTCAATTATATATGTATTTTTTTGGGAACGCCGCAAACGCTGCAGCGCTCCCGTCAAATTACTCCAGAATGTGTTCCATGCAGGCGCTGAATATCGTTTCCACATGTTCATCCGCCAGCGCATAATACACCACCCGGCCGACCTTACGGTTTTTCACCAGGTTCGACTGCTTCAGAATCCGCAGCTGATGCGAGACAGAGGATTTCGTCATGCCGAGCAGCACGGATATATCGCAGACACACATTTCATGCGTCTTGAGCGCATAAAGGATTTTCACGCGTGTGGAATCACTGAACAATTTGAACGCATCCGCAAGATCCATCAGCACATCGTCGTCCGGCATTTTGCCGCGGACTTCCTGCACGACCTCTTCATGGATGGAATCGCAGTCGCAAACGTCGATGCCTGGTACCGGTGCCGGGCTCATGGGATCGCCTCATTTCCTTGAAGAATCAAACAGTTGAATTGTTGTTCAACTTTCATTTATATTATATGCGTCTTTGTTGAAAAAGTCAAGTCCTTTTTGCAATTTTTATCCGCCGCCCAACCATGCGGTTTCAAGTTTGAAGATCTGATGCCGGCCCAACGGCAAAAACGGCCCTGCCGGCAGATCAAAATGCAGCGTCAGCAACAGCCCGCGGACGCCTTCGAGCAACGCCTCCGGCGAATCATCCCTGCTGTAGATCAGAAATGTCACCGTCTCGGACAGCAGTTGTTGTTTCAGCGGCGGCAAAACCGTCTGCCCGCCTGTCGGGTACTTATAGATGCAGCGGCTGCCGATGCGCGTCAAGCCGATGTTGGTTTTGGTGATTGTCGCCGGAAAGAAGGTGTTGTTTTTCAATGTCAGCGTCAGCTGTACCACTTTATATGCCGCCGGATCGTCACACGGGAAGACCATGCCATCCTCACCTTTTCCGTACACCTGCGCGTCCGGCTTCAAAAAGAACGCGTCCCCCTGGGCAACATGGCTGTACTGTTTTTTTGCCTGCGCGAGCTGCGCTTTTGTTGCCGGCGCAAACCGTACCGCACAATCACGCACCGACAGCGGATGCAGCAGCGTCGCCGCGAACACTGTGCCGGTCAGCAGGCAGACAGCCAACAACCCCAGAAGGCATCGTTTGAACATTCTCATAAAAAAGCACCTCCTGTCTGCAGTGTAGCATATGCGTTGCTGCAAAACAAGAGGCTTTGGAAAAATGTCAGAAAGAATTAAGATTTCCGGTCAGCGGTACCGCTTTCGGCCTTTTTTTCTTTGCTTGCGCGCGCTGACGATACAGTTGATCAGCCCGACAAGCACCATAAGGATCGTAATGGTCATGAGGATGGTTTTGCACAGCGTCACACGCCCGGCAAAGTTCGTCAGCGTCATCGTGACGTCGGTACCCATCAGCATCCGGATGGTCAGCACATTCTCCGTGATGTCCGCCGCCGCGAGCGCCAAAGGCGCCCAGAGGAAGCGGTGTGTCTGAAACAGAGCGCGCAGCGCCACCGCAAAGAACACGGTATACACCGCAAGGAACACAAAGTCCAGCGGCAAATAGGCGTGCAGGTACAGCCCGCGTCCCGCGTCCGTGAGATTGGTCAAAAACGCCGTCGCCGTTTCATGCGTATATCCGAAGGACTGCATGTCAAAACAGGCGATGCCGCCGGCGGCCGCCTGGATCTTCGGCAGCAGAAAGCTATGCATTGCGGCGAGGATGCCGGCAACCAGTACGCCGGAAATGATCAAAAGCATCTTGTCTCTGCGTTTCATAAACAATTCTCCTTTGTAAACAATGGCGGCAGCAGCTTTGCGAGATTGCGGTACTCCTGAAAACAGTGCGCCGCCATACCCTCGGCGGTTTTGTCGGTCAGTACAGCTTTGCGCAGCAGCGGGTTTTTCAGGCGTTTGCCGATCCAGAAGCGGCTGATGAGAAAGAGGCCGTCATCCGTACGCCGAAAGATGTGCGCCATCTCCGTGTGCGGCACCAGACCGTACATGGCGCTGACATGACCGCAGACGATGATCGGGATGTCGTTGTCCGCCATGACGGCCGGGTCAAAACCGAACGCTTCCGGCGTCATGAAGTCAATCTCCAACGGCAGCGCCAACGCGCCGATTTTTTCAATTGGGTACTGGGTATTCGGTGCAAACGGCGGACAAGCCGGCGCCGAAAAATAGGCGCGATCCTTTTTGGCGTACCCCACAAAGAAGTGCTCGCCCGGAAACCACATCCGATACCGTTCGCTTTTTTGCGGATGCCACCAGAACCACCACGCGATCATCTCGGGTGTGACGCCCGGCATCGGGCAGGTCATCGACACCAGATAATCACCGTTTTCAAAGCGGCGAAACCCCGTCTCCTGCTGCAACGCCCGATCAAGAAGGATGTTGTTCTTTTCGTCGAACGGCGTCAGTGTCAGCATACGTGTCTCCCCTTTCGTACATCGTAACGGAATCATTTTAGCATGCCCCGGCCGCATTTGCAAGTAGTTGCATAAAAAAAGAAAAGCCTGCACATCTTGGCAGACCCTTCCCCAAATAAAGGTATGGTATGTACCTTCAAAACTGAACAAAAGAATTTGCAAACATGAATGAGGTTTGTAGTCCTTGAACCAAGTTTCTATGGTCAAGCCCTCGACCGATTAGTACTGCCTAGCTGAATGTATCACTACACTTACACTTGCAGCCTATCAACCTCATAGTCC
>CACYCR010000086.1 GCA_902772935.1 Oscillospiraceae bacterium
AATGCGTGCGACAATTCCTTACAGACAGACAGACAGACAGACAGACAGACAGACAGACAGACAGACAGACAGACAGACAGACAGACAAGGATATCTCTGTCCTTTTTCAAAGCTGAATGAAGATACAAGCGCAGTGCGCCCGTTTGGGTGCGCCGCGCTTTTTTGATATACTAAAATTTTTGATATACTAAAATTTTTGATATACTAAAATTATAAAGGAGAATTCTTATGAAAACTTCAAAAAAAGTGTTATCTATCCTGATGGCCTTGCTCATGCTCGCTTCGGTCATGGTGATTCCCACCGCTGCGGCCGACGTAGCGGAGCCGAAGAACGTGAAAGCCAGCCTGGCCGCCAACGGCACCATCACCGTCACCTGGGATATGATTGCCGATCGTGACCGCTCCGCGATCGGTTCCATCCGTGTGGAATGGTCCACCGACCAGAGCACATGGAAGACCGCTTATACCTCCACCGATACCTATTCGCATTCCGCGCGCATCACGTCGTTTGTTGACGGCGGCGCGCCGCAGCCCGGCACGACCTATTACTTCAGCGTGCTTTTTGTGAGCAAGACGGGCACTGCCGGCGCGCGCAGCAATGTGGCTTCGGTGACCACGGCGGGCAGCGCCCCGACCCAGCCGACGCAGCCCGATACGCCGACGCAGCCGACGCAGCCCGATACACCGACCCAGCCTGACACACCGAGCACACCCAGCACGCCGACGACGCCGAGTACGCCGAGCACACCGACACAGCCAACCAATCCGGCAGTATCCAACGGGATTCCCAAAGTGACGAATGTCAAAGTGCAATGTAAAACCGTTGGCTCCACAAAAGTGACCTTGACATGGGGCAAGCTTTCAGGCAGCGATCTCGACAAGGTTTCCGGCTTGTATATTGAAGTTTCTCCGGATCAGAAGAACTGGAAAAGCGGCGCGTCAATTGCAAAAGGCTATTATGAAACAACGATTGACACCGTCGACGGCGAAGCGCTGAAATCCGGCACAACCTATTATTTCCGTCTTTATTATTACTACCAAACCTCAAAGTTCGACCCCAAAACCGGGAAGAATATCCGCGAATTCGGTCCGGAAACGATTGTTTCCTATAAAGTTGATGACCAATTATCCGGTGTGCTTGCAAGATGGAAAAAGCTGAAAAAGATTGCGGTCGGCGACACATACAAGTTCACTGAAAAGAGCACAAAGTATGACAGACAAACGCTTGTGAAGGGCACCAAGGTGGTCTATACGTGCCCCTACTACACGGTTGCCTTCGTTGTGACTGCTGCCAATGCGAAGAAAGCAAATTACACGGCGGCAATTAAATGCGCAAAAGGCTATGAGGGCTACTTCTCATTCGACGACGGCGAAACGACGGTTAAGGATTCCGTTTCACTCAAAGCCTATAATAAAGGCGCACAGATTACTTATCAGTATGTTTATCCAAATACCGATTATTTTGAAACGCTTTATCGGTTGGGCAAAATCACAGAAGCCGAATACAATAAGTATATTGGAACAATCAACAAGCTCGAAGCAAAGTGCCCGATGTATTACGTCATCAACCAAAAGTTGACGCACGATTTTACGGGATTCCCTTCCGTTACGCAAAACAGCATCAATCTTGGCAGATTGTATGCCTATAATTATACTGGGGTCAACGTCTTTTACAGAGCCAGCGGCGCCGAAAAATGGACAAAGAAATCCTATAAGAACGGGACTTCGAATGTGACGCTGAAAAAGCTGAAAGCCGGCACGCTGTATGAGATCAAACTGCAGGCCTATGAGACGGTGAAGCATCCGTTGACCGGAAAGATAATCAACTTGACCGAAGACTACGCAAAAATCTATAAACTCTATACCGGTTCGTCAAAAGCGCCGGAAATCAAATCTGTCAAGGTTACCAGTGTCAAAACGCAATCGAACTATATTGACGGCCATTATAACGGTAACGTCTGGGTTGCCGGACATTACGATAACTACACACAGGTCAAAATGACCGTCACGCTGAAAAACCGGCCCAAGGCGATGAAAGCGCTCAAACTGGCAAATGACTGCTGGTCCGGCGGCGTATCCAAGGGAAAAGATAATGTCTTTACCTTCTCGGTCGTTTTCATCGGAAATCAAAAAGGCACAACCATGAACATGTCCTTTGTCGGCGTTTCAAATATCCTGAAGGTAGACGGAGAGAACCTTTATCTCGGCGAAAGCAAAGCAGCCACAAAAAAAGTTACGCTGAAATAAGAGTCCATGCCGCGGATAAAAACATCTGCGGCGCGCGGTCCTGAGCAACCGCACCCTTCAATCCTCCGGATTGCCACCCTCCCCCTGACAGGGGAGGGTTTTTTGCTGCCGCTTTCTTGCCTTCCCCGCGTGCGCGGAAGGTGGCACGGCACAGCCGTGACGGATGAGGTGAACGCGCTGACCACTGTTCAACCTTCACGATTTATTTCTTTTTTGAAAATTGAATATGGAAATCCTGACGAAAAATGGCACAGAAAATATTGACAAGCAAGAAAAAATAGGTTATCATATAGATTACAACATAGTAGGCATTTTGAAGAAAACACTATGTAACCACACTTTAAAGGGGAATCTTTATGGACAAACTTATGTACATTGTTCCGGCAGTCAGCGTACTTGGCTTGCTCTTTGCGCTTTTCCTTGCGCTCAAGGTGAAAAAGCAGGCGCCCGGTACCGACCGAATGAAAGAAATTGCCGCGTCCATCCATGAAGGCGCAACGGCGTTTCTGTTTTCAGAGTATAAAATCATCGTGATTTTTATCGCAGTCATTTTCCTTGCGATCGGTCTTGCACTGAAAAACTGGCTGGAAGCAATCTGCTTCCTGGTTGGCGCAATTTTCTCCATTGCTGCCGGTTATTTCGGCATGCAGGTGGCAACGCTTGCGAACGTCCGTACTGCGAACGCAGCAAAGGAAAAGGGCATGGCGAAAGCACTTTCCGTCGCGTTTTCCGGCGGTTCGGTCATGGGCCTTTGCGTGGCGGGCTTCGGTCTGCTCGGCATCTCCGTGATCTATGCCATCTCCAAGAATGCGGACGTTCTGTTCGGTTTCTCTCTCGGTGCGTCTTCCATCGCGTTGTTTGCCCGTGTCGGCGGCGGTATCTATACCAAGGCTGCTGACGTCGGCGCTGACCTTGTCGGTAAAGTCGAAGCCGGTATTCCGGAAGACGACCCGCGCAACCCGGCAGTCGTTGCAGATAACGTCGGCGATAACGTCGGCGACGTGGCCGGCATGGGTGCCGACCTGTTTGAAAGCTACAGCGGTGCGGTTATTTCCGCAATGACGCTCGGTCTGCTGACCTTGAAGAATGCCGGCGACAGCGAAGGCGGTTTGCGCGGTTTGCTGTACCCGCTGGTGATCGCAGCGCTCGGTCTGCTGTCTTCCATCATCGGTACGTTTTTCGTGCGCGGTGACAAGAACCCGGCACGTTCCCTGAAGATCGGTACTTATGTGGCCTCCGGCGCCGTGCTCATCGGCTCCATCGTCCTGAGTAAGGTCATGCTCGGTAACTATTACTATGGCGTTACCATCGTCGCCGGTCTGATTGTCGGCGTCCTGATCGGTTACTTCACGGAGGTATACACCTCTGATGCATATAAATCCGTCAAGAAGATCGCGAAGCAGTCCGAAACCGGTGCTGCGACGAACATTATCTCCGGGATTGCCACCGGCTTCCAGTCCACGGCAATCACCATTCTGTTCATCTGCATCGGCATCTTTGTTGCCTTCTTCTTCGGCAACAAGGTCGGCGGCGTTTCCGGCGGCATCTACGGCATCGCGCTTGCCGCAGTCGGTATGCTGTCCACCACCGGCATCACAGTTGCGGTCGATGCATACGGTCCCATTGCGGACAACGCCGGCGGTATTGCCGAAATGAGCGGCCTGGATGAATCTGTCCGCAAGATCACCGACAAGCTCGACTCCGTCGGCAACACCACTGCTGCCATGGGTAAGGGCTTTGCCATCGGTTCCGCCGCACTCACCGCGCTCGCATTGTTCTTCTCCTATAAAGAAGCGGTCGGTCTGCAGAACATTGACCTTCTGAACAGCAACGTCGTGATCGGCCTTCTGATCGGTGGCATGCTGCCGTTCATCTTCTCCGCGTTCACTATGGAATCCGTTTCCAAAGCAGCCTATCAGATGATCGAAGAGGTCCGCCGTCAGTTCCGTGAGATCCCGGGCATCCTCGAAGGCAAGGGCCGTCCGGATTACAAGACCTGCGTTGCAATTTCGACAAAGGCATCTCTGCGTGAAATGATCGTTCCCGGTTTGCTCGCTGTTATGGCGCCGCTTGCGGTCGGCTGCCTGCTCGGTGCGAATGCACTCGGCGGTTTGCTTGCCGGTTCGCTGGTCACAGGCGTTTTGCTTGCAATCTTCATGTCCAACGCCGGCGGCGCATGGGACAACGCGAAGAAGTTCATTGAAAGCGGAAACCATGGCGGTAAAGGCAGCGAAAGCCACAAGGCGGCTGTTGTCGGCGATACGGTCGGCGACCCGTTCAAGGATACATCCGGTCCGTCCATCAATATCCTGATCAAGCTGATGACGGTCGTGTCGCTTGTGTTTGCGCCGCTCTTCCTGATGATCAACAACGGCGCCGGCCTGATTGGCTGAACAACCTAAATCGAATAACAAAAGAGATCCGATTCCAAAAAGGAATCGGATCTCTTTTTGCTTGTTGTTTCTTACTGGTCTTCGCCTTTGAACCATGCGAACAGCTCATCCAAAAAGGTGCGCAGCGCATCAAAAAATTTTTTCAAATCAAAATACTTCAGGCTGATTCTTTCTTCTTCCATGCTGATATCTCCTTTTGAAGCCTTGCGGCTTTATTTCAATCGAATTATAACACATTGCAAAGCGCTTTGCAAGAGCGTCGCGAAAAGAAAGTTTTTTGCCTGACAGGAGATGACATGCTTTTTTCTCTGCGCGGTGGATAATAGCTGTATCAGACGGATGCGGGGTGCGCCATGATTGTTTATGCGGATATCTTGTTTATTGTAAATCTTTATGTGACTTATCTGCTGCTGCGGCTGACGCAGCTGCTTGCACATGAGCCGCTGCGGCGCGGACGGCTGGTTCTTTCTTCACTGTGCGGCGGGGCGTATGCGCTGGTGATTTATCTGCCGCTGCCGTGGTGGGCGCTGGCCATCAGCCGGATTGCGGTTGCCGCTGTGTTGATTGTTGCGGCGTTTCCGGTGAAAACAAGGCGACAGTTTCTGCGGCTGTACGCGACTTTTTTTTCGATGAATTTTGTTTTTGCAGGGCTGATGTTTGCGCTGTGGTATTTTCTGCGGCCGCGTGCAATGCAGTGGTATGGGAGCGTGGTTTACTTTGATCTGCATGTACCGCTGCTGGTCGGGCTGACGGCGGCGTGCTATTTTCTGTTGCTGCTTACGCAAAAACTGGTGGCGCTGCGGCGGCCGCCGGACGCGCTGTTTTCTCTGACAATTACGCTGCGGTCAAACCGGGTGACCTGCAGCGCGCTGCTTGATACCGGCAACACGCTGATAGAGCCGTTTTCGGCATATCCCGTCATTGTGGCGGAGACTGCCGTTTGTGCGCCGCTGCTGGACGGTCAAAGTGATCTTTTGCTGCGATATGTTCCGTGCAGCGTTGTCGGCGCAAAGACGCTGCTGCGTGCCTTCCGGCCGGAATCCGTCCGGATCCGCGGTGTGAAAACCGATATGACAACCGATGCGGTGTATATTGCGCTGACAGATACACCACTCAGAAACGGTGCATTTCAGGCGTTGCTGCAGCCGGCGCTGCTGCAGACAGAATCAACGAAAGGAAGATGAGTATATGGAATGGGCGAGTCGAATCCGTGGGCTGCTGCAGCGATTGCAAAACAAGCTGAAACAGCTTTCCGCGCCAACAGAAGTTTTTTATATCAACGGCGCTGATGCTTTGCCGTCACCGCTGCCGAAAGCGGAGGAGGAACGTTTGCTTTCACGATTGGCAGCGGGGGATGAAAGCGCAAAAGAGCCGCTGATCGTACACAACCTGCGTCTGGTGGTATATCTTGCGCGGAAATTCGAAAGCAGCGGCGTCGGCATTGAAGACCTGGTATCAATCGGTACACTCGGACTGATCAAAGCGGTGAATACCTTTTGTCCGGAGAAAAAGATCAAGCTTGCGACCTATGCGTCACGCTGTATTGAAAATGAGATTCTGATGGTGTTGCGCAAGATGGCAAACCGCCGTGGTGAAGTATCACTGGACGAGCCGCTGAACGTGGATTGGGACGGGAATGAGCTGCTGCTGTCGGACGTACTTGGCAGTGAAACGGACGAAGTTTCAGGCGGCATTGAAAACGCAGATGAATGCCGGCGACTGCTGTCACTGGTGGAAACGCTGCCGGCGCGCGAACGGGAGATTCTGATCCTGCGCTTTGGGCTGTACGGCGGCCCGTCGTACACGCAAAAACAGGTGGCCGACCGACTCGGAATTTCACAAAGCTATATTTCCCGACTGGAGAAGAAGATCATGGAGCGGCTGCGCTTTGCGCTGCTGCGCGAATAAAAGCCGGCATATCCTGCGGCAAATTCGCATACAGTGTAGCAGCTACAAAAACAGGGAGTTGTTGTTATGGATACGCCGGTCACTGCTGCGCCGCAGAATATTTTACTGGAAAACCGAAGCCGCCTGCGCATTACGGGTGTGGAGGATGTCGACGCCTTTGACGATGCGTCGGTCACGGTGAATACCGTACTCGGGACGTTGACTGTGAGCGGCGCCGATCTGCACATCGGGGCGCTGAACACGGAAACAGGGGAGCTGTTCGTCGAAGGAAACATCCATGCGCTGCTGTATACCGAAAGTGAGCAGAGGGGCGGCGGGTTTTTCTCGCGTGTGTTCAAATGAGCTACAGTGCACCGCTGATACATCAGCTTGACGTGTTTCTTGTGTTTCTCGGCGTCGGGTTTTTGCTTGGCGCGGTCTATACGTTCGTCGCGTTTTTCCGCCGGCTGACCGGGGAAACCGCGGCGGCGTGTTTTGTATGCGATTTTTTGTTTTGTGCACTGAGCAGTGTGGTGCTGTTCCTGTTTCTTCTGGCGTACGCCAACGGGCGGGTGCGCATCAACCTTCTTCTTTCCGCCGGGGCGGGATTTGCCGCGTTTTCGCTGTCGCTCGGAAAACCGCTGCGGCGGGTGCTGTTTGGCGCAGCGGATGCGATTCATCATGCGCTTCTTTTGCTGTTGCGGCCGCTGAAGCACTTTTGGACGGCAATGATCCGCGGTCTTGGACGCGGACAAAACCGACTGCGCGCTTTTTTCATTCGGCGAAAGCAGAAAAAACTGACAAAAAATTCAAAAAATTGTGCGAATTCCATAAAATAGGACTTGAAAAATTTTTCGAAATCTGTATAATAGAACAGTATAGATTATTCTGTGCTTTTTCGGATTTCAGCTTGATCAAAAGGGAGATGCTCGTGTTGCAAAGACAATCCGTTCAAAAGTCCGAAGCTGTCGGACGCAGACCGAAAAGAAGCATTCTGTTGGTGCTTTTCATTGTTGTGCTTGTTGCTGTTACACTGATTCAGACTGCCTACAACTATGCGCAGGCTGCGAAGACTACGCAAAAAATTGAAGAGGTTTCCGCACAGGTTGAAAAGGTCCGCACGGAAAACGAAAAGCAGGAATATTTCCTGAAGAAAGAGAATCATGACGCTTACTTTGAAAAGATCGCGCGGGAAGAGTATGGCTATGCCAAGCCCGGCGAGCGTGTTGTTTATGATTCGTCTTTCGGAAACTGAGCGCGGAGGATTATTTTTCTATGCTTGAAATCGGTCAAATCGTTGAGGGTAAAATTACCGGTCTCACAAACTTCGGTGCATTTGTCAGTCTGCCGGACGGGAAAAGCGGCATGGTTCACATCTCCGAAGTTTCCAACACGTTCGTTAAGGACATCAAGGAACATCTTGCGGAAGGACAGACAGTCCGCGTGAAAATTATCGGCATCAGCGAAGAGGGCAAAATCAGCCTTTCCATCAAGAAGGCAGAAGATGCGCCGCGGCAGCCGCAGAACCGTCCGAAGCGTGCCCATTCGCGTACACCGAACGTTTGGCAGGGCAGACCGGAACGTAAAAGCGATGAAGCCATGTCGTTTGAAGACATGATGGCTCGTTTTAAGCAGATCAGCGACGATAAACTGACCGATCTGAAACATTCCGGAGAATCAAAACACGGCGGCGGGTATTCCCGTCGCGGCGGCAGAGGCGGGAATTCCTGAGGACCGTCTCTTTTCTTGTGTAACAGGCTTTCGGCTGGAGAGACCGAAAGCGATTACAAATAATAGAATCGGAAATTCAACATGAAAGGTGATTCGATGAAACAAAAATGTAAATCTCTGCTTTCGTGTCTGCTGGTCTTTGTTTTGCTTGTTTGCATTGTAGCCCCCGCAGGCGCTGTCGGTAGAACATCCATTCCGACCGTATACGTCATGGGTTACGGCGCTGCGATTTACGCAGTTGCAGGCGACACCTCCACCGAACTGTATTATCCCGTTCAAATCCCGGCAGACCTTATGGATACGCTCAAAAATGATCTGCCGCCGCTGATGCTCAAGGGCATTGCCGGCAACTGGACGGACTTCCATACGTACATGACAGATCTGACGTTGTCTGTGACCGGTCAGGTCGCCCTCGATAACAATGGCGAAGCATCCAACGGTTCCGGCATCGCCTGCACAACGAATCCGGTTTCGCCAAATCCCGGACAAACCTCTTTTGAAAAGGACGCCTATCACTTTGAATATGACTGGCGCCTGGATCCGTTGTATACAGCACAGCTGCTCAATAGCTATATCGAAGACGTCAAAACAGCCACCGGGTACAGCAAGGTCAACCTGATTGGCCGATGCTACGGCAACAATGTGCTGCTGGCTTATCTGTATGCTTATGGTTATGATTCCCTGGCGCGTGTGGTCTTTTACAGCCCCGACTTCTATGGCTTCGATTTCGCAAACGCATTGTTCAGCGGTAATCTCGGCATCGAAGCAGATGAGCTGGAAGGCTACTTCACGGAAAGCGGCCGTGAGCTCTTCTCCAGTATGGATGAAGAATCCTATGAATCATTGATGAAAGCGATCCGATTCCTCAACTCCGGCGTTCTGCTCAACATGGGATCGTTTGCGCTCAACGGTTACTTTGTACCGGAATTCCAGCGCTACATCCTTCCGGAAGTGTTGCGCGGCAGCTTTGGTACCTGCCCGTCCATGTGGAGCTTTATCAATGACGACAATTTTGAGAAAGCGAAAAAATACGTTTTTGGCGGCTACGAGGATGAATTTGCCGGACTGATCAAAAAGATCGACAGCTATCACTACAATGTGCAGATTAAGGCTGCAGATTTGATCAACGGTCTGGTAGAACGGGAAATCCCGGTGTATATCATTTGCAAGTACGGCATGAATCAAATCCCGCTTTCGACCGATGAAGGTCTGAACGGTGACGCGCTTGCCAATGTTTACAGCGGTTCTTTCGGTGCGACGGCGGCACCGCTCGGCAAGCAGCTGAGCAAATGCTACATCAAAAAGCAGGAAGAGGCCAACGGCGGCAAATATCTGGAACCTGACCGCGGCGTGGATGCGTCCACCTGCCTGTTGCCGGATCATACGTGGTTCATGCGCGGCGTTTACCATTCGACGAATCCCGACAGCGTAGAGCTGCTGATCGAAAAGCTGCTCAATTATGACGGCTGGATGACGGTGTTCGATGATCCCGCGTACCCGCAGTTCATGCAGTACAACAAACAGACCGGTGAAATCACCCCGCAGGTCGCAGGCGTAATGACACCGACCGGCGCCCAGCACGGCTTTTTGATGACGCAGATTAAGGCAGTCATGCACCTGATCAATAAGCTGATCATCAAGATTCGCAATTGGGTTGAATCCATGCGCTGAATAAATGTGAATAATTTGTAAATAATAGCACGCTGGCTTGACTTCATCAAGTTAGCGTGCTAACATATTAGCAAGCTAAATTGGCTGAAAAGGAGTGGATACGATGTGGGATCCCAATTCAGATTCCATCGCGCGTCTCTATGAGGCAATTCTGCTGTTGAAAACTCCGGAGGAGTGTCAGAAGTTCTTTGAAGATCTCTGCACAATTCGTGAGATTCTGGATATGGCGCAGCGGTTGGATGCAGCGATTCTGCTGGATAACAAAATGAGTTATCAGACGATTGCAAAAGACGTTGGCATCAGCACTGCGACGATCGGCCGCGTCAGCAAATGCCTCAATTACGGCAGCGGCGGCTACCGGCTTGCGATTGACCGTCTGAAAGAACAGAAGGGGGACTAACCGTGGAACGTTCACAGATCTCTTCCGGACAGCATCTGCTGTCCGTCCTGCGCGACCTGTATGAATCCTACGGGTATACGCGCTATAAGATGAGCAAGTTTGAGGAATATGACTTGTATGTGCGCAACAAGGACTTCCTGGTCTCCGACAGTGTGATCACCTTTACCGATACAAACGGCCGCCTGATGGCGCTCAAGCCGGATGTCACACTCTCCATCATCAAAAACGGGAGCGATCTGCCCGGTTTTGTGCAGAAGGTGTATTATAACGAAAACGTTTACCGGATTTCCAAAGGGACGCACAGCTTCAAAGAAATTTTGCAGACCGGTCTGGAATGTATGGGTGACATCGACGTTTACTGCATCTTTGAAGTACTGCTGCTGGCGTGTCGGAGTCTGAAACGAATCAGTGACCGCTGCGTGTTGGATCTTTCGCACCTGGGCGTGGTATCGGCATTGCTTGACGATCTTTCTCAGCCGCGTGAGGTGACAGATGCGCTGCTCAGATGTCTCGGCGAAAAGAACGGCCACGAACTGCAGAACATTTGCTGCGCAGCCGGTGTGGCAGCTGAAAAGACAGCCGCTCTTACAGCGCTTATCGGTCTCTCCGGCACACCGAAAACGGTGTTGCCCCAGCTCGAAAAGCTGTACCCGGCAACACTGGATCAGACACCGCTGAAAGAGCTGAAAACGCTGACGGCACTGCTGGAAAGCACGGACTGTGCCGACTTGCTGCGTCTCGACTTCTCGGTGGTTCATACGATGAAATATTACAACGGCGTAGTCTTCAAGGGCTTTGTGCAGGGCGTGCCGGACAGTATTCTCTCCGGCGGTCAGTATGATCACCTGATGAAGAAAATGCATCGTGTCGGTGGTGCGATCGGCTTTGCCGTGTATCACGACGCGTTGGAACGGTTTGGCAAAGCGGAACCGTATGATGCGGATACCGTTTTGTTGTATGATGAAACGACGCCGCCGGAAACGCTGCTTCATGCAATCGAAGCGCTGCAAAAAAGCGGTGCGCAGGTCAGTGCGCAGCGTTCGCTTCCGGAAAAGTTCCGCTGCAGACGCTGTGTCCGGCTCAAAGACGGGGAGGTGACCGACCTTGGCTGAAATGCTGAATGTTGCGCTGCCGAAGGGCAGGCTCGGCGAGAAAGCGTATGCGTTGTTTGAAACAGCGGGGTTTCCCTGTCCGTCAATCAAAGAAAATAACCGCAAACTGATTTTTGAAAACGCAGAAGCCGGTGTGCGGTACTTCTGGGTCAAGCCATCGGATGTTGCAATCTATGTGGAACGCGGCGCGGCGGATATCGGCATCGTCGGCAAGGATATTCTGCTGGAATATACACCGGACGTCTATGAGCTGCTCGATCTCAGAATGGGCAAATGCCGCATGGCGGTTGCCGCAAAGAAAGACTTTCACGACGATCTTCGCCGCACGCTCGTCGTCGCGACGAAGTTCACAAACATTGCGCAGACCTATTACACCTCGCGCGGCCGTGATATCGACATCATCCATCTGAACGGCTCCATTGAGCTTGCGCCGATTCTCGGTTTGTCGGATGTGATTGTGGATATCGTGGAAACAGGAACGACACTGAAGGAGAACGATCTGCTGCCGGTGGAAACGATTGTACCGATCAGCGCGCGTCTGATCGCAAACAAAGCCGCATTTAGATTTAAGAACGCGCAAATGGACGCCATTGTGAACAGCATGGCGAAGCAATTGGAGGAAAACGCATGATCCGCATTATGAAATACGGCGATGTTCCGAATTCGGAGATTTTCGCACGTACGCAGAACACGGTCGATGTTTCCGCGATAGTTGCGGACATCATTGAAAACGTCAGGACAAACGGCGACGAGGCACTGTTTGCTTATACGGAGCGATTCGACAAAGCAAAGCTGGACGCCTTGCAGGTCACGCCGGAAGAGATTGCGCAGGCGAAGGCCGCAGTTTCTCCGCGGTTTCTCGACATTCTGGAAGCGGCGGCAAAGAACATCCGCTCGTTTCACACCCGACAGGTCCGTAACAGCTTTATCCTCAATGAAAACGACGGCATCGTCATCGGTCAGAAGGTCATTCCCGTGGACTGCGCCGGCCTGTACGTACCGGGCGGTACGGCAGCCTATCCGTCCACTGTGCTGATGGATGCGATTCCGGCAAAGATTGCTGGTGTCAAGGAAGTTGTCATGGTGACTCCGCCGGGAAAGGATGGCAAGGTCAATCCCGTCATTCTCGCTGCGGCATCGGTTGCCGGTATCGACAAGATTTTCAAGGTCGGCGGCGCGCAGGCCATTGCCGCCCTGGCTTACGGCACGGAAAGCATCCCGAAGGCAGACAAAATCGTTGGTCCCGGCAATGCATTCGTTGCCGAAGCAAAACGGCAGGTTTACGGTGCGGTGTCTATTGACATGATCGCCGGCCCTTCCGAAATTCTTGTGGTGTCCGATGAAAAAACAAATCCACGGCACTGCGCGGCGGATCTGCTTTCGCAGGCAGAACACGACAAACTGGCCTGTGCGGTACTGGTGACAGACAGCATGGATTTTGCCCTGGCGGTACAGGCGGAACTGGAACGGCAGATTCCGCAGCTCGACCGTTCTGAAATCGCCCGCGCGTCGATTGACAACAACGGCAAGATCATTGTTGCCGATGACCTGCGAACCGTGATCGGGATTGCCAATGAAATCGCGCCCGAACACCTGGAACTTTGCGTGGACAACCCGTTTGATTATTTGAACGAGATTCATCACGCCGGTTCGATTTTCATGGGATGCAACTGTCCGGAGGCACTCGGCGACTACTTTGCCGGCCCGAATCATACCTTGCCGACCAGCGGTACCGCGAAGTTTTCAAGCCCGCTGTCCGTGGATGATTTCGTGAAAAAAACACAGTATACTTATTATACCAAAGAAGCGCTGCGGCGCGTGGCGGACGATATCGCATATTTTGCGACGCAGGAAGGACTGACCGGGCACGCCAAAAGCGCAACGATCCGGTTTGAGGATGAAGTATGAGCAGATTTTTCAGTGAAAAATACAGGGCGTTAACGCCCTATACACCGGGTGAACAGCCCCAGGATCAGGCCTATGTTAAGCTGAATACCAACGAGTCTCCGTTTCCGCCGTCGCCAAAGGCGATATTGCTTGCGGCGGAAGCAGCCGCACACCTGGAGCTGTATTCCGACCCGACATGTCATGATCTGACTGAGCGTTTGGCCGGACATCTCGGCGTCTCGCCCGAAGAGGTGCTGCTGACCAACGGCAGCGACGAGATCTTGAATTTTGCATTCATGGCGTTTTGTGACGCGGCGCACCCGGCAGTATTCCCGGACATAACCTATGGATTCTATCCGGTCTTTGCCCGACTCAACGGCGTACCGTACGAGGAGCTGCCGCTCCGGGAAGACTTTTCCGTGGACGTGGATGCTTATTGCGGCATCGGGAAGACGATCTTTCTCGCAAACCCGAATGCACCGACCGGCATCGCGCTGCCGCGCAGCGAGATCGAACGCATTTTGCAAAGCAATCCGGACAATGTGGTCGTTGTAGATGAGGCGTATGTGGATTTCGGCGCCGAAAGTTGTGTGCCGCTGATTCATACATATGACAATCTGCTGGTGACGCAGACCTTTTCCAAATCCCGTTCCATGGCGGGTGCGCGGCTCGGTTTCGGCGTCGGCAGCAAGGCGCTGATCCGTGACCTCAACACGATCAAGTATTCCACCAATCCGTACAACATCAACCGCATGACCATGGCGGCAGGGTACGGCGTTCTGGAGGACGAAGCCTATACCCGGATGAACTGCGCACAGATCATGGAGACCCGCGCATACACCGCAGATGCACTGCGCAAGCGCGGCTTTTCGGTTCTGAATTCCAGCGCGAACTTTTTGTTTGCAAAATCCGACCGCATCGACGGTGCGCAGCTGTATCTGGAGCTGAAAAACCGCGGTGTTCTGGTCCGGCATTTCACGCTTGAGCGACTGAAAGCGTATAACCGCATAACGATCGGCAGCCGTGAGCAGATGGAAACGCTGCTTTCGACGATCGACACGATATTGGAGGAACATGCATGAGAACAGCAACTTTGAAGCGAACCACCGCAGAGACCGATATCGCCTTAACGCTGACGCTTGACGGCAGCGGAAACGGCGTGATCGATACCGGCGTCGGCTTTCTTGACCATATGCTGACGCTGTTTGCAAAGCACGGACGGTTTGATCTGTCCGTTGTCTGCCGGGGCGATACACACGTTGACTTTCACCATACAACGGAGGATGTCGGCATTGTGCTCGGTCAGGCGCTGCAGCAGTGCCTCGGCGACAAAAAGGGCATTGTCCGCTATGGCAGTATGCTGCTGCCGATGGATGAAGCGCTGATTCTGACAGCGATCGACCTGTCCGGCCGCAGTTGCCTTTCGTATCATCTGACCATGCCGACGCAGAAGGTCGGCGATTTTGACACCGAACTCGTAGAAGAGTTTTTCCTTGCACTGGTACGGATGTGCCCAATGGCGCTGCATATCCGGCAGCTCGCCGGCACAAACACGCATCACATCATTGAAGGCGCGTTCAAGTCGTTCGGCCGCAGCCTGAGAGCAGCGGTCAGAATCGATGACGCGCACCGTGACGAAATTCCGTCCACGAAGGGAGTGCTTTGATGACTGCGATCATTGACTACGGCGTCGGCAATCTGTTTTCATTGCAGTGTTCTTTCGGAGCGATCGGAGAAGATGTTGTTGTGACAAGTGACGAAGCGGTGATCCGCAATGCCGACCGTGTGATTCTGCCGGGCGTCGGCGCGTTTTCCGATGCGGCGAAAAAGCTCCGAGACACCGGTCTTGACAACGTGGTGAAGGCGGTTGCGGACAGCGGTAAACCCATCATGGGTATTTGTCTCGGCATGCAGCTGCTTTTTGAAAAAAGTTATGAGTTCGGCACATGGGAAGGACTCGGTCTGATTAAAGGCGACGTCCGGCCAATCGCCGATGTGATCCCCGCCAACCTCAAGATTCCGCAGATCGGCTGGAACGCCCTGCAGTTCAAAAAAGACAGCCCACTCTTTAAATACATCAAGGACGGCGATTTTGTTTATTTTGTGCATTCGTACTACGCAGCGAACTGCGCGGATGCGGTGATTGCCGACTGCAACTACGGCGCGCCGCTGACCGCGGCGGTCCAGAAGGGCAACGTCTTCGGCTGTCAGTTCCATCCGGAAAAAAGCGGCAAAATCGGGCTTGCGATTCTGCGTGCGTTCTGTGAACCGGAGGTGGCGTCATGATATTGTTTCCCGCGATCGATCTTGTGCAGGGTAAGGCGGTGCGTCTGCTGCGCGGCGATTATCAAAAAATGACCGTTTATAACGACGATCCGGTTGCCGTGGCCGCGGATTTCAAAAACTGCGGCGCCGCAGCAATTCATCTTGTGGATCTCGAGGGCGCAAAAAGCGGTGGAACACCGAATTTTGATACGGTCTGCCGGATCAAAAAAGAAAGCGGCTTGTTCTGCGAAATCGGCGGTGGTGTGCGTACAATGGATACGGTGCGCCGTTATCTCGACGCCGGTATTGACCGTGTGATCCTCAGTACGGCGGCCGTGACCGACCCGGAGTTTCTTGCCCTGTGTGCTGCACAGTACGGCGACCGGCTTGCTGTCGGCGTGGATATCAAGGACGGCGTTGTCGCTGTGAAAGGCTGGACGGAAAAGAGCGCGTTTGACGCGTTCGACTTCTGCGAACGGATGCAGAACCTCGGCGTTTCAACGCTGATCGTGACCGATATCTCCAAGGACGGCGCAATGCAGGGGACAAACGTAGCGCTGTATCAGGCGCTGTCAAATCGGTTTTCTTTACACATTGAGGCGTCCGGCGGGGTGTCGTCCCTTGATGACGTGCGGCGTCTGCGCGCGCTCGATCTGTACGGCGCGATTATCGGCAAAGCGTACTACACCGGCGCCATTGATCTGAAAGAAGCAATCGAGGTGGCAAAATGATTACGAAACGCATCATTCCCTGTCTGGATGTTCGCAACGGTCGTGTGGTTAAGGGCGTGAATTTTGAGGGGCTTGCCGATGTGTCTTCACCGGTTGCGCTTGCAAAGTTTTATTCCGACTGCGGTGCGGACGAACTTGTTTTTTACGATATCACCGCGTCGGCGGAGGGACGCAGCCTGTTTGCAGATATCCTCACCGAAACGGCAAAACAAGTCTTTATCCCGCTGACAGTCGGCGGTGGCATCAATACCGTTGCAGATTTTGACCGCGTGCTGAAATGCGGCGCAGACAAGGTCAGCGTCAATTCCGGCGCAATCAGAAATCCAGCACTCATTGAAGAGGCGGCAAAGCTTTACGGCAGTCAGTGTGTGGTCCTTTCCGCGGACGTCAAGCGCGTGGACGGCGTGTTCCGTGTCTTTGCCAAAGGCGGCAGGGAAAACACCGGTATGGAAGCGATCGAATGGATTCGCGCGGGCGTGGAACGTGGCGCAGGTGAGATCGTGCTCAACTCGATCGACACCGACGGCGTGAAAGGCGGCTTTGATCTTGAAATGCTGGAAGCGGTTTGCAATGTGGTTTCGGTACCGGTTATCGCATCCGGCGGCGCGGGAAAAATCGATGATTTCATCACGCTGTTTCAAACACTGCCGAAAGTGGACGCGGGACTTGCGGCTTCGATTTTTCACTTTGGCGAAGTTTCGATTGCCGACCTGAAAACCGCTATGAAAGACCATCGTATTCCTGTGAGATTATAAAGAGGTGTGATTATGCTTGACATCAACGAACTGAAATTTGACGAAAAAGGACTGATTCCTGCCATCGTCGTGGATGCAAAAACCAGGCAGGTTCTCACGCTCGCGTATATGAACCGTGAGAGTCTGCAGATTTCCCTGGAAAAGGAGCTGACCTGTTTCTGGAGCCGTTCAAGGCAGGCGCTGTGGCTGAAAGGGGAGACCAGCGGCAACTATCAGCACATTGTTTCCATCACAGCGGACTGCGACAAGGATGCGCTTGTTGTCATGGTGGATCCGGATGGTCCGGCGTGCCACAAGGGAACCGTGAGCTGCTTCAACGACAAGGTCTATCAGAGTGACAGTCGCGACACCTTCTCACTGCAGGATCTGATGACCCTCATCGAAGGACGCAAAACGGAGAAAAAAGAAGGCTCTTATACGACCTATCTCTTTGAAAAAGGACTGGACAAGATTCTGAAAAAAGTCGGTGAAGAATGCACTGAGGTCATCATTGCGGCGAAAGCCGAGGATAAAAAAGACACGATCTACGAGATATCGGATCTGGTGTACCATGTCCTTGTTCTCATGACCGAAGCGGGCATCTCCATTGACGACATTATGCAGGAACTCGCGTCCCGTCACGTTATTGATCATAAGATCAAGCAGGAGAAAATGACCTGACAAGGAGGGAACCATGTCCGAACGTGATAAACTGCATACCGGCGAGTTGTATCTGCCGGGAGACGATGCCATCATGAAAGAGCAGCTCGGCTATCTTGACCGGCTGTATGACTTCAATCAGACGCGGCCGACCGAGCTTGAGAGGCGCGAAGCGCTGCTAAAAGAGATGTTTGCCGAAATCGGTGAGGATTGCTATATCGAGCCGCCGCTGCACACAAACATGGGTGGTCATCACGTCCATTTCGGCAATCATGTTTATGCAAACTTCAATCTCACGCTGGTGGATGACACGCACATTTATGTCGGTGACGGCACCATGTTTGCGCCGAATGTCGTGATTGCAACGGCCGCGCATCCGATTCTGCCGCCGCTGCGCGCGCAGGCTTACCAGTACAATATGCCGGTGCATATCGGCAAGAACTGCTGGCTCGGCGCAGGCGCGATCGTTTTGCCCGGCGTGACCATCGGCGACAATACCGTCATCGGCGCGGGCTCCGTTGTCACAAAGGATATTCCCGCCAATGTCGTTGCCGTCGGCAATCCCTGCAGGGTTCTGCGCGAAATCGGTGAACACGATGCACTGTATTATTACAAAGACCGGAAGATTCCGGAAAAACTGTAAAAAAGAACGGCTGTTCGGTACGGAACCGAACAGCCGTTTTTTCTGTGTTTATGGATCAGGAAAACTTGTAGCAGACCCCGGGCTTTGCGTCGAACGACGTGATGCCGTCTGCAAAATCAACATCGATCTCATTGCCGCTTTCATCCTGCACCAGAACGATCTTTCCATCGTACCGGAGACAGCAGCGGCCGCCGTGCGCACTCTGGATGGTGGCTTCTTTCAGACGGTTGTTCTTCCATTCCGCGTCGACGATGAAACCGCCGCGCGCACATAGGCCGGTGAATTTTCCTTCGTGCCAGCTTTTCGGCAGGGCAGGCAGTATGCGGATGACGCCGTCGTGGCTTTGCAGCAGCATTTCCGCGACGCCGGCAGTGAAGCCGAAGTTTGCGTCAATCTGGAAAGGCGGATGATTGCCGAGCAGATTTTTCAGGACGCCGGTTTTCAGAATCTGCGCAATGGCCTCATCGCACTTTTCGCCGTCGCCCAGCCGCGCCCAGCAACAAAGCCTCTGCGCCAGCGCCCAGCCTGTTGTCTTCATGCCGCGGCCGTCCAGCGACACCCGAGCTGCTTTCATGAGCGCGGGCGTTGCTTCAGTGATTTGGTCGAAAGGATACAGACCGAGCAGGTGAGACAGGTGCCGGTGCTGCTTTTCAACACCAAGTGCTTTTCCGCCAAAATGGAAGATGTCTTCCGCAGCCCATTCTTTGATCTGCCCGTGTTTGCCGACGCTGTACGGCTGCAGACGCGGCAGTTGTGTCTCGATCTTATCGAGGAGCGCTCTGTCTATGCCTTCGGTATCACCTGCTGTCTGCAGCGCCTTAGCTGCCTGCAGTGTCGCGTCAAAGAGTGCATAGACAATGCTTTGTTCATAAGTGCCGCCGACAGAGAGCGGACCGTGTTCCGGTGAAAAACAGGGTGCGACCACCAACCGCCCGGTGGCGGGGTCTTCCGCGAGCATCTGCGAGAACAAGAGTGCGGATTCCTGCAGCGTCGGATAGATTTCGTCGCGCAGCGTTTGCGTATCCTGTGTGAAACGGTATTCCTCAAACATCTGCACGGCTGCCCAGGCGCCGTTTACCGGCGCCCAGCCCCAACGCCAGGAGGTTCCCGGTGCGACCACGCCGAGGGGATTGACCGTGGTGTGCACAATCCAGCCGGTCGGCGCCTTACAGTCCGGCGTACCGTCCGCCCTGTCTTTGCCGATGCCGAGCGTCTGCCGGGCAACAACACGTCCCGGTTCTTTGAGACTGTTGATGAAATCGCGGAACGGTTTTGCCACCGGGGCAAGATTCGTCACGAACGCCGGCCAGTAATTCATCTGCAGGTTGATGTTCAAATGATAATCGCAGCGCCACGGCGGATCATTTTTCGCGTTCCAGATGCCTTGGAGATTAGCCGGCAGCGTACCGTCGCGGGACGATGCAATCAACAGGTACCGCCCGTACTGATAAAGTGCAGTAATCAGATTGCGCTTGAATTCGCCTTTTTTAGCAAAGCGGTTGAGCATGAAATCCGTCGGATGCGCGGTTTCCTCTTCGCCGAGAAGCAGAGTCGATGCACGGAAAAGGGGGCGGTAATCGTCCAGATGTATGCGGTACAATGCACCGAAGCTTTTTTCTGCTGCGGCATCGAGACAGGGCAGCACCTTGTCACGCAGCGGGTCAGTGTTGTCGCAATACGTCGGATAGCGGTTTTCATAGTCCGTTGCGAATGTGGCAAGAATGACGGCGCTTGTGGCATCTTCCACATGCAGCTTCCCGTCCTCAGAAGCGGTGACGGTGCCGTCCTGTACCAGAAGGCGGATCCCGCCGGCGTATTTCATATTGTTTTTGTCTTCGCCGTCCGGCGCGGAAATGCCGTTGTTTGCGAGAACGGTTCCTTCGATGAGGATTGTATTGCCGCTTGCGGTCGGGATGCCTTTTTGCTCGCTGACAAAATAGACATCAAAGCTGAACGTCGGTGCAGGCGCATCCGGCGCTTTTTTGTCTTCCGGTGTCTTGTCTGCACATTCGATCCGGCCGACAAAAACGTTGTCCGGATAGCTGCAGAAATAATGCCGCGTGAAGGCGAGCTTGCCGCAGCGGTAACTGACCATCGCGGAAGCGGAATCAAAATCCAGATCGCGGACGAATTTGTCTGCGTTATCTTTGTGGTCAAATTGCAGATACAACGAACCGAATGCCTGATAGCTGCCGAAGCCGATCTGATTGCCCTGCAGATCACGCATGGCGCTGACGGCTGCGGCGTCTTTTCCGGACAAAAGAAGCTGCTGCACCTTTTTGTACGCTTCGCCGTGATCGGCATTTTGCACGCCGCCGGTGAAGCCTTCCACTGCGCTTCCGCCGGACCAGAGCGTTTTTTCGTTGAAGGCAATCAGCTCGCAGTCCGGTTGACCGAAGATTTTTGCGCCGATATGTCCGTTGCCGAGCGGCAGCGCCTCGTTCTCCCAACCGAAATAGCTGAGATTCGCCGGCGTATTATAACATAAAAACATTGACGTCACCTCAAGAATAATATACTTTTTTATTATAACTTTAAAATGCGCGTTCGTCAACGCTTGATTTTTGAAAAGGACTATGGTATTATAAAAAGAACTATGAAAGAAGGAGGAACAGGGTTGGAACGCACGTTTTTAGTTCGCGTCTATACGCGGCAGACAATCAACGGTGAGACCGAAGAGATCCGCATGGAAACAACCGGCACCTGGTCGGGAACGTCCGATGCGTATACGCTGCGGTATACGGAAGCGGACGGCGATCTGCGCGGTGCGGTCACGCTGCTGCAGGTGGAAAACGGCAAGTGTGTTACCGTACAGCGGGAAGGCGACTTCGAATCGCACATGGTGATTGAAGAAAATGTGCGCCATGTTTCCCAGTACGTCACACCGTACGGCACGTTCATGCTCGGCGTCAATGCGTCGACAGTGGAATCCGCGGTGGATGAAAACGGCGGCACCCTGCGCTTTCGTTACAGCACCGATGTGGACATGGTCCCGTTGGGTGAGATCGCATTTGAAATCACATTATCGGAAAACAAGCGCTGACAAAAGCAGATTTCGTCGGCGGCAACATACAATCGGAGGCATCAGCATGACATTAACAGTCGATAAAGCACAGGCACAAATCAGAGAACTCGTTGCAAAGGCAGCGCAAAGCGCCTTTCCCGATGCGGAGCTTGCCGCGTTCAATGTGGAGGTTCCCGCAGATAAGAGCAACGGTGACTATTCCACAAATGCCGCAATGGTAAACGCGCGGACGTTTCGTCTTGCTCCGCGCAAGATCGCGGAGCAGCTGACCGCGCAGATGGACCTTTCAGCGTCGTATTTCTCCCGTGTGGAGGTTGCAGGACCCGGGTTCATCAATTTCTTCCTGTCACCCGCCTTTTATGCCGATGTGCTGCTTGACGTGCAGCGGGCCGGTGAAAGCTACGGCAGAAGCGATTACGGCAAAGGCAAAAAGGTCAACGTGGAATTTGTTTCTGCGAACCCGACCGGTCCGATGCACATGGGCAACGCGCGCGGTGGTGCGCTGGGCGATTGTCTTGCAGCGGTTCTGGACTACGCCGGTTATGCTGTGTCCCGTGAGTTTTACGTCAACGACGCCGGCAATCAGATCGACAAATTTGCGCTGTCGCTGGATATCCGCTATCAGCAGATCTTCCGCGGTGAAGACGCAGTCACGCTGCCGGAAGACAGCTATCACGGCGCCGATATTCTCGAACGCGCACAGGAGTTCGCCGATGTGTACGGCGACAGCTACCTTGCGAAAAGTGAAGAGGAACGCCGTGCGGCGCTTGTGGCATTTGCATTGCCGAAGAATATTGCAAACATGAAATCCGCAATGGAAAAATACCGCATTGCCTACGATACCTGGTTCAGCGAACTGACGCTGCATGAGGGCGGTGAGCTGCAGGAGGTCATCGATCTGCTGACGGCACGCGGTTACACCTATGAGCAGGACGGCGCGCTCTGGTATAAAAACAAAGAGATTCAGACGCAGTTGCTGCAAAAAGAGGGGAAGGATCAGGCGTACATAGACAAGCTCGAACTCAAGGACGACGTGTTGATCCGTGCAAACGGCAACCCGACCTACTTCGCTGCGGACATTGCCTATCACCGCAACAAGCTGGAAAAGCGCGGCTTTGACCGGGCAATTGACGTTTGGGGCGCCGACCATCACGGACATGTCGCACGGATGAAGGGTGCCATGTATGCCATCGGCATTGATCCCGACCGTCTGGACATTCTGCTGATGCAGTTTGTTCGTCTGATCCGCGACGGTGAGGTTGTGAAGATGTCTAAACGGACCGGCAAGGCGATCACGCTGACAGACCTGCTTGACGAAGTACCGATCGACGCCGTGCGGTTTATGTTCAACCTGCGCGAACCGGGCTCCCTGATGGATTTCGATCTCGATCTCGCTGTGCAGCAGAGCGCTCAAAACCCCGTGTATTACTGTCAGTACGCCCATGCGCGTATCTGCAGCATCCTTGCGAAACTCGCATCCGAAGGCAAAAAGGCACACCCGGCAGACCGCGAAACGCTTGAATGTCTGATCGCACCGGAAGAGACCGCACTGATCCGGTACCTTTCCACGCTGCCGGAGGTCATTGTCAATGCAGCAAAGAATTACGACCCGGCAAAGGTTACGCATTACACGATTGAGCTTGCGACTTTGTTCCATAAATTCTACAACGCCTGCCGCGTAAATGTGGAGGATGAGACACTGCTGCAGGCTCGTCTGACGCTTTGCCTGTGCGTGCGCGATACGCTCAAGAGCATCCTGACCATGCTGAATGTCGGCGCGCCGGAAAAAATGTGAACTAAGGAATGAAAATTTAAAAAATGTTCATAAGTTGCTTTGGAAAAGAGCATATAATAAACTTGATTTAAGGTTCATAGTATACAATTTCATCGAGACCGAAAGATAAAACGGAGGAGAACAAACATGGCTGCTGAAAAAATTCTTGTAGTTGATGATGATCTGAATATTTGCGAATTGCTGCGGCTGTATCTTGAAAAAGAAGGCTATACGGTCGTGATTGCCAACGACGGGCAGACTGCGATTAAAATGTTCCGCGAAGAAAATCCGGCGCTGATTCTGTTGGATATTATGCTGCCGAAGCTTGACGGCTGGCAGGTCTGCCGGGAAATCCGCAAGATTTCCGATGCCCGGATTATTATGCTGACCGCAAAGGGTGAGGTCTTTGACCGCGTTTTGGGTCTGGAACTCGGCGCGGATGACTATGTTGTCAAACCCTTTGATGCCAAGGAAGTTGTCGCACGCATCAAGGCTGTTCTCCGACGTTCCGCGGGTGTTCAGCCGGAAGAAGTCAAGGAAGTCCACTACGACAAGCTGTCGATCAACCTGACCAACTATGAGTTGAAGGTCAACGGCGTACACGTCAACACGCCGCCGAAAGAGATGGAACTGATCTATCATCTGGCAAAGAACCCGAACCGTGTGTTTACACGCGATCAGTTGCTTGATGAAGTTTGGGGCTTTGACTATTACGGCGATTCCAGAACCGTTGACGTACACATCAAGCGTCTGCGCGAAAAGCTCAGCGGTGTTTCCGACAAATGGGAACTGCGGACAGTCTGGGGCGTTGGCTATCGTTTTGAAACCAAAGACTGATATAGCAAAGGGAAAAATGAAGCTGCAAACAATGTCGCCCGCATGTTCGGGCGACATTTCTCTGTTGCGCGCATAGCGGTGCAGGGACGCTTTGCAGTGACCGATTGCAAAACGGGAGGATTCCATGAAAGAAAAAAAGGAGAAGAAGCTGCACCGGCAGTCGCTGTTTCGACATTATTTTACGTTTACGGCGCTGATCGTTATGGCGGCAATGATCGTTCTGGGCTCGCTGATTATCGTCCTCACGGCGAGTCAGTGGTGGAATGACAAAACGGATACACTCAACCGGAATGCACAAAGCATCGTAAATCGACTGAAAAACATGGATTTCAGAAACGGCTTTGACGATGACCGGGAAATGCGGCAGTTTATTGAATCGCTGAAGATCATTTCTGATGCAACAACATCGGATTTCTTTTTGGTGGACATCAACGGTGACGTTATCGCTTGCGGCGATGCCGGCCGGATTCACACAAAAGAGGACTGTCCGAATCATGCGAGTCTCAAAATCCGTGAAGATTACCTGACCAAAGCCACCAGCCACGGATTTACGGATTATGTAACAGACGAAGTCTTCGGCGCCGGAAAGTTCGTTGTCGCGATCCCCGTTGTTTTTGATGACGTACCGCGCGGCGCGCTGTTTGCTGTCGAGGACGCAATCAAAGGTTTGCTGCCGTATGTACTCTCCATTTTGCAGACTGCGTTTTATTTCTTTATTGCTGCGATGATCGTGGTCTTTATCAGTGTTTTCCTGTTTTGCCGTGGTGTAACAAAACCGCTGGTGGAGATGCAGGAGGTTACCCGACACTTTGCCAAAGGAGAATTTGACCATCGCGCGCCGGAAAATTATAAGCGGACCTATCTGAATGAATTTGCACGATCACTGAACCATATGGCGGATGAACTCGCCGTTGAAGAAGAGGCACAGCGCAGCTTTATCGCGAATGTTTCGCACGAGCTGAAAACGCCGATGACCACGATCGGCGGCTTCATCGACGGCATTCTGGACGGAACGATCCCTGCGGAAAAAGAAAAGGAGTACCTGACAACGGTCTCCCGTGAGGTCCGCCGGCTGTCGCGCATTGTGGTTTCGATGCTGAACCTTTCCAAAATTGAAGCAGGGGAGGTGGCCCTCAGTCCGCAGCGCTATGACGTGGTGAACCAGATCTTTGAAACGCTGCTGTCCTTCGAATGGGTCATCAACGAAAAATCGATCACCATCGACGGCTTTGAAAATGTCGGCAGCGTCTTTATCAAGGCGGACCGGGATCTGCTGCAGCAGGTCATCTATAACCTGTTGGACAATGCGGTGAAATTTACACCGCAGGACGGCACGATCAGCATTTTTGCCGAAAACACCGGCAAGAAAACAACGGTTACCATCCGGAATACCGGCGCAGGCGTTTCGAATGAAGAACTGTCGCGGATTTTCGAACGGTTTTATAAGGTGGATAAGTCCCGTTCCTTTGATGTCAAAGGCGTCGGCCTCGGCTTGTATATCGTCAAAACGATCATCAATATGCACGACGGCGAAATTCAGGCCCGCAGCGAAGAAGGCGAATACACCGAGTTTTCCTTCGAATTACCGTATTGATGTTCATAGATTTTTTTAAGTTTATTTAACGATTGTTTTTAACTTCTTTTTAGCATTTCATGGTAAAACATATTTAAAGAAACACAGAAAAATCGGTACGCCCGTTATGCCGAAACCGTTTCTTCTTCACGGGCAGAAAGGCATTGGTGATTTTTATGTCAGACAATTACGAAAACGAAAACGGCGCCTATACGCCGGAAGACCAGCAGCCGCAATCCGCTGCAGACCTGAATAAACCGGCAGAGCCGCAGAGCTTTGATACGCAGACACCGGATGCACCCACGCATCCCGAGGCACCGCAGCAGCCCGCGCAGCCGACAAATCCGTTTTACGGAAGGCCGCAGCAGCCGCGGCAGGATCCGTTCGGTGCTTCTCCTTACGGTTCGCCCTACAGCAACCGTCCGCAGCAAAACGGACCGACCTATCAGCCCTATGGATATAACAACCCGCGCACAACGCCGCCGAAGAAAAAGAAAAGCAAAGGGCCCGTCGTTGCAATCGTGATTCTGATTCTTGCCGTCGTGGTTGCCTTTGCAGCAATCGTCGGTGTATATATCGGAAAAGTGCATACGGGACAGGAAAACCGGCTCCCGACGGAACAGAGCGATTCGGTTTCGGAAAAACAGACGACCCAGGGCGATGCTGCCATTGATTACGGAACGACGAACAGTGCGAACGTTGAAGCACTGTCTTCAGTGCAGGTTGCCGAAAAATGCCGGAAGTCCGTGGTCGGTGTGATGGTTTACAGCAACGGCAAACTTGCCGGTGAAGGCTCCGGCGTCATCATGAACAAGGATGCCTCCGGCAAGTACACCTATATCATTACCTGCGCACATGTTGTCAGCGGCGGCAAATACACGTACGGCATCCTGACCCTTGACGAAAAACGGTATGAGGCCGAGCTGGTTGCTTATGATACCAGAACGGATATCGGTGTTCTGAAGGTCGAAGCAAACGATCTGCCTGCGGCAGAGTTCGGCAATTCCGACAGCCTGCGCGTCGGTGAAACCGTCTATGCCATCGGCAATCCCGGCGGATCCGAATACTTCGGTTCCATCACCAACGGCATTGTTTCCGCAATCGACCGTTCCGTCTCTTCCACGTACACCATGACCTGCATTCAGCACAACGCAGCAATCAACCCGGGCAACTCCGGCGGTGCGCTTGTCAATTCCGCCGGTCAGGTCATCGGCATCAACTCGTCCAAGATCGCGGATACGGATTATGAAGGTATGGGCTTTGCTGTTCCGATGTCCGTTGTGAAACCGATCGTGGAAAGCCTGATCCAGTATAAATACGTACCGAACCGTCCGAAGCTTGGTATTCAGTACGCCTCGGTCAGTTCTTATCAGCTTTACAGCATGGTGGTTGCGATCAAGGGCCTGCCGGCAGGTTCTCTTGTGATCGCCGGTATTTCCACAGATTCCTCCCTTTCCAAGACAAATGCACAGGTCGGTGACCTCATCATTGCCGTCAACGGAAAGAAGATGGATGATTCCAGCGTGCTGCTGGATCTGATTAACACCGGTGCTGTGGGTGACACGCTGACGCTGACCTTGTGCCGCGTGGAAAGCCGCACCTATAAGACGTCCACGTTTGATGTGACCATTACGCTGGTTGAAGACAAGGGCGTGGAAGAAGAAACAACAACAGAGTCCGTCAACGGCTATAATTACGGCGGCGCCGGCAGCTTTGAAGATTTCTTTAAAGAATACTTCGGCAACTTCGGTTGGTAAGCCGAAAACAAAAACAACGGAGCAGGGTACAGCCTTGCTCCGTTATTATATGATTAAAATACAGCCGCCGTCCGGTTTGATACGAACGGCGGTTTTGCTTTATTCATAGATGAATGCTTTCAGCAGCCGGATGTTCTCTTCGGTGTCGAGCTTGAGCACTGCGGCGCCGTTGATACGCTGGTTGCTCCAGGTGCCGTCTGCGGGAACCTGATGCTGCGGATTTTCACCGCCGATGTAGTTGAATACGGCGGAGATGCCTGTGGTCAGCACTTCCGGCTGTGTCAGGCTGGTCGAGATCTTCGGCAGCACTTTCTTGATGATCATCTGCATTCGCGCCGGTTTTGTCTTGACAGCCTGCTTGACGATGGCGCCGATGACCTTGCGCTGACGCTCCGTACGTTTGAAGTCATTGTCCAGGTAGCGGATCCGGCAGTACCAAAGCGCTGCTGCGCCGGAAAAATGGTTCTTGCCTTCTTTGGCGTAGAGGATCTTGACCGTTTCGCGCAGATATTTCGCTTCCGCTTCCGTCACGCCGTCAATATCAAGGCCGCCCATCAGGTCGATCAGTCTTGTGAACCCTTCAAAGTCAATCAGAATGTAGCCATCGAGCTTGATCTTGAAGTTATACTCGATCGTATCCAGCAGCAGCTGCGGACCGCCGTAGCTGAAGGCTGCGTTGAGCTTGGTGCTGTAGCCTTTGGACGGAATGTAAACATAGGAGTCGCGCAGCAGGGAAGTGAGCTTGACTTTATGATGCTTGCTGTCGATGGAACAGATCAGCATGGTGTCGGTACGCTGTCCCTGTACGTCGCCGCGTGCGTCGCTGCCGAGCAGAAGAATGTTTTTGACACCGCCGCCGGTCATGAGCGTGCTTTCATCGACATACGCATTCTGATCGACAAATTGTTTGTCATAATGCAGATGACCGATGGCGCTGTATCCGTAGGCGAATCCGCCGAGCAGGCAGACAACAAGCAAAATGCAGATGACAGCGACAATGATTTTTCCGGCACTGCGCTTCTTTCGGCGTTTCGGCGGCGTATTGCGCTGTGCCGGGCGGTTTTGCTGTGTCCGCTGCGTCGGATATGGTTGCCGCTGACCGGGCGAACGGGACGGTTGCTGCGGCCGGTGCTGCACTTGCTGTTGTGGCCGCTGTGTCTGTATACCGCCGGATGGCTGTTGCCGCGGTTGACCGGTGCGGGCTGGCGTCGCAGGCGGATTCTGCGTGGGAAATTGAACAGGCGTATATTCCGGCGGACCGGCGGGCGTATGTTCTTTTGCGGCAAGCGGCTGTCCCTTCGGTGTGCGGTTCGGGACGATGCTCTCACGCTCACTTTCCGGCAGATGAACTACGAAGTTTTCTTTTTTAGGTGGGAGTTCTGTTTCCGGCTCAACGGAAAAGAGATCGTTTTTTCCCGGCCGCTTCGGTCTGCGGTCCTTGTCGGAACGATCATTGAAATAAAAATCATCCATTGCTTTCTCTCCAATATCCTTAAAAGTGATTTAAGTATTTTCTATTTTACATGAAACTGCAGTTTTTCGCAACCCCTTTTTTACAAAACAAAAAGAATTTCAGAAAAGCTTAAGAAATCGGCAGCGAACGGTTGACGCAACTTCGAAAGTATTGTATAATAAATTGTTTTGAAAAGCACTGCTTCAAAAGAAGCGGACAGAAACAGGAGGTCATTTTTATGGTCAGAGCAATTGTCGGCGCAAACTGGGGCGACGAAGGAAAAGGTAAGATTACAGATATGTTTGCCGCGGCATCCGATATCGTGGTCCGCTTTCAGGGCGGCGCGAATGCCGGACACACAATCATCAACAATTACGGTCGGTTTGCGCTGCATCAGCTGCCGTCGGGTGTCTGCTATCCCGATGTCATCAACGTGATCGCCAACGGCGTCGCGCTGGATGTGGAAAAGCTGTTCAAAGAGATTCAGTCGGTACTGGACGGCGGTGTGCCGCAGGTCAACCTGAAAATCAGTGAGCGCTGCCAGATCATGATGCCGTATCATGTGCTGCTGGATACCTATGAAGAAGAGCGGCTTGCGGACCGGGCGTTCGGTTCCACAAAAAGCGGCATTGCACCGTTTTATTCTGACAAATATGCGAAGATCGGTTTCCAGATCTGCGAACTGTTCGACGAGGACTATCTCAAAGAAAAGATTGAACGCGTTCTGCAGGTGAAGAACCTGATTCTGGAAAATGTATATCATAAACCGTTGCTGTCGGCGGATTCCGTATTTGAAAAGCTGATGGAATACCGCAGCATGATTGCACCTTATGTCTGCGATACCGGAAAGCTGCTGCGGCAGGCGATCAAAGAAGGCAAGACCGTTTTGCTGGAAGGACAGCTCGGTTCCCTGAAAGATCCGGATCACGGCATTTATCCGATGGTCACGTCGTCCTCCACCCTTGCGGGATACGGTGCCATCGGCGCAGGCATCCCGCCGTATGAGATCAAGGACGTCTGCGTCATCACAAAGGCGTACTCTTCCGCTGTCGGCGCCGGCGAATTTGTCAGTGAGATCTTCGGCGAAGAGGCGCAGGAAATGCGGATTCACGGCGGCGATAAGGGCGAATTCGGCGCAACCACCGGCAGACCCCGCCGCATGGGCTGGTTTGACTGTGTTGCAACGCGGTACGGCTGTGAAGTGCAGGGCGCGACACAGGTGGTGTTGACGGCGCTGGACTGCCTGTCTTATCTTGAAAAGATCAGCGTCTGCGTCGGCTATGAAATCGACGGCGTTGTGACGAAGGACTTCCCGGTGACTCCGCTTCTGAAAAAAGCGAAGCCCGTGCTGGTGACGCTTGACGGCTGGCACTGCGATATCCGCGGTATCAAGGAATTTGACAAACTCCCGCAGGCTGCGCAGGATTATGTGAATTTCATCGAAAAAGAGATTGGTGTCAAAATCGCCTATGTATCCAACGGACCGAAGCGCGAAGAAATCATCAAACGCTGATTGTGTTCAGTTGCACCCCCATACGGACGGGGGTGCTTTTTTTGAATATGGTATAAGGATTGCATGCTATTATCGCTGCTTTTTGTTAAACTGTTTTTACAAGATTAAAATGCTGCAAGGCATCCCGAACAACAGGAGGAAAAATGATGCAGGTTTCTGTAGATCAGGTATGTACAAACACATTTCAAATGCGTTATTTTCGCTTCGGCACAGGCAAAGCGCCACTGGTGATTCTGCCCGGACTCAGCGTACAGAGCGTCATCGGTCTTGCTGAAGCTGTGGCTTCGGTATATGCACCTTTGGCAGAAGATTTTACGGTATATGTTTTTGATCGCAGAGAAACGCTGCCGCCGACTTATGATATTCACGCGATGGCGGATGACACTGCCGCTGCGCTGTATGCACTCGGTCTGCGTAGCGTCTGTCTGTTCGGGGCATCACAGGGCGGTATGATTGCGATGACGCTTGCGATCAATTATCCGGATCTTGTGAAAAAACTGGCGGTCGGTTCTTCAGCGGCGTCTGTCAGTTCGGAGCAGTTTCAGACGGTTGAATACTGGATTCATCTTGCATCTGCGCAGGATGGTGCAGCGCTCTATCGGGACTTCGGCGCACACATCTATCCGCCCGCGGTGTTTGAAAAATACAAAGCGGCGCTGACGTTTGCGGGCAGAAGTGTGACAGCTGCGGAGTTTACGCGATTCATTACGCTCGCCGAAAGTATCCGGGACTTTTCCGTTCTGAATGACCTTTGCAAAATTCGCTGCCCGGTGCTTGTGCTGGGGGATCGGGACGATGCGGTGCTCGGTGCTGCATCGTCAGATGAAATCGCCGCGCATCTGTCGCCGAACACACCGACGATACTGTTTCTGTCTGAAGGATACGGTCACGCCGCGTATGATCTTGCGCCGGATTATAAAACACGTCTTTTGAACTTTTTCTTGCCCGTCGATGAAAAGTGAATAAAATTTACAGATTGTTTATAAAATTTTTCGGCGTTTGTTGGACATTTGTTGGACAAAAAATGGTATAATAAACAAAAAAATGTGAAAGGAAGAGTCGTATGTCATTCAAATCGATCATTCTGAAACTCATGTCACTGTTTGTGGCAGTGGTTTTGCTGCTCCCGGCAGGCATCAGCAAAGGAAAACCCTATGATGTCAAAGATCCCGAAAACCTTAAGCTGCACTTCTCTGTGCTTTCCGATGTTCATGTGGAGGGCAACAACTTTCCGCGCTATAAGATTTTCGCGCAGTCTTTGCAGAATGTAAAGAAGAACAAGAGCAAAAATGCCGCCATCGTTTTCCTTGGTGACAGCACAATGAACGGACAGGTCATTGAAAACACACTCTTCCACGGCGCAATTGCGCTGCATCTTCGCAATGAGACCGTATTGCCGGTTGTCGGCAATCATGATATCGGCAACGGCGAGGGTGACTATAAAAAGCTGCAGAATCGCTGGTATGATTATACGGCTGCGTTCTTTAACAAAAAGCTTTCGCACCCGTATTATTATGAAGTCATTGACGGTTATTATTTCATTGTCCTCGGCATGGAGGCGCAGGAAGTTTATGAAATGTATATGAGTGAAGAACAGTTCACCTGGCTGGAAGGCGTTCTTTCGGAAGCCGCAAAGAGCGGCAAGCCGGCTTTTGTTTTCTCCCATTATCCGACTGACGATGTGGTGGATGCCGATGGGAAGTACACCGACCGTCTGACAAAGATGCTTGCAGAATACAATGAAACAAACGACCTGTTCTGCTTCGTCGGGCATACGCATATGCCGCTGATGCTGTTTTGGTCCTTCCATACCAGCGATGGTTTTGCCGAAACATATCTGCCGCGCCTGACCGATCTCGCCGGAAAAGACGACAACGAAATCTTTGATCGCAGCGGCATTGGCCTGGAAGTGGAACTGTATGAAAACGAAATCACGCTGCGCGGTCGTAACTTTTATACCAACGAATGGGTGGTTGACGATGAAGAAGACGGCAGCATGTGTGAAGTGACGTATCCGCTGAAAAATGCAGTGGCGGGCTAACCTCCGATATTTATTCGGAAAACGATTGAAAGGGGAGGAACATCTGAATGAAAGGTCGTACGAAAAAGCATTTTAGACGCGTTTTGAGCTTGCTGCTGTGCCTGCTTTTGTTGCTGCCGGTCTGGTCTCTTGCAGTACCGGGGCACATGCAGATGGTATCGGATCCCGGACGTGTCGCAGCCGATAGGGAGGAATCTGCTTTTGCAGGCGATTTCGGCAGTCGCATTTCCGCGTTTTTTACAAATTTGTGGAATCAACTGAAAAATCTGTTTTCACAAATCAAACAAAACCTTCAGGTACAAAGGGAAGGCGTGAAAAACACCATGAATACCAATGCGATCCATATGCTGAAATCTGTGGAGGACACAATTGCCGACAGTTTTATCATTACCACCGAAGATGGCAAGGTGATTGTGTTTGATGGCGGTCACCGTTTTGAAACCCCGTATTTTTTGGCATATCTCCGGGCGGTCACCGGTCAGAAAAAACCGCATATTGATGCATGGTTCCTGTCACATCCGCATGACGACCACGTGCAGGTCTTCTATGAAGTGGTGGAAAATCATCCGCATGCACTGACGTTTGACAAAGTACTGCTGAATTACGCACCGGTTGGCTTCTACGCCGACGTGAATGACGAAGAATCTGAGAACAATGTGCAGGAATATCAGCGTCTGCGTCCGATGTTTGCCGATAGAGAGCAGATTTTGCAGGAAGGCGACGTGTTCCATATTGGCGCAGCTAAATTCACTGTACTCTATGTATTTAACCCGGCTTTTAAATCCTGCAATGACAGTTCGTTCATCGCGCGAATGGATCTTGCCGGCACAAGCGTAATGTTCACCGGTGACGCCGGTGTACCGGCAGGAAACATGGCACTGCAGAATTGGAAAGATTCCGGTCTGCTGGATTGTGACTTCTGTAAAATGGCGCACCACGGACAGGACGGCTGCGACAGAGCCTTTTACGAAGCTGTATCTCCGGAAGTCTGCCTTTGGCCGACGCCCTCCTGGGTGTGGGATAACCGCAACGGCAATCTGAAAACGCTTGAGGTTCGAGCGTGGATGGAGGAACTCGGCGTAAAGAAAAATTATGTCGCAAAAGACGGCTCACAGGTGATCCGTCTGATGCCGCGTATCGTCACAACAACCGACGTTTTTGAAGACGGCTATCCGGCGGAAAAAGCGATTGATCGGCTGTCTGCACTCGGTTATGACGCAATTGACATGGGTTTTGACTACTGGGTGTTTGACGGTTCGCCCTTCCTCGGTGATGCCTATCTGGATTGGGCGAAATCGTTGAAAGCGCGTGCAGATGAAAAAGGAATCGTCTATACCCATGCGCATGCGCCCGGCGAAGCAGATGCCGGCGACCTGATCGGTCGCTCCATTGAGGCAGCTTCTGTGCTTGGTGCGCGGTATCTGGTCGTTCATCCGATCTGGCACGAAAAGAACGGCGACACGATCCACAGCCGGTTGCGTTTTCTGGACGTCAATGCAAGAGCAATCAGAAAATGGCTGCCGAAAGCAAAGGCCTGCGG
>CACYCR010000087.1 GCA_902772935.1 Oscillospiraceae bacterium
ACAACAACGCCCATGCTGCGGCAGGTACCGGCGATCATGCTCATCGCGGTCTCGATGGTTGCAGCGTTCAAGTCGGGCATTTTCTGCTCTGCGATCTTTCTGACCTGTTCAGTGGTAATTGTTGCGACCTTTGTTTTGTTCGGAACGCCGGAACCGCTGTCAATGCCGCATGCCTTCTTGATGAGGACTGCTGCCGGCGGCGTCTTCGTTACGAATGAGAATGTGTGGTCGGCGTAAACTGTGATGACAACCGGAATGATGAGACCGATGTCATTCTTTGTGCGCTCGTTGAATTCCTTCGTGAAAGCCATGATGTTGACGCCGTGCTGACCGAGTGCCGGACCGACGGGCGGCGCCGGAGTTGCCTTTCCTGCGGGAATTTGGAGCTTAATTAAGCCTACGACCTTTTGAGCCATTTTTTGCACCTCCAAAATAATGTGGTTATGGCGATCCGTCTTCAATGTATTTACGGATCTCCCACAGGGAGCGATGCTCCCTCGTCATAAAAACAGCGTTTCGCTGTGATTATCACTTACCGTTGTTTTTTAGCCGATTGCGGCTTCGATTTGATTGAGATCAAGTTCCACCGGCGTCTCTCGGCCGAGCATGGAAATCATGACAACCACGATCTCTTTTGTCAGATCGATGCTGTCCACGATACCGCTGTAGCCGTCGAACGGACCGGAAAGGATGTTGACAAGATCGCCGACCTTGTAAGACACTTCCACGGATTTCTTTTCGATACCGAGCGCCTTGACCTCTTCGTCCGTAAGGGGAACCGGTTTGCTTCCCGGTCCGACGAACCCTGTGACGCCTCTTGTGTTGCGAATGACATACCATGCTTCGTCCGTCATGGCAAGTTCTTCGTCTTCAAATTCGCTTCGTCTGCGATAAGAGCAGGCAACCTTGACCAGTACGTAGCCGGGGAAGAGCTTGCGCTCGACCTCTTTTTTCTGATCGTCTTTGATCTCCGTCACCTTTTCCATCGGAATCCGGACCTCGAGGATCTCATCCTGCATTTTCCGGTTTTCAACGACAGTCTCAATGTTTGAGGCTACTTTGTTTTCATAGCCCGAATAGGTGTGTACAACAAACCATCTGGCGTTATCTGCCATCGTTATACCTCCTGCTCCAACTACTTATTTTGCCTCAATCGTTTCTGCTTCCGTGCTTTCCGCTTCTTCGGAAGTCGGTTCCGTCGTCGCTTCTTCTGTAGTTTTTTCAGAAGTCGCTTCGGTTGTTTCTTTGTTTTCGTCTTCTTTCTTGTCTTCTGCAGCGGTCGTCTTTTCCGTCGTTTCGGCGTCTGCGTTTTCGCTTTCACCTTCCGCTTCGGTCTGTTCGCCATCTACCGTTTCGGAAACCGAGGTATCGTTGGTCGCGAGCTTTTTCAGCCCGGTGATACCCGCCGAAAGACCCTGGTCAATACCGTAGATGATGATCGATACGATTGCTACGACAAGCAGAACAACGCCGGTGCTCTTCAGAACCATCTTTGCGTCTGGCCAGACAATCTTTTTCGTCTCGCCTCTGAAGTCCTTGAAAAAGCGTTTCGTACTCTTGCCTGCACGGGCAAAAAAGCCTGGACGATCTGACTTTTTGCTACTGCCTTTTGCGGCTTTTGCAACTTTTTCTGCTGCTTTGCTTTCGTCGGTTGCGGCCTTGTCAACGTCGGAAGAAAGAGCTTTTTTCTCTTTGTCAGCCATGCAATTTACCTCCCGTAATTATTTTGTTTCCTTGTGGAGCGTATGTTTCTTGCAGAATCTGCAATACTTGTTCATCTCCAGCCGGTCGGGGTTATTCTTTTTGTTTTTCATCGTGTTGTAGTTTCTCTGTTTGCACTCCGTGCAAGATAATGTAACCTTTACTCGCATGAACGGCACCTCCATTATCGGAATATTGGCGGCATCCGCAAGGCGGACGCCTAAGGCCTCCCTCTGAATCAGGGCACAAAAAGAAAGCCCTCATACAGAGGTACAAGCATTTTAGCACAAATCGTACCGTTCGTCAAGGGCTTTCTTTCAATTTTTTTATTTTTTTGTTTCTTTACAGGCGCTTCGCTGCGGCAATCACAATGTCTTCCATCGGCGCGGTCGTAATCCGGTCCATGCCGTTGAACGTCCGCGGGATCTCGCAGAAGGCATCCACAATCTCCATACCGTCGATCACCTTGCCGAAGGCGGCGTAATCCCCGTCCAGGAAGGACGCATCATCGTAGCAGATGAAAAACTGGCTCGACGCGGAATCGGGTACGGCCGTGCGCGCCATGGAAACCACACCGCGCTGATGTGAAAGCGTGTTCTGCGCAAAGCCATTGGACGCAAACTCGCCCTTGACGGACGCTGTCGGCGCGCCTTCGCCGCCCTGCGCCATAAAGCCGGGATACACGCGATGGAACGTTGTGCCGGTATAATAACCGCGTTCCACGAGTGCCAGGAAGTTTTCAACCGTCGCGGGCGCATACGCGGGATAAAGTTCCAGCGTGAATGTGCCGCCGTTTTCCATTGTGAACTGAACCTTCGGATTTTCCATAAGTTGCCTGCTCCTTTACTGTCATTTGCATTGTTTCTATAAATTATAGCAAAAAAGCGGAAAATGTCAACCAATACCGTGACAAATGCCAAAAGCTATGGTATAATAAAAATCTAATAATCGAAGAGAGAGGAAACCGCCATGGCAACTGCGAATCTTGCAACAAAAGCACGCAATCTTGTCGGTGACGTCCGGCAATACTGGCGCGTCCCGCCCAAAGGAAAATACATGACGTTCAAGGAAATCGCGTCCTATGCGTTTGGCGGCATCGGCGCTTACTTTGTCATCACTGTCGGCAGCACACTGCTGGTCAGTACAACAAACATGATCGTCGGCGGCGCCATCGGCGTTGCGCCCACCGATATGTACATTCTGTATCTGATTGCAACACTCGCCAACATCCCGCTGACGGCGCTGCGGGCGCAGATGGTAGACAACACCCGCGGCAAAGGCGGCAAATACCGTCCCTATCTGCTGTCGATGGGCATTCCGACCGCGGTCATCTCCATGGCGTATGTCTGGTTCCCCTATGAAAAGCTCGGCGAAATATTCCACGGAACACTCTTCGGCCGAACCACAGCTTATGTTGCCACCTGCGCGCTGGTGCTGCTGTTCAATCTGCTGCTGCAGTTCTTTTACTGGTTCTTCAACGACGCGTATACCAATCTGATCCATGTGCTGTCACCGAGCACGCAGGAGCGCACCGACGTGCTTGCAATCAAATCCATCGTCTATTCGCTCGCGCCGTCGATCATGAACATCACCGGTCCGCTCGTGGCAAAGTATTTTGCGGACAACAATCTTTATGATATCCGCGTCTACCGCTTCTCCTATCCCGTGTTTTCTGTCATCGGCATTCTGCTGACCATCGTTGTTTACGCAAACACGCAGGAAAAGATCGTGCAGGCAAAGACGCACACCATTCAGATCAGCTTCATCGACTCCTTCAAAGAAGTTGCCAAGAACAAATACTTCTGGATCATCGCGCTGGCCGGCTGGCTCGGCTTTCTGGAGCTTGCCTATCAGAATATCCTCGCCTGGTCCTACACGTACGGACATACCTGCGAGGGTGAAACGCTGGCGCTCATTAACACCCTCACCGGCAATGCTGCCCTCTGGGGCATGCTGCTCGCACCAATCGTCATCCGTAAAATTGGCAAAAAGCATACCCTTATCGGCATGAACGCCCTGAACATTGCGTTCATTCTGCTCATGCTTGTCAATATGAAAAACATCTGGTGGCTGTTCTTCTGCATCTACCTGAATTCCATGGTGTCTGCGTTTGAGCAGATCACGACCCCGGCCATTCAGGCGGACATCCGGGATTATCAGCAGTACCGCAGCGGCGAACGCATCGACGGGATGTTCGCCACGGTTTCGACCATCGGCAACCTTGTGACACTGCTGACCTCCTCCGTCCTGCCCGCCGTGGAAAAGCATTTCGGCGTCTATGAGGGCAATGGTTATGCGCAGCCCTTTGACATTCTTGACGTCAACACCGGCGAACCCGGTCTGTTCTATAAAATGCTGTCCGCGCTGATCCTCATGGCGGGCCTCGGCGCCTTCCTCAATCTTGTCCCTTATTTCTTCTACGACTTCTCCGAAAAGAAGCAAAAGAGCGTGATCCGCGTACTGAAGATCCGCGCCCTGTTTGAAGACTACGGCAACAACGCCCTGCATGACGCGCAGATCGTTGAGGCGATCGAGCTGGTGGAAGACGCCCGGCAAAAGGCCGAGATGACGCCGCGATCCATCAACAAAGCCGCTGGACGGAAACAGCGTCGCGCCGACCGCGAATACAATGACGAGATCGACATTTCGAAATTTGTCTGCAAAGAGCTGGACAAATTCACAACGCCGCTGATGCAGCATCAGATTGCTGTCTACACCGCGTTTTTAACCGACGGGCTGGACAGCATCCGCCGAATCGATCTTTCCGAAGCCTATCGTGCCCTTGCCGCAGCACGCACACTGCCGAAGCAGACAGAAGATGAAAAGGCGCTGCGGACCTTTGATTTGGACTTTGCGAAAAAACGCATCGCCGCCAAAAAAGCTTTTGACAAGTATTACGGCGAAAAGACGCCGTTTGTCGCGCCGGATATGGCAGCGCTGACCGCCCTTTTCGACAGAGAAGACGCGCTTGACGCGCAGATCTTCGACGCGGTGCAGGCACAGAACGCCGCCCGTAAAGCCAAGCGAAACGATCAGGTTGCCATGAGCAAAGCCGCCGTCCGCAGCCTGCAGGAAGAAAAGAAGCAAACGCAAAAAGAAGAAAAGGCGCTCATGGACGAATTTGCACGGTTCAACCGTGCCGCCCGCCCCTACAACGACGCCAGACGTCTGCTCGCGCAGCAGGAAAACTACAGTCACTTCGATGAGATTGCGGCGATGTACGAAACCGCAAAGAAAAATGCGGAAACCGCCGGCAGTGAAGCAACATCCGCAAAAGAATAAGGAGATTTCATGAAAACAAGCAGAACCTATCCGTACTTCATCATCAGCGAAAAAGGCGAACGTTTTTTGCGTGGCGGCCACGTCTGGGTCTACGACGCCGAAATCACCGCCGAAAGCACAACGCCGCAGGACGGCGAAATCGTTGACGTGCTTTCCAAAAAAGGACGCTATCTCGGCTCCGGTTTTTTCAACAACCATTCCCGAATCCGGGTGCGCATTCTTTCCAAAAACGCAAACGACCGCTTTGACGACGCGTTTTTTGCGCGGCGGTTGCAGTACGCCGTAGCGTACCGCAAAACCGTCATGGGCAGCGACTTTGCCTGCTGCCGGCTCATCTTTGGCGAAGCAGACGGCCTGCCCGGTCTGACGGTGGACCGCTTCGGCGATATCCTCGTCGCACAGGTGCTGTCGCTCGGCATTGAGCAGCGCAAAACGGGGATCTTTGAAGCTCTCATACAGATTCTGCGCGGCATGGGCGAACAAATCACTGCGCTCTATGAACGCAACGACGTTGCGCTGCGTGAAAAAGAAGGGCTACCACAGACCGTCGGATTCTTTCCCGGTACCGGTCTGCGCACCGACGCATCCGGCGTCACCGAGATCACGGAGAACGGCATCCGTTATGCCGTGGACTACATACACGGTCAAAAGACCGGCTTCTTCCTCGACCAGAAATACAACCGCCTTGCTGCCGGCAGACTTGCCGCAGGCAAAACGGTGCTTGATTGCTTCACGCACACCGGCGCCTTTGCGCTCAACTGCGCAAAAATGGGCGCAGCCCGCGTTACCGCCGTGGACATCTCGCAGGACGCAATTGACCTGACAAAAGCGAATGCCGCGCGCAACGGCCTTTCCAATGTGGATTTTCTTTGTGCCAACGTGTTTGATTTGCTGACGGAGCTGTATGAGAAGAACGACCGCACCTATGATTATATCATTCTCGACCCGCCGGCCTTTACCAAAAGCAGCAGCACTGTCAAAAATGCAGAGCGCGGTTACAAGGAGATCAACATGAAAGCAATGAAGCTGCTGCCCCGCGGCGGGTATCTCGCCACCTGCTCGTGCTCGCACTTCATGACAGATGACCTGTTTCGGAAGATGCTCCGTTCCGCCGCCGCAGACGCCTGCATAGAACTGCGGCAGATCGAAGCGCGGCAGCAGTCTCCCGACCACCCGATTCTCTGGAATGTGCCTGAAACAGATTACCTGAAGTTTTATCTGTTTCAGGTGGTATGAGAAAAGTCAAATAAAAGCGGCAGTCAAGGGTTAGCTTGGCTGCCGTTCATTTTATGCACTTTTTTCTTTCTTTCGCCGCACCATGCCGACCGCAAACCACGCCGCAAGCCACACGGCATCCGCCGCAAGCGCAAAAAGCATCGCTGCAAAAGCGGAATAGTTCACCAAGTAGCTCTGATAAGTCACTGCGGTGTCGGAGGTTTCGACAATGTATTGCATGTCTGTAACAGGCATACCTTCCAGGGCTGCATAGTCGACACAGTTTTCATCGGCAAAGGCTTGCATCTGCGCTACGGTTGAAAATGCCAAAACCGAAACCGGCGCGCCGGCATCGAAGTCTTTGATGCGCAGCGGTGGTGTCAGGTCTTCGGCAGGATAGCATTCCGCATTTTCCAATAGATCATGATCATATTGTATGTCGGGTTCCGCTACGGCCGTACCGAACAAATACAGTGTTCGCTCGGCAGAGTTCGTCTGCAGCAGCAAGAGTTTTTCACCCTCGAACCACTCTTCAAACGCCGTCTTTTGTGCTTCACTCTGAAATGTATACGTTTCTTTTGCAGCCGCCGTTTCATAAAGATACGGCCCCACAGCGCAAGCTGCTGTCAGTACGACCAGACCAACGGCGATGACCCCCTTTGCACGACGTGAGAACAGCGGATGCTGTATCGGATCCGTCCTTTTGCCGATGGCTGCGCTGAGAACCGCATACGCGATGCCGCTCAACACCAGCCACACCAGGTAGACCCACGGCGATTCCAGTACCAGATTATTATAGGAAAAACCGTCGGGGCAGCCAATCGTTCCGCCAATACCGACGCAAAGACCGAACAAAACCGCCGAGCCCGTCAGGAAACATGCGATTTTCAGCGTCCGATAATAGGGGCGCAGCGCTTCGGACGGCATCGCTTCTCCACCGCGACCGAGCATAAAAATGTATTTGTTGACTGCAATAACCTGTATCATTAGTGCTGCCGCAGCGAACACCGCCGCCGCACCAAGCGCCAAATAACAGCGAAAAAAGCCGAGCCCCACCTCGATTGCCGCCACGGGAGATAAAATGCCGAGGCACAGACCCACCACGGAAAAGCTCCGAAACCGCACGCGGGCGGCGTCCATCAGATACTGCCGCTGCTGTTCGGTGCGCTGTTCTGCGCCTTCGGTGACGGGTTTGCTGTCGCTCTTCACTTCGCCGCGCAGCAGTTCATCGACTGTGATGCCATACAGCTCCGCAATCGCCGGCAGCATCGAAATATCGGGGCAGCCGTCGTCGCGCTCCCATTTGCTGATTGTTTTGTTGGATACCAGCAGCCGGTCTGCCACATCCTGCTGGGTCAGACCCTTTGCTTTTCGCAGTGCCGCCATCAGCGCGCCCATGGTATGTTTTTCCATCTGTCATTCCTCCATCTGTCAGTTCTTTGTCCGGACACCTTGATTCTACGATGCAGGGGCAAAAAACGCAACATCGCAGTTGGAGAATTTGTCTACGCAGCGTAGATTTGTCTCAAAAGAGACATTTTGTGTCAATTCTGCGCAGCGAGCTTTTCCAGAACACCGCACAGCAGTGCAAACGTCCGCTTTGCGGAGGACAGGGACAGCCGCTCATCGGTTGAATGAATATCATAAATATCCGGACCCATACTGACGCAATCGAGTCCCGGCAGTTTTCCGCTGAAGATACCGCACTCCAGCCCCGCATGAATCTCCGTCACGGCCATCGGCTTGCCATACTGTGCCTGATAGACCGCGCAGAAGGTATCCCGCAGGCGGCTGTTTTCTTTGTACTCCCAGGCGGGGTACGCACCGTAGGTGGTCACGGAAACACCGTGCGCTTTTGCACAGGCGGTCAGTTTCTCGAGCATGGCGGTTTTTTCCTGCTCCACGCTGCTGCGCAGGGCAAAACCGAGCGTCACACTGTCGCCGTCTGTTTCGACTGTGCCAAGGTTCAGCGAGGTCTGCACAAGACCGGGATTGTGGTCACTCATGGACAACACCCCGTTCGGCACGCTGCAAAGCAAATCGAGCAACCGCTTGGTATCCGCTGCGGTAAACGCACGATCGGTTGCAACCGGGGCAATATCCAACACCGCAGAACGATCTTCCGGACAGAAGGTGTCTTTCTTCGCCGCGAACGCCGAACGGATTGCCTGCAGTGCTGCGTCGTCCGCCGCAACAATTGCCGACGCGCCGGACGCGATCGCATTGTCCGCGCTGCCGCCGTTGAAGGCTGCAAGCTGCACAATGCCTGCGTCTTTCAGCAACTGTGCCAAAAGCAAATTTGCGTTTTGTCTGCCCTTGTCAATTTCCGTGCCGGAATGGCCGCCGGCAAGCTGCCGCAGCGCAACCGCAAAGAAAGCACCGTCCGCCTTGCCGCGGACACCGACAAAGTGCAGATCGGCACGCATACCGCCGGCGCAGGCCGCCAGCAGCGTCCCCTCTTCTTCGGAGTCAACATTAATGAGCTGCCGCGCGGTCAGCGGCGTCGGGTCAAGCGCCAGCGCACCCTCCATACCGGTTTCCTCATCAATCGTAAACAGCACCTGCAGCGGCGGGTGACGCAGCGTTTTGTCGGCGAGAATAGAAAGGGCGTACGCCACGGCAATGCCGTCGTCACCACCAAGAGAGGTCCCCTTCGCCGAAAGAAAATCGCCGTTTTCTTCCAAGGTCAATCCGTCGCGCAAAAAATCAATCGGGCAATCGGCGGTCTTGACGCAGACCATATCGAGGTGCCCTTGCAAAATGACCGGCGCCGCAGCTTCACCGCCGTGCTGACCGGGTTTGAAAATGATCATATTACCGCAGGATTCGCGAATATAATCCAGTCCCTGCTGTTTTGCGAACGTTTCGCAGTAATCCGCGATTTTCGCCGTATTGCCGGAACCGTGCGGAATTGCGCAAAGGTCTTTGAAATAATCGAGATAGGTTTTGCTCATGTGTATATCCTTTCTGCCGTGCGGCATCGTTCTTTATTTGATTTTATTATATCGCCGAAACAGAAAATTATCAAGTCCCTTTTCGGAAAAGCGTGCCGATTTCCGATGCGCGAATACGGTCGTTATACCGCAGCAGGGATTCATCATTTTATACAAATTGCAGTTGATATTTTTTACAGAAAAGTGCCGGCATTTTGCGATGAAGATTTGCGCAAGCGCTACACTTTTTATCAGAATATGGTATAATAGTAGTATCTTGAAAAAAAGGAGAATGCCTTATGAATGTAAAACGAATTCTTGCCATTTCTCTTACCGTGCTGATGCTGCTGTCGTTCTGCGTACCCGCAGCGCTCGCTTACGGTGACGCCGGCGGCGATCAGCCGTACGGACTTGCCAAAGGGTACGTCCGTACAAAGGAAACCTATAAAAACAGCTCCGGCGAAACCATAACCACCACACGTTCCTATAACAAGCAGGGCACGCTGCTCAAGGAAGTCGATACGTACAAGAACAGCGATTATACCAGCACAAGCACAACAGCCTTCGTCTACGGCAAAAACGGTAAGATTGCCAAAGAGACCTATGTTTTCAAAAACAGCGACGGCGAATCCAACAAAACCGTCACCCTCTATACTTATGACAAAAAAGGAAACATGATTCAGGAAAAGGTTTCCGCCGGCGAGGAATCATACACGGTCAAATATACGTATGATAAAAAAGGGAACCCGGTCAAAGAAGTCAATTATTTCAGCACCGGCGTTTCGGTGACGACCATTGCTTACAACAGCAAAGGCGAAGAAATCAAGCGCAGCAGCCGAACCGATTATGAAGACAATACCTGGAGCAAAAATACCTACAGCACCGCCTATAACGAAAAAGGCGATCCGGTCAAAATCGTTCTGACCGATGCGTCCTCCGCCGGCGATAAGGACAAGTTGGTCACGGTCTACACCTACAACAAAAAAGGACTGTTGACCAAGCGTGTTGAAACAAGCACCGGCAACCAGCATCTTTCATCAACCGAAACCATTGTCTTCACACACGACCGCAACGGACACACAACCAAAGAGGTTGCCAAAAGAAAATTTGAAGACGGTTCTTACAGTTCAACCGCAACATCCTATGTCATTGACAGCAAAGGCAAAACGCTTAAGCAGGCGAGCACATTGAAATCAAGCAACAAATACGACAACAGCAAAACGACTATAACCTATGCGTACGACAAAAAAGGAAATCTGACGCAGGAAATCAGCATCTTCAAAGGTCATGACGGAACCACCAAAGACGTCGACACCTATACCTACGACAAAGTCGGCAACCTGCTCAAGCATGTCAATGATTATCAATTTGAGGGCGGCAGCAGCAGCAGCATCTGGACCTACAAGTATCAGAAGATTGCCGCATAAACGCGAAACAAAAAGAACCGGCAGGGCTTGCGCCCTGCCGGTTTTTTATGTACATATCAGAACTTTCCGCCGAAGCCGCCGTGGCTGGAGCCGGATGAGCTGGTGTGGTGGCCGGAGCTGTATCCGCCACCGCCGCTGTGACTATCCGTATCCTTTGGTTTTGCGGTGCGCGTCACATTGGTATACAGGAACTGATCGCGTTCTTCCCGCAGCACAAGACTGCCGGGAACAAGATACTGTCCGGCGTTCTCCTGCTTGTGTACCGCCTTCGTATAACTGTGCTTTTTGCTGACGGTGATGATTGCCGCAATGACCATGCCGATCAGCAAAGAGACCAGAGCGCCAACAGCCTTGTTCTTCGCGTCATTGACGCGGTGATGCCGGCTGTAAGGTTTGTTCGTCTTCGCCTCCGTTACAAAATCGTCTGCGAAATCGGCGAAGATGTTGAACGCTTCGCTGTAATCGCCGCCGCTCAGTGCAGAATTGAAGCCCGCCATCGAAAGATAGCTGCGTGAATAATCTTCGTCCATCGCGGTTTCGCCGAAGCCGCTGGTCGAAACGTGCCAGTCGCGCTCCGCCATGCTGACCAGCAGCAGACAGCCGTCTTTGCTGTCGCCAAAGCCGAAGCCGTTATAATCGAAATAATCATCGGCAAAAGCTTCCGGCGTTTTACCCGCGGTGCTTTGTGTAGTGACGACTACAACGTCGAACTGCTGCCGCTCACTGATCTCATCGAGCTTTGCAAGCATTGCGCTTTCTTCCTGCGTTGTCAGCAGATCCGCCTGATCCTCCAGCCGTGCAAAACGAACGGTTGAGATCGTCTTCGAAATCGCAGCGCTGCTGTTCAGCGTCTTCGCACGCTTTGCTGCGAGCTTGTTCACCGCCTGATAGAACAGGACAGCCGCACTCGCCGCGTCGCCGCTTTCGTCCGCGTCCCGGATCGCTGCATACAGCGTATCCGCGTCATCACTTGTAAAATACTGGTTCGCTTTTCCGATGCCGTAGATATAATAGCTGTCGGCAGAGACACCGAAGACCAGCGCGTCCGGCGACTGCGTCGCCTCATACATAAAGGTTCTGACGTCGGTCTGAAAGTCCTCGCCGCCCGCCTTCGCACCGTCGAGCAGAAAAGCAACTTCAAAGCCGTAGCTGTCTTCTATGTTTTGTTCAATCTCGGTGATTGTTGCGGCGTCACTGTCCGTGAGTGCTGCGTCAATGGAGACATACGGCAGCTGTGCCGCGTATGCCGGCAGCGCCAGCGTACACAGGAGGACGAAACAAACCAGAATGGATGCAACTCGTTTCATCTCGCCACCCCCTTAAAACAGTCCGGCAACCATGCCGAGTACGAACACGACAGCGCCGATGCCGGCCGAAAGACCGCCGAAAAAGGCGGCAAGTTTTCCGCCGGAAATCGGAAGGTTTCCGATGAATTTTCCGGTCTGTCCGTTCATGGCAAAGGTATATTTTTTACCGTTGTACGTTGTGTTGAGCAGCCACACCGGGTAGAGTGCATATTTGGACTGCCCGTCGGAAATGTGAATATCCTGCTCTTTTGCAGTCACGGTGGCATAGCCGGTGACCGTATCACGCAACGCGGAAACCGCGCTCGCCTCGGTACGCTCATTTGCCCGCTGCGCACTTGTTTCCGCAGATACATCATATTTGTCCGCGAGATAGCCGGACAAATACGCCGTCTGGAAATCGACCGCTTCACGGAAATCAAACGGTTCCAGCGATTCCATCAGGTCGTCCGGCATCTTTGTCGACCCATCCACGGGGATGTTCTCAAAACGCATGCTTCCGGCACGAAAGACATCAAAAAAGCTGGTTTCCGTATAGTTGTAGTCCCGATCCGACCAGGTGCGCACCCGGGTCCCGGTGAACTGCATCGCCGCGTCGGTTTTGGAATCAAAGAGCCAGTATGGGACATAGATGCCCTTGATTTCTTCCAGTTTATTTTCGCTTTTGAACAACGACGGCGCAAACTTCTTTGACGAAACAAATTTCTTCAGCTGCGCCTTTGCCTCTTTTTTGTCAAGCTTGAAGGGAATGACATATTGCGGCTTCAGCATGCCGGAGACACGGCCCGCGAGCACAACAGGATTCCCGCAATACGGGCAGGACGTCGCGATCGTGTTCTCGTCGCTGATGATCTCGCCGCCGCAGGATTTGCAGACATAGGCGGAAAAACCGCTGTCCTGCCATTGCTCCGACGGGGTTTCCCATGCGGCGTCGGACGCTGCCGGCTGCGGCGCATCCGGCGTCCCGGTCTCGAGACCGTCATCTTTCTTCTTGAGCGCATCCATTTCAAAAACGCCGTCGCAATACGGGCATTTCATTTTTTGTAATCCGGCGTCAAATTCCAGTTTGCCGCCGCACTGCGGACACTTATAATCTAAAATATCAGGCATAGGACTCCCTCTTTCCGCTGATTATTTCGCTGCGTATTCCGCACAACTCACTGCTTATCGGCATCGTTGAACGGATCGCCGCATTCCGGGCAGAAGCGCGGTGGATTGTGCGGATCCTCCGGCGTCCAGCCGCATTTGTCGCAGCGATAGACCGGTGCGCCTGCAGGCTTCGGCTGACCGCAGTTCTGGCAGAATCTGCCCTGATTCATTGTCCCGCAGTTTGCGCATTTCCAACCGTCAGCCGCTGCCGGCGCCGGTTTCGGCTGGCCGCAGTTCGGGCAGAAGTTGCCGGTCGCCTGTGCACCGCAGGCACAAGTCCAACCGTTTGCGGGCTGCTGCGGCTGTACCGGCGGCTGTTGCTGCTGCGCTTGCTGTTGCTGCTGTCCCATGGCAAACAGATTGGTCGCCTGGCCGCCCATCATGTTCATACCCATGCCCATGCCGACAAAGCCGTTCATGGCGCCGCCCGGATTACTCGCGGCGTCGCCCATGGCGCCGGACATAGCGTCGACCATTACGCCGCCCGCCATACCGGGATTGAGGCCAGTCGTATAACCGCGCTGATAGCGTTTGAGGTATTCGGCATCCTCTTCGGAAATCGACACCGGGTTCAGTGCGATGGAAACGATCGTCAGACCGCGCAGCTGCGCCCACTGCGCGGACAGTTCGCGGTTCATCGCGTCCTTGAGCTCTTTCGTGTGGCTGTTGATCTGCGACGGACGCAGTTCAAGACTGGTCAGCGCACCGAAGCCGCTTGCCAGTGCATCCACGAATTCCGTCTTCAGCTGACCGTCAATCTCCTCGCGGCGATACTCATCGGTCACGTTTGCGCAGACGTTGGTGTAGAACAAAATGGGGTCAACAATGCGGTAAGAATAGACACCGTTGCAGCGCACGTCACATTCCATGTCCAGATTGATTCTGCTGTCTACGATGCGGAACATGATCGGCGTCGGCGTGCCGAATTTGTTATCGAGAATCTCTTTGGTGTTGAAGTAATAGACCCGCTGATCCTTTCCGGTGTCACCGCCGAAGGTGAAACGGCGGCCGAGTGTACGGAAGCTCTCACGGATGCTTTCGCCGAGACTGCCCGCGAAAATGGACGGTTCCGTCGACGTGTCATAGGTGAACTGACCCGGCTCCGCGCAGACCTCAACAATCTTTCCCTGCTCCACAATGATCATGCACTGACCGTCCGCGACGGCAATGCCGGATCCGTTGGAAATAATATTGTCGCTGGCTCTGGTATTGGACGAACGTGAAGACGTCCGTTTCTGGCCTTTGACAACAAGCGTATCCTTGTCAAGCGCATCGCAATAGAAAAACTCTTTCCACTGATCCGCAAGCGTTCCGCCAAGCGCACCGATTCCGGCTTTAATAAGTCCCATGTGTATTTCCCCTTTTCATAAATAAATTGTCGTTTTACCGTATTTGCGTATAAAACTCCATATATATTCTATCATATGCGCGAATAATGTAATTTCCGAATCAGAATTATTTCAAAAACAAACTGTAAAACAATAACGCCGCTGCAAAGCGCAGCGGCGTTTCGGATGTGTTTTCTTATTCAGCAGCTTCAACAGATGCTGCGTTACGTTTTGCGTTCAACTCGTTAAGAATGCGGGTATGCTCGTCATCGGGCAGCGCGTATTTCCAGGTCGGGATGGCTGCAAGCAGCATGCCGATTGCCGGCGGAATGGAAATCAGGAAAAACATGGCAGCGGCATATTTACCGTCGTTGTAGGTCTTGAAGTCCGCGCCGTTGGCAAGCGCGTTATTCAAAAGTGCAACATTCTTTCCGGAGAACTGTACGATCGCATACACAGCGCCGGAGATCAGGGACGCAATACCTGCGGACAGCTTCGTGATAAAGGACTGGCCGGAGAAGAACACGCCGTCCGGGCGGATACCGTTTGTATATTCCTCATAGTCCACGCAGTCTGCAATCATAACCGACTGCAGCACGTTCAACGAACCCATGGCGGCAGCGGCCATGAAGAAGAGGACGCTCATGACGCTCATTCCGACCCATGTCAGAATATCGCCTTTGGAAATCAAGAAGAAGACGAAAATCAAGGCAAACGGAATTGCACCGACCAACGTGAAGAAATTATACAGTTTCTTCTTTTCGTATTTTTGGATGAGTTTGGGAACACAAAGCGGGAAGCCGATCATGCCGCCGAACAGGCCGACAACAAGAATGAGAATTTTCAGAACAAGAGAGATGTTCAGACCATCCTCGGTGAACAACGCTCTGTTGATATCCATGTCGAAGAAGTAATACATGACGAGCGTCATAGCAATGATGCCGAGCAGTTGGATGGGACTGCGGAGAATGCCGGAAATGAGGATCTGCCGGAACGGCTTGTTGCCGAACATAATCTTAAAGTTTTCCTTGATGGTATAAGTCTTCTTGTTCTGCGGCGCAACGCGCTCCTTGACGGAAAGGCCGGCAAACTGGAACAGAACGGACGCGAAGACAGTCATGACCACAGCCAGCGCAATATATGCCATCCGCAGCGAGTGCGCTTCATCCATTCCCTGCGCTTTGAACATGCCCTGGAACGCAGGTGCAATCATCGTAAACAGTGTTCCGATCATACCGACGTTTGCTACGGCACGGGCAAGGGTGAGCGCCTTCGCACGGTCGCCCTGGTCTTCGGTCATCAGCGAGGTCACACCCCACAGCGGAATGTCACCGATGGTATAGGTCATGCCCCAAAGGATGTAGGAGATCGCAGCCCAGGCAACGATTAAAATGGCCTTGAATCCGGTCTTCTTGACAAAACCGAGTTCGCTTTGGAATTCCTGCAGGATCGTTTCGGCAAGCGCCTTATCGGTTACCGGCGCCTTGTCATCGGCCGTATAGATCATGACCTTGTTCTTGACAATGTTGCCTTCTTCGTCCATCAGGGTCTTGCCGTTTTCATCTTTTTTCAGCTCCCAACTGCCATCAACGGGAACAAACAGATAGGTTACGCCTTCATACTCCAGTTCCTTGGTCAGGTCGCTTTCCACGTATGCAACATATGCGGTCGGATCCTGTACCTCAACCTCATGCAGTTCATTCGGCTCTGCATACATTCCGTTGAGGAACGGCAAAATCGTTGTCACCAAAATCACCACAGGAACAAAGAGCAGATACGGTTTACACTTACCCCATTTGGTGCGGGTTTTATCGACGATGGTCCCCATCATCGGGTCGTTGATCGCATCCCACACGCGCGCCAGTGCGAAGATCAGGGAGTAAGCCATTGCGGGAATGAAGATAACGCTCTGGAAGTAAAACGCCAAACCGGTACCGATAATATTGTAGATAATATTCTGACCGGCCAAACCCGTTAAATATCCAGCCAATTCTTTTTTCGTGTAAGTGTTCAGCTTTGCTGCACTTACCGGTTGTTTACTCATGCAAAGTCCTCTTTTCCTTGTGAAAATTGTACAATAGTACAGATTCATTATAAACGAAACCGAAAGGACAGTCAATGAAAAGCGCCAGATTTCCACCTGTAGAAAAAACCGTGCATTTTTCGGCAAATTCCACAAAGCATCGCCATGCACCGCCGCACCCGATCTTTTTTCAAAAAACGCTTGACGTTTTTTCTTCGTTCTGCTATACTCAATTGCGTTAAACGGCATGGGCCATTAGCTCAGTTGGTTAGAGCAACCGGCTCATAACCGGTCGGTCCGGGGTTCGAGTCCCTGATGGCCCACCAGAAAAGAATATAGGGGTATAGCTCAGTTGGTAGAGCAGCGGTCTCCAAAACCGCGTGCCGAGGGTTCAAGTCCTTCTGCCCCTGCCAATTTAAACGTCCTAAAATCAAGTGTTGGTACTGATTCGTGGGCGTTTTCTTTTATTTTCGCAATAGTATTTTAAAATATCTTTTTTCAAAAAAGCCAAAAAGGAGGGTTTCCTATATATTTCCGCAAAACCCGAATGTTGCGAAAGGTCCTTTGTGTGCTGCTTACTGCCGGCATTCTGAGCGGTTCGGCAGTTTCTGCAGCGGCAGTAAACCGGGATACGTCCCAGCTGTTTTCGATCAACGCTTTTAGTACACTGAAAGATCATCTTTCGTGTTTCTATGCCCGTGTCGTCAACTGTTTTCATAAAACAGATGAAACAGCCGTGGAAAAACCTGCCCCGCTGCCAGAAAAGGGCCTGCCTGCAACCGCAACGCCCGCGGTCGACCCGGCTGTGCCGGCGGTGGAAACGCAGCAGTGGCGCTGCTTGGAGCTGACGTTCCAAAGCAGAAAGGACTACACTGATCCCTTTGCCGATATTACGATGGACTTACTGCTCATCGGGAATGGAAAGCAATTTACGATTCCCTGCTTTTGGGACGGTGAAAACATCTGGAAGGCGCGTGTTGCCTGTCCGGCAGAAGGCACATGGGTATATCAGACCGTCTGTTCTGATTCTGCCGACAGCGGATTGCACGGCAGAACCGGCACAATTGAATGTACGGCTTACACCGGAACACTCGACGTATATAGACGCGGCTTTGTGACCACCGGTGCGGGGAAGAAGTATTTTACTTATGCGGACGGGACACCGTTCTTTTATCTCGGGGACACACATTGGAGCCTTGGTGATGAGACGCCGGAGATGGTTCGCGAAATCGCCGCAAAACGTGCCGCACAGGGCTTTTCGGTCTGGCAAAGCGAACCCATCGGCGAACAGTTCAATCTGACCGACAGCGTGACGGCGGCAGATCTTGCCGGTTTTTGTGCCTATGACGAAAAGTTTCAAATCATCGCCAACGCCGGTTTGACCCACGCCAACGCCGCGTTCTTTTATCCGGCCGATATGATGCGTCTGATTGAGAACCATGGCGGGTTCACCGGGACGCCGGTCACCGGCATCGTAGACGGAAAGGACGTGACGATCAACGATCTCTCCGATGCGGCGAAAGGCTATCTTGAACGGCTTTGCCGCTACTGGGTTGCGCGCTTCGGCGCCTACCCGGTGATGTGGACGCTCGGGCAGGAGGTCGACAATGATTTCTATTGGGAGCGCGGTGACCATCCGCAGTGGAACGCGCTGAACAATCCCTACAAGCTCGTCGCGCAGTATATCGACAAATACGACATGCACAGCCATCCGCTGACGGCGCATCAGGAGTTTGCGGAAATCACCGCCGCCTACGGTCACGGCAACTACAATACGGAAAACCGGAACGTCTTTGCACCGGCGACGGCACCTTCCGCGTTCCGCGATGTACCGGCGCATACATTCTATGCCGCGCAGTGGTCACCGTCGCTCACCGGAAATGGCGACTGGAGCATTGCCAAGGACTACTGGTATAATTCGCAAGGCAAGCCTGCCATCAACTATGAAGGGCGTTACTGCTATCTTTGGACAAAGAACTTCGGCGCGCGCATGCAGGGCTGGGCCGCGTATCTTAGCGGCATGTACGGCTACGGATGGGGCGGACAGGACACCTGGAGTTACAAAAACCCCTACGGAAAAACCGATGACACCGATGACGGCGTAGACGTCATTACCGCCGCAGAGAAACAGGCCTGTACGTGGCAGACGGCGCTGGACCTGCCGAGCGCCTATCAGTCCGGTTATATGCGACAGTTTCTGGAAGACGGCAAGTGGTGGGAGCTGATCCCACGGTTTGACAACGAATCCTGGTTTATGCCCCACACCGGCGTCCACGGCATCTGTGCCGCAAACAACGACGGCAGTGAGCGGGTGCTGTATTTCTACTCGTTTACCGATCCGTCCGTCGCCGAACGCCCCAACACAACGGAACAAGGCGGTATCGAAACCGGTACCCTCGGGCACCTGAAACCGTCAACGTGCTATGACTATCAATGGTTCGATCCGATAGCCGGTGAATACGGCGAAAGCGGCACGTTCAAATCGACTGCGCTCGGCACATACAGCCTTGGAGACAAACCCACATCGACAGACTGGGCAATCCGCATCACACCGGCAAAAAAGCCGTCGCTGCTGCAATCGCTCAAAGACTGCTTTACGCGCATTGGCGCGTGGCTCAAACAGATTTTTCCAAAACGAGAAGCAGAAAAGGAAGTGGACGAAACGAATCTGACAGGCGGCGATTTTACTCGCATTTTCCCGAACATGGGCGTGTGTGATCCCCATGTGCACATTTTTAACGGCAGGGCTTATCTGTTTTCCAGCCATGACTACGGCCCGGGACAACCGATCTTCCGTATGGATGACTGGCAGATCTTTTCGTCCGACGATCTGGTCAACTGGAAGCTGGAAACGACGATTCAGCCGGAGGATACCTTCCTCGGCCCATGCCAGGAATGCTATGCAACCGATGCTGCTGAGCGGAACGGCAAATATTATTTCTATTTCTGCCAAGCACAGAATCAGACCGGTGTGCTGGTCAGCGAAAACGGTCCGGCAGGTCCGTACAAGGATGTGCTGGGCAAGCCGCTTTTGCCGCCGCGCCTTGCCGAAACGCCATCGTATGATCCAACCGTTTTTATTGACGACGACGAAAACAAAACGCCGTATATCATGTGGGGCTATACATTGAACGGCGACCACTATTATATTGCTCGGCTGAATGAGGATATGATCTCGCTGGCGGAGGAGCCGCGGATGGTGGAGATTGAACATACCTGGATCAATGACGCCTGCTGGCTGACAAAGTTCGATGGCGTCTATTACCTCAACTCCCATGAGGGCGACTATGCAACGAGTGACAATATCTACGGCCCGTATACGTATCGCGGAAAAATCATGCGTGACTGCTTCACCGACCACGGTACATTCTTCACCTTCCATAACCAGACTTATTTCACATACGCCGTGCCGGAAAACTACGGCTCCGGCGAACCGTTGGACCGCTATTTCCGCACAATGAAAATCGTCTATGCGCACCGTAAGGATAATGGCGAACTGACAAGTGACGAATTTATCAAAAAGGTCGGCGTCGGACAATATGACGCAACCTGGGATGAGATCAGGGGCGAATGGTTCTTTGACGCATCGGACGGGATTGTCAAAAAGGAGAACGCAGACGGTTTTGAGCTGCGCGGCATTCAAAACGGGATGCATCTGACCTTCCCGAAGATCCATCATATGCAAAAAAACACAACCATCTATCTTGACGTATCCAACGGCAATGAGACCCCCTGTAAAGTAGAGGTGCGCAAAGAAACGCCGCTGGGCGAACGGCTCGGGGTTTGCACCGTAGAGCATACGGGCGGCTTTGACAAGTATCAAACGTTTGAGATTCCGCTGAAAAACACCGCCGGCACACATGGACTGTGCTTTGTGTTCAAAAGCGAGGCAGATGAAGCGGTGCGCTTTTCATCGTTCCGCTTTGCAAAAGCATCTGCCCAATAGGAAAAGAGGGACAACAATGGATGCGCCTTTTGCCAAGGAGATTACATATCTTCGAGTGAAAGAAGAAGACATCATCGCTTACGAGCAGCGCGGCTATTATCGCTGCGGCGTTTTCGAGCAGGAAAACGGGAAGACGTTTCTGCGCATGGCAAAGTCTTCCGCGCTGGAAGGTGTGCCGTGGGTCGGATTCGACAGCGATCACAACGTGATTCTCTATCGGAACGACTTTTGCTTTCCGAAAGAGATTGATCGCGTGACGCTGCGAATCCTGACACATGGATTCCTGGAGGTCTATCTCAACGGCGCACGCATCGCGGAGGACCTCTACGTCCCGGCGTGGACAAACTACAACGCGCAGGATTTTTCAAAGCTGCATTATCCCCTGCATGATACATTCTGTCATCGCTCCTATTACCTGGATTATGACCTGTCTGCCGCAGCAAGAAGCGGCCTGAACGCCTTGGCCGTCCACATCGGTGATGGTTGGTACGGACAGTGGGAATGTGAAAATGAGGGCATTTTGCCTTACGGTGAAAAGAAGCTTTGCTTTACGCTCACCGTCCACGCAAAAGACGGCAGTGTGCGTGTCTTCACCTCCGGAGACGGCGGTGTGTTCCGTCCGAGCTTTATCACCAAAAGCAGTATGTATTTCGGCGAAGAGCAGGATCTGCGACTGTTAAGCGATGACTTTTTCACCTGCCCGCTCAATCATCCCGCTTGTCGGCCGGTCAAGAAGGTGCCACGCCCCTATACCCTTATACAAAAGCAGCCCTGTCCGCCGGACCGCGTTTTGCGGCGCATTGAAAACGCAGCAGTGCTGTCGGTCTTCGGCGACCGAACAATTTACGACCTCGGTGAAAACGTGGCTGGCTTTGCCGTGCTGAAATTCTGTGACAGCGCAAAAAAGAACGACCGCGTCACCGTCCGCTATGCCGAAAACCTGCAGGAAGACGGTTCTCTGAATTTCAGTTCCACCGGCGGCAGTCACCGTCTGAGCACGGATGTCTTTCGCTGCGGCGGTGCAGGCATCGGCAAAGAGACCGTACTGCTGCCGCACTTTCTCTGGCACGCGGGACGATATGTGGAGGTCACAGGCAAGGCAGACCTGCTGTATTTCGCCGTGGCAGCGTCCGATGTGCCGGTCACAGCGACCTTCCGCTGTTCCGACAATGTGCTCAACTGGCTGTTTGATGCGTATATCCGTACACAGCAAAGCAACATCCACACCTGTGTGCCGTCCGATTGTCCGCACCGCGAACGCCTCGGCTACACCGGTGACGGACAGTTGACCGCCGCAGCAGCAATGACAATGTTTGACGCAAAAGCGCTCTATCAAAAATGGATGTGCGACATCGCCGACTGTCAGGATATTTACAGCGGTCACGTACAGCATACCGCGCCGTTTTACGGCGGCGGCGGCGGTCCAGGTGGCTGGGGCTGCGCCATTGTGGAAGTCCCGTATCGGTATTGGAAATTCTACGGTGATATGTCCGTTTTGGAAGAATACTATCCCCGCATGAAAAAATACCTCGACTATATGGCGACGCGCGGCAACGACCACATTGTCATGCGGGAAGAAAAAGACGGCTGGTGCCTCGGCGACTGGTGCACGCCGCATCAGTACGAACAGGGCGTTGCAATTCCAGAACCGTATGTGAACACTTATTTTTACATCCGCGCCCTGCGGCAGGTTATGGAGATTGCGCCATTACTCGGAAAAGATGCTGATCTTTCATTGTTGCAATCGCGTGAGAAACAAGCGGAAAAGGCACTGCTCGACCGCTATTTTGATCCGGCGACCGGCTCATTCTGCGGCGGCGTCTGCGGTGCCGATGCGTTCGCGCTCGATCTCGGTCTCGGCGATCAGCGCACAAAAGAAAACCTTGTGCAGCGGTACAGAACGCTCGGCACTTTTGACACCGGCATTTTCGGAACGCCGCTGGTCGTTAAAGCGCTGTTTGCGTTGGGCAAAGCCAATGACGCACTGCACCTGCTCACCAATGACGGCGATGCTTCTTTCCGCCATATGATGCAGGCCGGCGCAACAACGCTTTGGGAAATGTGGCACAACGAAGAATCGTCGAATCACCCAATGTTCGGTGCAGTGACAGAATATCTGTTTACATACATCCTCGGCATCCGACAAAAGCCGGGCAGCGCCGGGTTTACGGATATCACGGTTGCACCTGTTGCAGCAACAGACCTCGACCGGGCAGAAGGCAGCGTAATTCTCGGCGGAAAGCGCATCTTTGTCCGTGTCGAACACGGGCAAGCCGTGAAGACCGCAATCACACCGGTCGCACCCGCAAACGGGTTCAGCGCAGCAGGCAAATAATCGTTGCACTTCATCGTGCGCCAGACAAAGCCCATCGGGCAAACAACAAAACAGCGCGGTACTGTTTTTGCACAGTACCGCGCCTTTTGTTTATTTTACAAGAAGAACATATTTGGGTTTATCCGGCAGGTATTTGATTCTGACGTGCGTCCCCTCGCCGATGTACTGCGTCGACTGATTCAGCTGGGCTTCGACTGTCTGTCCGTCCTGCAGCTGATACTTTACATAATAGGTGTATGGTACGCTGCCGTCATCCAGCGATGAATTCTCATCGACGCGAGACACCACAGCATCTGTTTCGATGCCGTTCGCTTGGATCTCCTTGTTTCGCCTGATGATAAACACCAGAAATCCAATCACAGCAAGGAAAAAAGCAACAACTAAAAGATATTTCAGCATTTGCCGCCCTCCTGTTTTGTTAACTGATTTGCATCTGCATCATGACTGCGCAGCGCAAATTATTTTATCTTCTGCCGAGCAGGTGGGCAAAGAAATAGAGAATACTGTGCAGGGTAGTGATCAGCTTACCCCAAAAGGACGTTCCGTGGTCCTCACCGTCCCACTTGCAGAGATTGCCGCCGGGCACAGGTGTAACAGGTGTAACAGGTGTAACAGGTGTATCCGGTGTGTCTGGTGTGTCCGGCGTATCCGGTTCATCCGACGTGTCTTTTTTGTACTGCAGTCCGAATCCGCGTTCATAGAGATAATCTGACGTGTACTTGTTGTTGCCATTGAGCTTCGGAATATTCACCGGGAGCGTGCCGAAAGCAGCATCCACATCAAACACGGAATAGATGGCAGCCGGAATGTTGACACCGTAAGTGGCAACAGCGCCTGCGGAAAAATCCGGTTTGGCTGTCATACCTTTGGGCGAATAAGCCAAAAGGATGGCGTCGCCCTCTTGTACTCGAGCAACATCATACGGCAGATTGCTGCTGATGAAGACAAGCTTTCCGCCGTTTTTGCGGACATCATTCACAACGCTGTCCAAATTCTTGTACTGATCCGCGGACAGATCTGCTTCGCTGTACTGTGCCGTCACTGCGATCACATACGCAGCCCCACGGACAGCAGTTTTGATTTCGCTAAGCGATTTCCCTTCAGTCAGAAATACGGAAATATCCATGTTTTGGGGAATACGTCCATCCTGTTTCAAAAGCTCGATGGCATATTCACCCGACATAACCGCGTTGGATTTTGATACAAGAATCACCGTTTTTTCTGCGGTTTTGATCGGAAGAACGTCAATGTCATTCTTCACCAGCGTTACAGCCCTCCGCGCGATCGCCCACTCTTTCCTGTGGTTTTCTTCGCTGCCGACAATGCCGGCTGCATTTGCCTGCTTTGCAGCAAGGTTAACACCCGGATAGGATGCAAGGAGGCCCTTCTTTTCCTTTAGTGTCAGAATGCGCATCACAGCACAATCAACATTTTCCATGGAGATTTCACCGGCGTCAGCCAGCGCTGCAACATCGGTGATATACTGATCCAGTTTGTCGATGCCTGCAGTTGTTCCCGTATCAACGGGCATCAGAATCATGTCCACGCCCGCGTTAATGGCAAGCTTTGCCGTGTCCAGTACAGCAAAATGATCCGCAACAGCGGCCATGCCCATCGAGTCTGTGACAACAACACCGTCAAATCCGAGATCACCGCGCAAAACATCGGTGATAATCGTTTTGGAAAGTGTCGCGGGCAGTTCAATTCTGCGACCGTCCTTTTTTGACACATAGGTTGCTTTCTCAATTAACGGATATTGAATATGTGCGGTCATGATCATTTCCGCACCGTCTTCGATGCACCGCGTAAACGGTACAAGTTCGTTCGCTTGCAGCTCGGCATAGGTTTTTTCGATGCGCGGCAGGCCCGTATGGCTGTCGGTTGCTGCATCGCCGTGGCCGGGAAAGTGCTTCAGTGCGGTGATGATGCTCTGACTATGCAGACCTTTCATGAAATTGCTCGCAAAGTCAGCTACAGTTGCTGCATCATCCGAGAAAGACCGGACGCCGATAACGGGGTTCGCCGGGTTGCTGTTGACGTCAACAACGGGTGCAAAATTGACGTTGTAGCCGACGGCATGAAGCTCCTGCCCGATGATCTTGCCCATGTCATATGCATTCCGGTTGTCCCCCGTTGCACCGAGCGCCATGTTGCCGGGACCCGCCGTACCGCTGGCAAGGCGAGACACACCGGCGCCTTCCTGGTCAACAGAGATCAGAAGCTGCGGACGGTTCGCCTTCGCTGCGTTCGCGGTCTGCAGTTCATCAATCAACTGTACCGCCTGCGCAGTGGAGGCATTGTTCTGCGCAAACAGAATCACACCTGCAAAGCCACGTTTTTGGAGGATGGCCTTCATCTTTTGGTTGAGTGCCGTGACGGCCGCACCTTTGTAGTAGCGGAAAGTCGGCATCACCATCTGCGCGATTTTTTCTTCTGTGGTCATGCTTGCAAGCATTGCCTCTTTGGAGGGGTTGCTCGCCGCGGCAACGGATACCGCAGCAAATACAGACAGCAGCATCAGCAATGACAGCAGAATGCCCAAGGGTCTGCGAATAATTGTTTTCTTCATATAAAAGCCTCCTTTGTCCACACGGGCAGAATGAAATGGGAGAAACGGGGTGTGTCGACTTGCCACTGAAAGCCGAAAACCAATCACATGAAGTATGAAACTGCTTATTATTATAGCATAAACGCTGCGCAAAAGCAATACATGCCAAGTGAATTCAGTTGCCTCGGGTATCCTGAATTGCCGCAAAATGTACGCTGCCTTCTCTTTGCTTTTGGCCTGCCCATATCTTTAGTTTCCTCTTATTGGACCCTGGTGTTCTCGTCATAGCAAAACCTCCTCGCAGCTGCCATTGACGACAGGTGCAAAGAGGTTTTAAAGCTGTTATTCATCGAAGCAAGGACTGATAGATCGCAAGGTCTTCATCCTTGAACACATTGAAGATCACTTTGATGGGGCTGTGCTGCGTGTTCTTGTAGTCTCTCACCGTCCGAAGTGCGATTTCTGCCGCTTCTTTTTGCGGAAAGCCGAAAACGCCGGTCGAGATGCAGCAGAAGGCAACGCTCGCGCAACCGTTCGCGTCGGCAAGTTCCAGACACGCGCGATAACTTGACGCCAGCAGGCGGCGGTGTTCCATCGTCAGGCGGCCGCTGACGATCGGCCCGACGGTATGCAATACATATTTGCACGGCAGGTTGAACGCGGGTGTGATCTTCGCCTGCCCGATCGGCTCCTCGAATCCCTGTTTCTTCATAAGCGTATTGCAGTAGTTTCGCAGCTGCAGACCGGCAGCGCTGTGTACGCAATTATCCTCGCAATTATGCAGCGGCCGAAAACAGCCGAGCATCTGCGAATTGGCGGCATTGACGATGGCGTCTACTGCCAGCGTTGTAATGTCTCCCTGCCAGAGATACAAGTCACCGTCCGCCGGCGTCAGCATCTCCAGCCGGGTAATTCCCTTCGCCGCCGTCTCTTCTTGCAGATATTCCCGTTCAATTTTCAGATAATCCTGTGTGAGCGGCGCCGGCATCCGCACATTCATCAGCGCACGCAGTAAATCTTTTTGCCCCTGCGGATCCTCAGGTATTTCGATTTCGCCGTACTGCGGCTGCTCGGCAAGCAGCGTCCGGATCAGATACTGTCTTCGTTCTGCCTGATTCATGAGGAACCCTCCGTCTGATTATTTTGAAGGATTGACCGCTTTTTTCATCGGGTTTGCCGCCAGGGCCGCAAACAGCAGCACCATACCGGCAACACAGATTCCGGCGGCAGTGATATAGCCCTTGGAAAAGCTGCCCGTCGCAGTGATGATGCGGCCGATCACCTGGGTCGCCAGTGCTGCGCCGCCCCAGAACGCGCCGCCCGAAAAGATGGGATTGATGGCGTTGAGGTCTTTATTGCCGAAGAGCGTCGCCGTAATCACCGGGCAGATGTTTGATGTCATCGCACCCGTGACGCAAAGCACGGAACAGATCACCGCCAGCCAGATGACCGCAAGATTCGGATAGACCAGCGCGTACAGCAGTGCGCCGACAACGAGCGGTACCACCGTGAATAGAATCAAGCCCTTGACGCCGAGCTTGCTGCTGATCGTACCGCCGAGGAAAACAAAGAGGATCCCAACGCCCTGCATCACGCCCTGCATCGCGGATGCGGTGGACTGCGTCATACCGAATGTCGTCAGCAGTGACGGCATATAGGTGCTGATACCGAGATAGGAAATCGCAAGGAAGAGGATTCCGAAAAAGACAAGCCAGAACGACGGCGTGCCGACCGCCTGCTTTTTGGTCAGGCCGGGCATCGCATCTTCCTGTACGGCAGCAGCCGCACCTGTTTCGGGCCCAGCCTGTTTCGGGATGATAACATATGCCATCACATTGAGTACCAGAACCACAGCCATAATCACCAGATACACCTTTCGCCACGCCATCACCGCAAGCAGCACACCCGGCAAAAAAGAAAACGCAGTTGCACCGACAGAGGCGGACGCGAGCACGAGCGCAATGATCGTGGAGACTTTTGCGCCGTAGCTGCCGAAATACGGGGTAATCGTCGCAACGCCCATCGCGTGCGTACCGAACGCAAGGTTGATGCCGCCGAACAGACCGGCAAGGATGATCATCCAGATGCCGGACGCAAAGCTGCAAAGCAGGCAATACACCACGGCAATCACACCGCAGAGCAAAAAGACCACGCGCGGCTGCGTTTTTTTCAGCAGCACACTGAACAAAAACGTGGTGCAAAGAAAAGTCATGATACAGCCGAACGTCGCGGACAGCGCGATGGTCGCCAGGTTCTCCTCCCCCCACTGCGCCGTAAACGACGGCAGAAAAACGGAAAAGGTGGAATTCAGCCCCATGTTTGCAAACAGGGCGATACAGGCGCCGAGAACGGCACGTCTTGCTTTCTTCATTGTATCCATATCATTAGTCTCCTTATCGGTTCACTTCTGCGCGGCAGATCCGCTGCAATGTATTTTACCATAAAAGCATGATTTTTTTCAAGTCCTTTCGCCTTTTATCCGACGACAAACCGCACAGGATTTGTCGGCCGGTCAAGGAAATATGTTTCATATCAAAAAATTTCGAAAACTTGTAACAAAACCATTGACAAGACCACCGGCATATGCTATAATTCACTTGTAATCAGAAAGATTACAAGATAAATTTACAGGAGGATTTCATCATGAAAATCGCAGTTGTTGCAGCAAACGGAAAAGCCGGCCGTCTGATCGTCAAGGAGGCCGTGGAACGCGGCATGGACGTCACCGTGTTTGTCAGAAGTGAAAACAAGACCGATGCTCAAAGCGTAGTCACAAAAGACATTTTCGCCATCACAAAAGAAGACCTTGCCGGGTTCGATGCCGTTGTGGACGCGGCAGGCGCATGGACACCGGATACCGTTCAGGTGATCTCTGACGCGGCAAAGCACCTTGCCGCTCTTCTGCGCGGCAGCAAGACCCGCCTTCTGATCGTCGGCGGCGCAGGAAGTCTGTTTGTCGATCCCGAACACACAAAAACGGTTTTTGATGTAACGCCGTTCCCCGAAGCGGTGGTCCCGGTGGTCAAAGCCCATCAGGTCGCGCTCGACGAGATTCGGAAATGCACCGACGTCAACTGGACGTATGTCAGCCCTGCGGGTGATTTTCAGGCAGACGGCGAGCGCACCGGCAGCTACCTTCTCGGCGGCGAAGAACTGACGCTGAATGCGCGCGGTGAAAGCATCATCAGCTATGCCGACTACGCCATTGCGATGGTAGATGAGATCGAAAACGGCAACCATATGCAGCAGCGCATCGGCGTCGTACGCGCATGAGGCGGTTTTGCTTGTCATCATCGCATTGACAAGATACCTGAAATGTGATATAGTGCACATAGGAGGTTGAGATTATGCAGATTACAAGCAAGTTTACGATCGCGGTGCATCTGATCACCTGCGTCGATTACTGC